>JBKHES010000012.1:0-35123 GCA_046540695.1 Desulfobacterales bacterium
ACCCATTCAATGGCAAACCGCTGCGGATCAATGCCGGAATCCTCAAGGACCATTTTTACGGCTTCCCCCCTTGCCCGGGCTTTTTCATTACCCTCCAGGTAATGGCATTCCCCGGGATGTCACCCCATCACAAGGATGCCGTCAGCCCCCCGGGAAAAGGCATCCAGCACCAGTTCAGGATGCACCATACCGGTGCACATCACCCGGATCGGGCGCAGGTTGGGCGGATACTGGATACGCATGACACCTGCCAGATCCCCGCCGGCATATGCGCACCAGTTGCAGAAAAAACCAACGATGGTCGGCTCAAAACTCTCCTTCATTGCCTTGTCCTCCTGTTGTCCGGTTTTAATTAACCGCTTCCAGGGCGGCATGCACCTGGGACCTGAGCTGCTCCATGGTGAAACCGTGAACTTCGATGCCCTGCTTGGGACACGTGGCCTCGCACGCCCCGCAGCCCTTGCACAGGGCCGGCTCTGTTTGCGCCTTTTTGACCACGGACCCGTTGACCCTCTCTTCTTTAATCGAAATGGCGTCATACGGGCATACATCCACGCACACGGCGCATCCGTCGCATTGCTCGTTAACGAAGGATTTGACCGCATCCAGGTACATGCGGTTCTGGGACAAAATCACCCCTGCCCGGGACGCCGCGGCTCCTCCCTGGGATATGGCGTCTTCGATCATTTTCGGGTAATTGCAAACACCTGCGATAAACAGGCCGTCCACGGACATGTCCACGGGCCGAAGCTTGGGATGGGCCTCGTTTAAAAACCCGTCCTGGTTGGTGGCGCACCGGAAAATGCCCACCAGATCGGAGACATCATTGGGTTCAATGGCTGCGGCCAGCACCAGGTAATCGGTGTCTATCACCACCTGCTTTTGAAGAATCGGGGCCCGGGTCTGCACCATCAGCCGCCCGTCCTCCCGGAAGACCAGCGGCTTGTTTTCCGGCTCATAGCGGATAAATATGACCCCGAGCTGCCTGGCCTTTTTGTAAAACGCCTCATTGGTCCCGTGGGTACGGATATCGCGGTACAGGACATAAACATTGATATCCGGGTTTCGCTGCTTTAGCTCAATTGCTGATTTCATGGTATGCGTGCAGCAGATCCGGCTGCAGTAATTGCGCTTTTCATTGCGCGAGCCCACGCACTGGATAAAAACCGCGGTTCCGGCCTGTGCCGCATCCCCGGCCGGGTCGGCAAGCTTTTTGTCAAACTCAAGATGGGTCATCACCCGATCATCGGCTCCGTAAAGATACTCTTCAGGCACCGACTCCCGGCCGCCGGTGGCAAGAACAGCCGCGCCGTATTCAATGCTTTGGACCCCGCCGTTGACATTTATTTCACTGGAAAAGCTGCCCACGGTGCCGCTGGCTGATATCAGCTCCGCGTTTTTCAGCACATGGATATTATCGTGGCTTTCCACCCGGGCAATCAGATCCTCCAGCGCAGGGGCCACATCCTCGCCTGCGGCGGTTTTCCGGATGTTGACGGCATTTCCGCCAAGATGGCCTGACTTTTCCACCAAAACGGTTTCACACCCCTGATCGGCCAGGTTCAGTGCAGCGCTCAGGCCGGCCGGACCGCCGCCGATCACAAGGGCCTTCTGGATAACATCAATGGGCAGGTCTTCCAGTGGATAAGCCCTGCCGACCTTGGCCACGGCCATGCGCACCTGGGCTTTTGCCTTTTGCAGGGCCCTTTGGGGTTCCTCCTGGTGCACCCATGCATTGAGATTGCGGATATTGGCCATTTCCAGCAGATAGCCGTTTAAGCCCACCTCCTTTAAAGTGTCCTGGAACAAAGGCTCGTGGGTTCGCGGGGAGCAGGCAGCCACAACAATCCGGTTGAGGCTGTTTTCCTCCACTGCCTTGGCCATCATGTTCTGAGTGTCTGTGGAACAGGTGAACATGTTGTTTTCCGCAAAAACCACATTGGGAAGCGACATGGCATATTCCACCAGGGCCGCCACATCAATGGTACTGGCGATATTGACCCCGCAGGAGCATACAAACACGCCGATACGGGGCTCCTGGCCGGCAATGTTTTTTTCAGGCGGGTATTTTTTCTCCCGGGTCAGGGTGTTTTTCGCCGGCGCCAGGGACCCGGATGCAGCGGCTGCCGCAGATGAAGCCTGGGCCACGGATTCAGGGATATTCATGGGCCCGGCAAAACTGCCGCCGATATAAATGCCGTCCCGGGTGGTAGCACCGGGGTTGAAGCTGACAGTTTCGGCAAAATGATTTTCCGTAAGTTCAATTCCGGCGCTCCGGGCAATGCCGGCGGCGTCAGACGGGGCCTCCATGCCGAGGGAAAGCACGGCCATGTCAAAATTTTCCACCACACGGCGGCCGTCTTCCGTGACATATACCAGGCAAACCCCGCAATTGTCAGGACCCGGATGAATCGTATGGGGCCTGGCCCGGATAAAGCGAACATTTTGCTCCATGGCATACTGGTAATAGAGTTCAAACTCCTTGCCGTGGGACCGGATGTCAATGTAAAAAATGGTCTGCTCGCTTCCCCCCGGCAGGTGGGCGTCGGTTATCAGGGCCTGCTTAATGGCGTACATGCAGCAAACGCTGGAACAATACTCGTTGTCGCAGGAATTGGTGTTGCGGGAGCCCACGCACTGGATCCAGGCCACGGACCGCGGCTCCATGCCGTTAGAAGGCCTTTTGATATGTCCCTGAAAGGGCCCACCGGCAGAAAGCATGCGCTCGTATTCCAGGCTGGTGATCACATCAGGAATCTTTTTGTACCCGTAAAAATCAATTCCTGAAGGATCAAACGGCTTGAACCCGGGATTTAAAATAACTGCCCCGGTCTCTATGGCAAATGTCTCAGGCTTTTGGTTGTGGGTTTCAACAGTCACGGCTTCAGCCCTGCAGGCGTATACGCAAGCATAGCACTCGCAGCAGCCGCCGCATTGCAGGCAGCGGTTTGTTTCCACATGCACGGCATCCTCGTCTATGCCGAGCCTGACTTCATCGAAATTGGTGACCCGGGTTTCCGGGTCCCGCAGGGCAACTGGAGCGCGCTCTGTGGCAGCAACGTCGCCGGTTTCCACGTCCTGCATGGCAATCCACTGCCTGCCCCGGCCCTCGTAAAGATCTTCGCCCCGGACAAAGCGGTCAATGGAAATGGCTGCCCGCTTTCCCGCACCCACTGCCTCAACCACCGTGGAAGGACCGGTAACCGCGTCTCCGCCAGCAAAAATATCGGAGTCATCCGTTTGCAGTGTAACAGGGTCGACCTCCAGTGTTTTCCTGTCCGAAAGGCTGCATGCGCAGTCATCCGTGAGGCAGGTCCAGTCTATCTCCTGGCCGATGGCCGGAATCACGGAATCGACTTCCAGGACAAATTCGGACCCCTTGACAGGTACCGGCCTGCGGCGCCCGGTTTCATCAGGGGGGCCAAGCTCCATGCGCATGCATTCAATTGCGCAGGCCCTGCCGTTTTCCGAGATGATCCGGTTGGGAGCAGTCAGGGTCATCAGTTCTATGCCCTCCTGCCGGCACTCCTCGATTTCCTCGGCATGGGTGGGCATCTGCTCCACTGACCTTCGGTAAATGATAAAAGGGTTTTTTGCTCCCTTGCGAATGGCGGTTCGCACCGCGTCCATGGCCACATTTCCGCCTCCGATTACCGCCACCCGGTCGCCAAGGTCAATATGGCCGCCCAGATTGATATTGCGCAGATATTCGACCCCGGGATAAACCCCCTCGCATTCTTCCCCCTCGATGTTGAGATGGCGGCATTCATGGGCGCCGATACCGATGAAAAACGCCTTATATCCCTGCCGGCGCAGCTCGCCGATGGTAAAATCCCTGCCGATTTCAACGCCGGTTTGAAACTCAACGCCAAGCTCCTTGACAACCTGGATTTCAGCCTCGGTGACATACCTGGGCAGACGATACTCCGGAATGCCCACAGTCAGCATTCCGCCCAGCACATTGAGTTTTTCAAAAACAGTGACCGCATACCCCTCAATGGCCAGGAAATAGGCACAGGTCAGGCCCGCGGGACCGGCGCCGACAATTGCAATTTTTTCTTCGCGCTGTGCCTTTTTGGCCGGCACATGGGGCTTGCCGTCGGCCATGTCCCTGTCTGCCAAAAATCTGTGGATATCCATGATCCGAAGCGGCGCGTCAACCGAACCACGACTGCAGCCCTCCTCGCATGGATGGTCGCAGACACGGCCGCATACGCCAGGAAAGGGATGGTCACGCTTGAAAAGCTCCAGGGCCTCCTGGTAGCGGCCATCCCGGGTCAGGGCAATAAAGCCCTGAACGCTTGCGTGGGACGCACATGTCGCCCGGCAGGGGGCGGTTCCTTTTTTGGTGATTGAATACGCACCCGGAATGGTCTGGGAATAGGGCAGATAGATGGCCTTGCGGCTGGCCAGTCCCGCATCATGCTCACTGGGAAGTTCAATGGGGCAGACCTCCGTGCATTCGCCGCATCCGGTGCATTTGGAAGGATCAATAAAGCGGGGGGTCTTTTGAACACTGACCTGGAAATGGCCTTTTTCCCCTTCTATTTTTTCGACTTCAGCCAGTGTGATCAGTTCGACGTTGATGTGCCGGCCGACCTCGACCAGCTTGGGCGAAATAATTCACATGGCACAGTCATTGGTGGGAAAGGTCTTGTCCAGCTGGGCCATGGCACCGCCGATGCCAGGGCTTTTTTCCAGCAGGTAAACATAATAGCCGGAGTTGGCCAGATCCAGGGATGACTGGATACCGGCAATTCCCCCGCCGACCACCACAACGGATCCGACAGGCTTGTCTGACATGGGCTCCTCCCTTTTAAAGAAGTTGGGTTGGTTTTGGCGTTGACCGTCCATTCTTTTGCTATATTGCGCCGGAAAACCGATTCAGAAAAAATCCGAAGCCATTGGTGGTGCCCGGGCCGGATGCCGGTTTGCCGGAAGCGGAGCCGATGGTAGTGGTGCGAACAAAACTGCTGGTGCTGGTGCTGGAAGTCAGATCCGGTTGAAAAAAACTGGATCAAAAAAACATTGCTCATTTGTGAAATTATAAAATCCAGCGCTTTTAAGCATATGCTCGCAAAAATACCTGCCATTGTCAAGGAACAATGTTTAACAAAAAATACGCCTGTTAATAAAATAACAATAGAAATGCAGTGTTCAAGGGGGGTTGAAAAGAAAGAAAAAAAACAGGAAATAAAGATGCAAAAATCCCGTTAAGAAACCTGCCGGGTTTCTTTGGGATCCTGTGGAATATAGTTATGCGGCAATTCCCGGTGAAGAATTATCAGGTTGTTGTCATGCTGTTTCAGTCTTATCGGGATCGGAGTCGATTTCGATTTCAATCAAAATACGAAAGAAATCATAAAAGGAACTTAATATATGCCGATTCCCATGACTTGAAAAAATCACCGGGAATTGCTGCCAGTTATGGAGCCCGGACAGAGCCGGGCTCCATAACGGCAGTATTTAATTTTGCAGTCTTTTTAAAATATTGCCGTTTGCATCACGGATGGTCATTTCCATTGCTACACCGCCGTCCAGGCTGTGCGTGGCACAGGAGACTCACGGGTCGTAGGCGCGCACCGCCATCTCCACCCTGTTAAGGATTCCCTCGTCCACGTGGCCGTCCTTGATAAGCGCGCGTGCAGCCTGCTCAACGCTCATGTTTATGGGGCCCAGGTTGTGTGTGGTTCCCACTATCAGGTTCGCCCTGGTGATCATTCCGTTGTCGTCCGTGGAATAGTCATGTATCAGGGTTCCCCTTGGCGCTTCCACGCACCCCACGCCCCGGCCGGCTCTGGGTTCCACTGGTGCCCTAACATCAGGATCCGTGATATCCGGGTCCTCGAGCATCTCGATTGCATGCTCGCAGGCATAAACCTCCTCTATGAGCCTGGCGTAATGATAAAGAAGCGTGGCCTGGGCGGGCCTGCCGAACAATTCCCTGAACTCCTCCAATTCCTCCTGGGCCGCAGGTGTTGCCATCCGGTCTGCAACATTGACCCGGGCCAGGGTGTTTGACCTGTATATACCCTTCGGGTTGTCAAGATCCAGGGAGAAGCCTTCATCCCAGGCTTTTGCATAGGGGAATTTTCCGTAGGACCAGGAAGGAACGTGCTCTCCTATGTGGTCTGCATAATCCCGGGGAGCAAAGTCAGTGTAGGATCCGTCTGGCTTCATGAGCCTTAAGTTTCCGTCATACAAATTCAGCGAGCCCTCGTCATCCACAGTGCCTATGAAACCTGTGTTTATGACCCCCAGGCTCTGGATGGCGTCCATGTATTTCGGAAAGACCTCCTTTTTGGCAAAATCGATCGTAAACCTTGCAAAATCATAGATCTCGCGCATGTCAGCAAGCATCCACTTGCGGTCTTCTTCTGTCATTGACTTTGCAAATCCGCCGGTGACGCCTGCCACGGGATGAATGCTTTTGCCGGCGAATTTCTCGATTATCATCTTGGCCTTGTAGCGCATCTGGACCACTTTTTTTGCAAGCTCCGGGTTTTGCTTGGCCACTCCGATGACGTTTCTCACTGAATAATCGGCATCCGGGCCGATAACAAAGTCTGCCGCAGCCAGAAAGAAAAAGTGTAAAAGCTTGTCTTCCGCCTGGGCAATGCTGTGGATAAGTTCCCGCAGCTTTTGCCCGGCAGGCGGGGGGGTGGCCCCGAAACAGCTGTCCACCGCCTTGTTGGATGCAAGGTGATGGTGCCAGGGGCATATACCGCAGATCCGGTTGACAATCCTGGGCAGTTCCTCTGCGGGTTTGCCTTCCACGAACTTTTCAAAACCCCTTATCGACTGGAAGTGCACCTTGGTATCAGAGACGTTGCCTGTATCGTCGAGCTGTACGGCGATTGTGGCATGCCCCTCGATCCGGGTGACCGGAGAAATCTTTATGGTGCGTGTTTCGGTCATTGTACCTCCTCGGATGAATTGCAGAGCCGAACCATTAATTTTTAAGCGCTTCGGACATCAGGTTTCAGGATTTTTTAAGCACGGGCTTCAGCGCTCCGTGCGCCCCGGAAAACCGAAGCATGGATAAGGTTTCCGGAAGCGAACCGATGTCGATTCCGTTCGAGGCAAGCGCATTTAACATATCCAGCCTCTGGTTTCCCTGCTGCTGAACAGGGCCGTAGCATCCGCGGCAAGGTACCCTGGCGGAAATGCAGCGGGGCAAAACGTTTTCTCCCCCGCAGCCGGCCCTTGTCACAGGGCCCATGCACAAAAATCCCTGCTCAAGCAGGCAGCGCATCTGATCAAGGGGTTCATCCGCTCCTCCGTATTGAGGGGCCTCCAGGAACCTTCTTAACTGCTTTACCTTGCCCTTGCCCTCCCTTACAGTGGGACAGGTGTCGCACACGCTTTTGCCTGCAAGCTCCGGGGTTTGACCCTCAAGAAAGGCAGCCAGGGCTGAAAACACCTGGTCCGAATGCGGAGGACATCCAGGCAGGTAGATATCCACTCCTATTTTCTGATCCAGGGCGTAAACCGAATCCAGCAGGGCGGGCACGCCGTCTGATGGCAGGGCATCGCAGGAATCCGTGGTCTCGGTGGAATAGTAACGGCCAAGAACCTCATCGTTTTTCCAGCAGTTTGCCAGTGCGGGGATTCCCCCGTGGGTGGCGCAGGTGCCCAGGGCTATGATTGCCCCGCATTTCTTGCGCATCTCCCTGGCAACCTCCAGATGCTCCTCGTTTTTTATGCCTCCGCTTATTATTCCAAGATCCGCCTCGGGAAACTCCACATGCGAGCCTCCGCCGGTCTGCCCGTAGTACTTGTGATCCATTAGTGCAGGAATGTGCACGAACTCCACGAGATCCAGCACGGTCAGAAGGCGCTCGCCAAGGTCCACAACCGCTATTTCGCAGCCGGAACACGAATTCAACCAGTCGCTTGCAACTTTTGCCGCCATAGGCTTTTCCTCTTTAATCCTTGATATTTACGGACTTTTTCCCCAGATCCCGGCGATTGTGACGGGCCGCCTTTTTCTTTTTCGCTGCAGCCCCCCGCATTACCGACAGGGCATCTGAGGCATAATTGGATTTTTCATCCCTGGAGAACTCCTCCACTGCATCTCCCCTGGCGTCGGCAAAAACAGCCCGGCCAAGCGGCGTGCGGGTAATCACGGTGGTCCACCCCTCCGGAGCGCCTATTCCGCCAAAGGAAAGATCCGCGAACTCTGCGGAATAATCCGGGCAGTACCTGCATGCCACGCGTTTCATGAAATCCAGGTCCCCGAGATCAATTGACCGAACCTCGCCGTTGTCGAGATGGACAAGAAAGCTGTCCTTTATGTTGATCTTTTTTACGTCATCCCAGTCAAAGTCGTGGGATTCTGCAAGCTTTTTGCGCTGGTCCTTTTCAAAAGTAAAATTGCCCGAGCAGAAAAGGCCCAAGCAGTATTGAATGGAATCCGACGGCACAATCCCCAGGACCTCCATGCGCCTGTATGCCTTGATCTGGCACGGGGTCCCCACAAGCGCAACCCTCCGCAGGCCTTTTTTCATCACGGGCTCAAACTCCTCAATGGAGGAGTAGGTGACGTATTTTTCGCTCATGTAATGCATGCCGTGGGAAGTATCAAAATAAAACCCTGCGGCGTCCTTAATTTCATCGCGGGTGACCGCAAGATACGGCCGTCGCTGGAAAGGTCCTGACTGCTTGGTGACAATTGCTCCGTCAATGCGGCCGCTGTCAAAAAGGTGAAGCAGCAGCGCCGTGACAACTCCTCCGTCTGTGGCCTTCTCCCTGACCCCCTGATCCGAGGCCCTTGCCACCGTGGTCTCAATTATACGGCCGTTTGGCGAACTCCAGCCCACCTTGCGCTTTGTCTCTTCTTCGAATTCCTCGATTTCCGGGCATATGCAGTAGCAAAGACCGCATTCGATGCATTTTTCCATGTCCCCGTAGCGGGGCCTTCCGTCTTCATCGAGTTCCAGGGCGCCGAAGTTTACGGCTGTGCAGAATGTAACGCAGCCGCCGCACCTGTGGCACAATCCCGGCTTCTGTACCTGCTGCACCAGGTCGAAAAAAGTCTCCATACCCCCTCCTGTCGGCTATAGACCCGCTTCTGCAAGGTCAGGGCCCAGATAGGCCCGCTCATTTTCGCCAAGCATTCCCATGGACAGACAGATCAGGGTCCAGAGATGCACGGTTTGGTAGCCGCCCCCGTAATGCTCGTTTAAATCATGGATCTGGGAATGACAGTTATGGCAGGGAGTGATGCAGTATTCCGCACCAGTGGCCCTGATCTGGTTGAACTTGAATTTGCCGAAGGCTCGCCGTTGCTCGGGAAACCCCGCCTGCAGAAACCCGCCGCCTCCGCCGCAGCAGTAATTGTTGGAGCGATTCGGAAACATGTCTATAAGGTTTTCCTCGCCAACCACTGACCTGACCACATACCTGAGGTCCTCGGCCACCGGGTCTCCCAGGCTTTTGCGTACGAGCTGACACGGATCCTGTACGGTGAATTTGATCTTTAAATCGCTGTTCCAATCAGGACTTACCTTGAGCCTGCCCTCCCTGATCCATTTGGCGTAATACTCGATGATACTTCTGATTTCGAAATTATGCGGAATGTTGAATTTTTTCAGTCCGGCCCGGACTGCAAACATTTCATGCCCTCATTCCGTGTTTAACCAGACCCTGCAGCCGAGGTCGTCAACCGCCTTTGCCTTGGTGCGCACGATATTTTCCCATCCCTCGTCATCTGCCATGAACATGCAGTAATTCTCAGCACCCCATCCCTTGGAGCCGTAGGTCCAGTCCGCACCCACTGTGTGAAGTATTTTCCAGAGCGGGACCATTTCATCCGGTTCTGTAACGGGTTCGCGGGAATTCTGGTTGAGAAAGAACTCCGCACCTTTCTTGTCCATGGGGGCCTGCAGGTCTTCAAATCCCTTCTGCGTGTCGCGCACCTCGTCGAGCACGTCTTCTACAACAAAGCGCCAGTCCTCCTCCGAGGCGCCCATGGCGCTGCAGGTTTCATGCATGAGCGCTGCATCGCATGAGGCGCGTATGCCCTTAGGCCGCTGCTGCCGGGGCCGGGTTTTTCTCACGTTGAATATAAACTGCGGAATATCGATTTTCATGGGGCAGACATAAATGCATCTCTGGCACATGGTACACCACCACGGCCAATCAGATGCGAGTATTTCCTCATCAAGCCCCATTGCCGCCATTCGCAGAAATTTCCGGGGATCCATGTCCCCCAAACCCGCTGCCGGGCACCCGGAAGAACATGCCCCGCAGGTAAGACACAGGTTCAGATTGCCGCCGTCAGGCAGCAGTTCCATTACCCGGTCCTTGAAAATGCTTTTGCCGGCTTTGCCCAGCCGTATTGCGTCCGCCTTCATAACCGCTCCTTTATCCGTGATTTGCCGGAATGGTTGTTGATGAGCGCCCCGGGCCTAATTGGCCGCCTGCTCGGCAAAATTTACCTCACAGGGACCCATGGATTTGATCTTTTCCGTAAACCCTTTAACCACCTCCGCAAAGCGCGGGGCCTCGGCCGAGGATACCCACTCTATGGCAAATCTTTGCGGATCAATTCCAGAGTCTTCAAGCACGGCTTTTACCACGCCCGCCCTTGCCAGGGCCTTTTCATTACCTTCCAGGTAATGGCATTCGCCCGGGTGTCACCCCATAACTATAACGCCGTCTGCCCCCTTTGTAAGGGCCTCCACAACAACCTCCGGATGCACCATCCCGGTGCACATGACCCTTATGGCCCGGAGGTTCGGCGGGTACTGCAGGCGCATTATGCCTGCCAGGTCGCCTCCGGCATACGCACACCAGTTGCACAGGAAACCGATTATTCTCGGTTCAAAGCTTTGTTCAGACATGGTACTGCTCTCCTGTTTTTTCCGTTTTTGCTAAGTCCGGCAGGTCCAGGGCTGCATGAACCTGCGCGATCAGCTGCTGGCCTGTAAAGCTGTGTACCTGTATCGCGTTTTTGGGGCATGTTGCCCCGCAAAGACCGCAGCCTTTGCACAGCGCGGACTCGGTTCGGACTTTTTTGAAAACCCGGCCGTTTACCCGCTCTTCGGTCAATGAAATCGCATCATACGGACATACGTCCAGACAAAGGGCGCATCCGTCGCAGTCCTCGGTAACAAAGGATTTTACCGCATCCAGATACATCCGGTCCCTGGAAAGGATGACCCCGGCCCTTGAGACAGCAGCCTTTGCCTGGGAAATCGATTCCTCTATCATTTTCGGGTAAGCTGCAAGCCCGGCTGCAAAAAGACCGTCCACTGCCATGTCCACGGGTCGGAGCTTGGGATGGGCCTCGTTTAAAAACCCGTCCTGATTCGTGGCGCACCTGAAAAGCCCCACCAGATCGCTTACATCATTGGGCTCTATTGCTGCCGCAAGCACCAGGTAATCTGCATCAATTACTAACTCCCTGCCGAGAACAGGGTCAGCCGCATTCACCATAAGGCCCTGGCCCTCGTTGAATACAACCGGCTTGTTTTCGGGATCATAACGGATAAACAAAACCCCCAGCTCGCGGGCCTTTGTGTAGAAATCCTCGTTTGTTCCATGCGTCCGCATATCCCGGTAAAACACATAGACGTTAATGTCCGGATTGAGTTCTTTGAGCTCGATTGCGGATCTCACCGTATGTGTGCAGCAGATCCTGCTGCAGTAATTGCGCTTTTCATCCCTGGAGCCCACGCACTGGATAAATACGGCGCTTTTTGCACTGCGGATGCTATCCGGGGACTCTGCTACCTGCCTGTCAAACTCGAGATGGGTCATCACCCTGCTGTCTTGTCCGTACAGGTATTCTTCGGGCTCTGATTCTTTTCCGCCGGTGGCAAGAACCGCTGCACCGTATTCAATTCTCACGATTTCCCCGTCCACCTCCACATCGCTTGAAAAGCTGCCCACTATGCCGTCTGCCGACACCAGGCGGGCGTTTTTCATCACCTGGATTTTGTCATGGCTTTCCACGCGGCTGATCAGGCCATTGAGCCTTTCTGCAACGTTTTCATCTTTTACGGTTTTGCGGATGTTTGCGGCATTGCCGCCGAGGGCCGGGCCTTTTTCCAGCAGAACGGTCTCGTAGCCCTGGTCAGCCAGACCCAGGGCAGCACTTAACCCCGCGGCTCCGCCCCCCACAACAAGGGCCTTTTGAATGACATCCACCGTAAGCTTTTCCAGCGGCTCGGCCATTCTAACCTTTGCAACAGCCATTCTCACCTGATCCTTTGCCTTCCGGGTTGCTTCCTCCGGGGCTTTTTGATGAACCCAGGCGTTGTGGTTGCGGATATTTGCCATTTCAATCAGGTACCCGTTTAAGCCCGCCTCCATGAGGGTATCCTGAAACAGCGGTTCATGGGTTCTCGGAGAACATGCCGCCACAACGATCCGGTTCAGGCCGTGTTCCTCCACTGCCTTTGCCATCATGTTCTGGGTGTCAGTGGAACAGGAAAACATGTTGTTTTCAACATGCACAACGTTGGGAAGTGTCTGGGCGTATTCCACCAAGGATGACACATCCACCGTTCCGGAGATATTCACCCCGCAGGAGCACACGAAAACCCCGATTCTGGGCTGTTTGCCGGTGACGTTTTTCTGGGGCGGATACTGCTTTTCCTTTGTAAGGGTGTTTCTTGCTGAAACCAGTTGCGCTGAGGCTTCGGCTGCAGCGGATGAGGCCTGGGCAACCGCCTCGGGAATGTTCATGGGATCCGTGAAACCGCCGCCGAGGAAAATCCCCTCCCTGCTTGAGGCCGCTGGACTGAAGCTGCCGGTTCGGGCGAATCCGTAGGGAGTAAGCTCTATGCCGGTTTTGCGCGACAGGTCTACTGCTTCCGCAGGCGCCTCCATGCCTATGGAAAGAACCATCATGTCAAAACTTTCTTCCTCCCTGCGGCCGTCCTCGGTGAAATAGGTTATGGAGACACCGGAATTATTAGGACCCGGCTCTATGGTGTGAGGCCTTGCCCGGACGAACCTGATGCCCTGTTCACGCGCATGCTGGTAATAGAGCTCAAACTCCTTGCCGTGTGCCCTGATATCCATGTAAAAAATGCTCTGCTCGCCGCCGCCGGGCAAATGTGTTTCAGTGATCATGGCCTGTTTCATGGCATACATGCAGCACACCCCGGAACAGAACCCGTTGCTGCAGCGGTTGGTGCTGCGAGAGCCAACGCACTGTATCCAGGCTACTGACTGCGGCTCCCTGCGGTCTGAGGGTCTTTCAAGATGACCCTGGAAGGGCCCGCCTGCGGAAAGCATGCGCTCGTATTCCATGCTGGTGACCACGTCCGGTATCTGCCCGTATCCGTAAAAATCAAGGCCCGAGGGATCAAACGGTTTATACCCGGGCGAAAGAATTATCGAGCCCACATCGATATTTAATGTTTCTTCCCTGTCCTCGAAGTTCACGGCCCCTGTGGGGCAGAATTTTTCACAGGCGCGGCACTTGCCCTTGGTGAAGTACAGGCAGTTGTCCGGATCAATCAGGTATTTAAGCGGCACTGTCTGGCCGTACTGTATGTAGGCCGCCTTGCGCTTTGCAATGCCCATGTTGAACTCATCCTCAACCTTCTTGGGACATCGCTGTGCGCAGATGCCGCAGGCTATACACTTGTCCTCGTCAATGTATCTGGGGTTCTTTTTTACCGAAACCCGGAAATTCCCGGGGCCTCCGGAGACATCTGTTATTTCTGAAAGAGTCAGAAGCTCGATATTCAAGTGCCGACCGCACTCGACCAGTTTAGGCGAAATAATTCACATGGCGCAGTCATTGGTGGGAAAGGTCTTGTCAAGCCTTGCCATATTGCCCCCTATGCCGGGGCTTTTTTCCACCAGATACACATAGTATCCTGACTCGGCCAGATCCAGCGACGACTGAATCCCTGCGATTCCGCCGCCTAATACCATAACCGATCCGACTGGTTTACCTGACATGGGCACCTCTCTGTTGATTATTGCCGGTTGTGGTTTGTGTTCCTCTTTGCTCCGCGGGGACGCGGACTCACTGCTGACCGGATGTTCCATGACCTCGGAAGAAACACCCCTTGACTCCAGAAACTCTGCAAGCTTTTCGCGTTCGATGATATATCTTCTGCCCACTCCCGGCTTTGCCGGAAGTTTGCCTGTCCGGATCCAGTTGCGCACCGTGTTGCGGTGAACTCCAAGCGCAGCCGCAAGGCTGCCTGTGCGTATCTCAATCATGAGGTCTCCTGTGTTACCATATCCATAATGCGCAGGCACATCTCGGGGACCGCGGCCGAAACAGCCGCGGAAATGCCGGGCCTGATTTCATCGGGTATATATTCAGGCTCAACCACTAGCACGCGGACATCTACTTCGGTTGAGTCCCTGAGCTCTTTTAACATGTTGGTGGTGGGAAACTGGTGAAGAGAAAAATCGCTTGTTTTTTCCGGGGAAATGTTTTCAATGTCGATCTCTGATATCTCGCCCGGGGACCTGCCTTCCTGGCTTGAGGCATCAATGATAAGAATTCTGGAGGGTTTTTTTTCGGAAAGAAGGATATCAAAGAGAATGTCCCGGACGCCTGTTCCGGCATCAATGCATGCCGCGTGTTCAGGAAGCCGGTGGTTCAGTTCGAGGTGTTCGATGACGCCCGGGCCGAAACCGTCGTCTCCGAAAAGTGGGTTGCCGCACCCGAATATCAGGCACGGCATAGAGTGGATCAATTCCATCATCATCCAGATCCTGTGCATATTGTGCAAGATGTGCTTATTGTGCAGATACCCCGTGCATCGCACATAAAAATACCAGTGTCAAGAACAATGTTTAAAGAAATAATGCTCGTTGCAGAAAAAAACAATGCTCCACGAGCCGTGAAAACTGCCGTAAGGATAAATACGCAGGAGCAGGTTGCCTTCAAAGCTCTTGTGATATATAATCGGATTTTAAGAAATAATAAGAAAAGCCACCGTTATTTTATCAAAAACATCTACCGGAAATTCCAGGAGGCTGCCGTGGGCAGACCCGAAAAATTCCTGCTGGCGGTAATTCTGGCGGCAGCGTGCTGTTTTGCCCCGGAACCCGGCATGGGCTCACAAAATGCCGGCACTGTAACAGGGCAGGAGAAAAACGGTGAAAATAACGGGAATTTAAGAACCCAGGAATCGCTTTTTTCCCTTTACCAGCCGTATGTGGAAAACATATCAGCATATCAGCCCATGTATTTTCTCATCGGGGCTGAGCCTGAGGAAAGCAAGTTCCAGATAAGCCTCAAATACCGGTTTCTTTCCCCGGATAAGCAAATCGCTGAAAAACACCCCTGGATTCAAAACTTTTTCCTGGCGTATACGCAGACGAGCTTCTGGGATCTGGACTCTGCATCCCAGCCGTTCAAGGATACAAGCTACAAGCCAGAGCTGTTTTTTCTCAGCGGCGACATTTTGAACTACGGCCCCGGTATCAGCAGGCTGTTTGTGCAAACCGGCTTCAAGCATGAATCAAACGGGCGGGACGGAGCCTCTTCCCGGAGCACCAACTACGCCTATTTTCGGCCTAGTTTCATTTATTTTCACCCGGAAACACAACTCGGGGTCCAGGTTTCAGCCGGTGCGTGGACCTATTTTGGAAACCATGATGACACCAACCCGGACCTGGATGATTACAGGGGACATTTTGACCTTGAAATCAAGGCGGGCCGTGCCGAAGGCCTGGTGCTGACCTCGAATCTGCGGTGGGCTGAAAAAGGAGGATCACTGATGATGGATGCAACCTATCCTATGCACAGGATTCTTCCCTTTAACCTTGATATTTATCTGCAGGCCCAGTACGTAAACGCCCTGGCGGAAAGCCTGCTGAACTACCGCGAAAGAACACGCGCGTTTCGCCTGGGCATATCCATTGTAAGGTGACACAAGGTGATTAACTATTTGCAAAACAAGGCATCCGGGGTTAGGATTGCACGGATAAACCAGACAGCCGCTCGTTTACTGATAACCTAATTAACAGAACAAAGACCATAGAAACAGGAAACAAATCATGGAAAGACTGGACGCAATATTTTCGCCTCAATCGGTTGCAGTGCTGGGAGCATCCTCCACGCCAGGCAAGGTGGGACACGACATTTTCGCAAACATACTCCGCGGAGAATACACCGGAACTCTTTATCCCGTAAACCCCAAGGCCCGTTCGATCCTTTGCGTGCGCTGCTACGACAGCATAACTGACATACCTGACCCCGTGGACATGGCCATGATAATTCTTCCGCCGAAAACCGCCCTGCAGGCTGTGCACGAATGCGTGGAAAAGGGCGTCAGGGGCATTGTCATAGTCTCTGCCGGATTCAAGGAAGTAGGAGGGGAAGGCGCGGAAATCGAAGAGGAAATCGCAAGGGTATGCAGGGAGGCTGAAATACCCCTGGTGGGACCCAACTGCCTGGGTGTGATAAACCCCCATCCGGATGTCAGGTTAAACGCCAGCTTTTCAACCCACCTGCCGGAACACGGCAATATTTCATTTACCTCTCAAAGCGGCGCTCTCTGTACTGCGGTGCTCGACTTTGCAATGTCTCGCGGATACGGGTTTTCCAAGTTCATCTCCATAGGCAACAAGGCGGACGTGGATGAATTCGACCTGCTGCTCTACTTCCACAAGGACCCGGAAACCATGGTTATAATGGCATACATGGAACAGCTGCGCATGCGGGAGCAGTTTATAGAACAGATCAAAAACATTACTTCTGCAGAGCGGCCCACACCGATTTTGGTGATCAAATCCGGCAAGACCGTGTCAGGCGCCAGGGCCGCATCCTCGCACACGGGATCGCTTGCGGGATCAGAGGCAATATACAACGCGATTTTCAGCGAAGCAGGAATCATAAGGGTTGAAACCGTGGACGAGCTGTTTGACTACGCAGGTGCTTTTTCAGCAAACAGGCTTCCCTCGGGCAACAGAACCGCAATCATAACCAACGCAGGCGGTCCCGGAATCATAGCAACAGACATGACAGAAGTCTCCGGGCTGAAACTGGCCGAGTTCTCCCGGGAAACAGACTCGGCCCTGCGCAAACACCTGCCTCCCACCGCAAACTTCAGCAACCCCGTGGATGTAATAGGAGACGCCCCGAGCAAGCGCTACGAGCACGCCCTTGACGCAGTTATCAAGGACGAGGGAGTGGACTGCGTTCTCATGATCCTCACCCCGCAGTCAATGACGGATGCCGTGGGTACCGCAAAGGCGATCGTCAAAACCTATCAAAACACGGAAAAGCCCATCGTATGCTGCTTCATGGGGGTTGTGGACGTGTCAGCAGGAGTCCAGCACCTCCAGGAGCATCATGTCCCGGTCTACGCATTTCCGGAAAACGCGGCGCGTGCTCTGGGAAAACTGTATGAAGCCACCAGGTGGCTGACCCGGACCATTCTGCCCCAGTACGAGTTTGAATTCGACGGAGAGCGGGCAAAGCAGATAGTGGCGGACTGCATAAAAGAAGGAAAAACCGTGCTCGGGGAATACGACGGAAACAAGATTCTGGAATGCTACGGGTTTTACTCCCCGCCCCTGGAAGTGGCGGGATCCGCTGAAGATGCCGGAAAGATCGCCGACAGCATGGGGTACCCGGTTGTCATGAAAATAATCTCTCCCGATGTCCTGCACAAAATGGATGCAGGTGGTGTCATGCTAAACATTGAATCCCGCGGGGATGCGGAGCAGGCATACACCGATATTGTCAGAAACACAAGGGCCTACAATCCGGATGCCGAGATCCAGGGGGTCCTGGTGACCAAAATGGCTGAAAAGGGCGAGGAAGTCATACTGGGCGTAAACAAGCACCCTGGCTTCGGCCATCTGCTGATGTTCGGATTCGGGGGGATTTACGTGGAACTGTTTAAAAACGTGTCATTCAGGCTGGCTCCCATAGGCCGGAACAACGCAAGGCGAATGATCAGAAACGTAAGGGGATACGAGATCCTCACCGGCTACAGGGGAAAGCCCAAGGCAGACATTGAGACCATAGAAAAGCTCCTGGTGGGCCTGTCAGGACTTGTCACTGACTGCCCCCAGATAAGGGAACTCGACATCAACCCCCTGATAGTGCATGAACAGGGCAGAGGAGCCACGGTTGCAGATATCATAATCACGCTGGACAAGGAATAGAGGCGGCACGAATTCCTCGTAATCAGCATATTTCGCATCCGGCCGGCCATGCGGCAAGCGGCTGGTAAGGCATAACACACCTTGCTTACTCTGCCAGGATAATCGAAACCTGTTTTCTCAATCCTGTTAAACAGTTTAAACAGTGAACCAATCGATCTGCCAGCAGACTGCTATTCAGTCAGGGGCTGCCGGTTTCATGGTTGTAAACAATGTTTAGGGGGCATATTATAATATAAATACGAATAACTGCAAAAACTGCATTGTTTTTAACACTTAAACAAAACCATATCCGGCAAGGAGATGGGGGCGGTAAAAGGGATGGGCCTTGGCCTGACCACCGCATACGCGGTAATCCGAAAGCACGGAGGCCGTATCAGACTTGAATCGGAACCTGAAAACGGAACCTCTGTGATAATAGACCTGCCAGCGGAATCTCAATGAAAAGGCGTCTGACAAGAATAATAATAATTGTTCCGGCGGCCGCAATAGCACTGGCGGCTGTGCTCACAGCGTCCCTACAGGTATTTCTTGGTACTGAAACAGCCGGGGATCTGATCAGGAAACATTTAAACGATGCAATTCCCGGGCACGTGAACTGGGAAAAACAGGATGTATCAATTTTCCGGGGCAGCGTCCGGATGCAGGATATAGAAATCCTGGATCCGGCGGGCAGACAGGTAATAGCACTGGACAGCCTGTTTGCAGACATAGGGCTCACAGAGCTTATCCGCGGAAGGATTCTGGCGGAATCTGTAAAAATCCGCAGGCCCGGGATCTTTCTGGATACAGGGGCGGACGGAGGCTTAAACATTGTCAGAGCCTTTGCTGCAGCAGGGAAAAAACCCGAATCCCGGGATGAGGAAAAAACCGGCATGCCTGGATTCAATGTCAGAGTCAGGTCCCTGTCAATACAAGATGGCAGGTTTTCCTTCCATACCCTGGGGCAGGGCCTCGGGCCGGAACCGCACGTGTTTATAAGCAATTTCAGCATCAATGTTAAAAACGCGGACCTGGCGGGCAGATCCGGAAAACTGAAGGTCTCCGTGCAGGGAGGCCGGGTAAACACAAAAGCTGCAGACGCTCCCATAGACGGGTTTTTCCTGGAAACATCCCTGGCAGAAGAAACCCTCGATCCTCTGGAGCTTGAGTTTGAATCCGGAAATTCCGCCGCGGCTGTTTCAGGCAGCGTCTCGAATGTTTTTTCACGCCCCGTGCCTGACCTCACGGTGGATGCTTCAGCGGATCTTTCGGAAATAAGGCGAATCCTGGGGCTCAAACAGGATTTTTCAGGCACGGTTACGCTAAATGCAGCTGCCCGGGGACACCTGGAAAATCCCATGATAAAAGCCGGCCTGGACGGCAAAAACCTGCGCCTGGCAGGCACTGAACTGTCAGGTGTATCCCTCGAAATGTCCATGGAGGACAGGCTGATAGACATCAGGAGCCTTGAAACAGGGCTCGGCCGGGGCATGATACGAACTTCCGGCACGGTGGATCTCGGACAGGCTTTTTCCGATGGATTCGCATCCCCGCCAACCGACCTGCAGGCAATAAAGGCCGCCCTGGAATTAAACATCTCGGAACTGCCGTTTTCCGGCCTTCCCGGCATGGGAGGCTTCCGGGGAAGACTGTCAGGCAGGATAGGGGTGGACAGCACAGGCATTTCCCCGAAAAAAATCAAGGCAGGCATTGACACGCAGCTACAGGCAGAAGGGTTTTCGCCTGCGGGAAGCATAAAGCCCTTTGAAATTGATTTGTCAGCCATGGGCGGCATGAAGCAGGGAGTTGTAAATATAGAAAACATGGAAGCAGAAAGTTCTGATTTCAGGCTTTCGGCCGAAGGCAGCCATGAGGTCTTCAAAAACAGGCTTGACCTTAAAACCAGTATCAAGGTTTCCGACCCGGCAATGCTTGCGGAAAAATTCGGGATTACAGGAGTTCTTGGCAGCTCGGCGGCACTGGAAGCTGACATTTCCGGAAACGCCGCCCGGCCCTCCGTGGATGCAGTGCTAAGGGCCGACGGCCCGGGGTTTGAAAACACGTCAGTAGACAGCCTCGACGCCGAAATCGGTTTCTCAGGCGGGCGCCTGGATCTCTCCCGGGTAAAACTGGAAAGCGGTTCATCTGTTATCACTTTTTCCGGTTCAACAAAACTCCTTGATGCCGAAACCTTCAGGCCGGAACCCGACCCGGACGTAAACATAACCCTTGATACAAACAATATGCGAATACGCGACTTTGTTCCCGAACCCGCAGGCAGACTCAGGGTGTCTGGCAGCATCGGGGGAAGCCTAAAAAACCCCTCAGGCAGCTTTACTGTCAAAGCCCGGGACATAGATACAAAGGTGCAGAAAATTCAGGCAGCCACCCTTGAGGCAGACCTAAGTGACAGAAAACTCCACTTAAAGCCCCTTGAGGTAACCGTAAAAGACAACCAGTCACTTCATGCACGCGGGTGGATATCCACTGACCTGGACTATGAACTTCGGCTGAGCTCAGATCCCATAGACCTGACCGCCATAGCTCCGCTGAGGGATTCGGGTATCGAAGGCCGGGCCGAAATCTCCGCGCAGGGCGAAGGCCGCCTGAATGACCCCTCGTTTGATTCATTGATCAGCGTCTCGGGGCTAGCGGCAGAAGGCAGGAACCTTCCTGACACTGACATCAGCGCCGGAATTGAAAACAGGAATGCATTCATAAGCATTGATGACCCCTTCGGCGTTAACGCTGTCTACAATCTGGCGACCCGTGACTTTTCCGCCTCCGCCGGGCTTACTGAGACCGAACTTGCACCCTTTTTCAGAATTGCCGGCCTGGAAGGTTTTTCCGGCTCTGTTTCAGCCAGCCTGCAGGCTGACGGAAACGCCGGGGATATTGAAAACACCAGTGCAAGCCTGGCAATCGCGGACCTGGAAGTGCTTATGGAACAACGGGAAATCGCCTCTGCCGCTGATTTTGAAATCTTTTTCGAAAACCGGGAGATAACCATACCCGCGGGCAGGATAGACCTGCTGGAAGACGGATACATTTTTCTCCGGGGCACGGGCAGTCTTGACAGGGATATAGACATCACTGCTGAAGGGGTTTTTCCTGCAAAACTCGCAGCAGGGTTTTCAGAAGAAATCGAGTCTCCCGAAGGGAGTGCAGCCCTTGATGCCAATATAGGCGGGAACATCAACGAACCGGATCTTTCAGCCGAGATAACCCTGGAAAATCTCGGGTTCACCCTTGTCTCCACCATGCAGCAGGTGCGTTCCTTAAACGGCAGTATCCGGCTCACTGACCGCGAATTCAAGGTTTCAGATCTTGCCGGAAGCCTGGATGACGGAAAATTTTCCGTTAACGGAAACGCCGTCCTTGAAAACTTCTCACCGGTAAGCGCGGATCTGGACATCCGGGCAAATGGTATACCTGTGCTTGTACCCGATATGATGGAAATGCGCCTGAATTCGGAACTCAAGCTGACCGGCACCCCTGATGACAGCCTGCTTTCAGGCGAGGTAATGCTGATTGAAGGGCTGTATTTCAAGGATATAAACATGAATCTGGCGCAACAGGCCGGCGAAATAGGCAAGCGCAGACGCAGAACCCCGGCCCGGACGCAAATCAGGATGCCCGACCTGCCGTTTCTCAGAAACCTTTCCCTGGACATCTCAGTGGGACACAGAAATCCTTTCATGGTGGACAACAATCTGGCCCTGCTTGCCATCCGGCCTCAGCTGAGCGTAGGAGGCAGCGCGGAAAACCCTGTTATCACCGGCCGGGCCGAAATCCCGGAAGGAACAGTGGCCTACCGTAACACGGAATTCGAGGTAAAAAAGGGCGTTGTTGACTTCATCGATCCATACAGGATAGAACCCGAGGTGGACATCCGGGCGGAATCGGAAGTACGGGAGTGGACAATAAGGCTGGCTATCACAGGAACCCCGGAAAATCTGGATTTCCGGCTTTCCTCTAACCCTGCCGAGGAAGACGCGGATATTCTATCTCTTCTGGCAACCGGAAAAACCACCAGTGAGATGGCAGGATCATCCGGCGGCGGGATCAGCCCGGAGAGAATGCTTACCGACCTGGTGGGAGGAAGGCTTGAAAAGCAGTTAAAAGAGGGAACCGGGCTTGACATAGTGGAAGTTGAATACAGCAATACCGGCAGTGAATCTGAAGCAGAACAGGAGGTAAGGGTGACAGTGGGCAAGGAGCTCTCAAGAAGACTTTCTGTTAAATACGGAGTGGAAAGAAAAAGCGGGGAGATGGTCCAGCAGACCACCGGAATCTACAGGCTGCTTGAAAACCTTTCCGCAAACGCCTACCAGGATACTGCCGGCTCGTTCGGGGGAGAAATGCGCTACAGGCTGGAGTTCAGATAACCGTGCAGAATGTTTTTCATTTCCCGGCCACACTCAGGTATTACCTCAATCCCGCCGGCAGGATACTGCTTGCCGTGCTTCTGGTCGTAACCGCCCTTGCAGCTACTGCCGCATCATCCGAAAACCAGCCCGCAGTAGGGTCCATAAACGTTGAAATCGGCAGCGGCCCGGGCGATCCGGAAGAACTGGAACGCATGGCCCGGCGCATGATATACTTAAAAAAAGGACAGCCTTTTTCGGATTCAGAATTCAGCCGCTCATTGGATGCCCTCGAGAGCTCAGGGCTTTTTGAGGCCATAGAAATCCCCGACCCTGACTGGTCTGAAGACCCCATCCATCTTGTATTCAAGCTAAAACCATTTGCCAGGATCAAAGACATCAATGTCCATGGAGGTTTTCCGCTGCTGGAAAAGGAAATCAGAAACGCCATGACAATCGATGTCGGGGATCCGTGCATTGATGAAGCTCTCTCGCAACAGGAAAAAAACATTGAATCACTCTTTCTCAGCGAAGGCTACATAAAGCCGGAAGTATCGGTTTCGCTGAAAAAAGAGCAGAAAGAAGGCCACTGCACGCTGGACGTGTTGATTGAAAAAGGCCAGTATTACAGCATCCAGTCAGTGGAAGTCCTTGGGAACACAGAGTTTTCAGATATCCGCCTCAAGGCCCGGCTCAATTCATGGCAGTCCTCTTTTCTGCCGGCAGGTGCCTCCAGGCTGGTGCAGGAAAAGGTGGAGGAAGATGCAGAGACTCTTCGCAGGTTTTACCGCAAAAAGGGATTCCCTGAGGCAGAGGTTTTAATCGGGATCAGAAAAGACCAGAAAAACAAAACAGCCAGAGTCGTATTAACCGTTTCAGAGGGTCCCGAATACAGGGTTGAGTTTGAGGGAAACGATGAGTTCTGGAATTATACTCTTAAAAAGGATTTGGTGCTTTTCAGCGAGGGAAACACCGGCAACATAGGTCTGCGCAAAAGCATCAGGAACATGCAGGACAGATACCGCAAGTCCGGATACCCGGACATACAGATAAAGGCCGAAGAACCCGATGCTGAAAATTCCAAATGGAACGAGAAAAAAATAAGATTCTTAATACGTGAAGGCCCCCTCTACATAGTTGAATCGGTCAGCTTCTCCGGCGCCGGCGCCTTTGACGAACATACGCTTCGCGACCAGATGCTCACTGCTCCACCGTCATTTTTCCACAAAGGCTACTACGCAGCCGAAACCCTGGAAGAAGACATAAGGGCTATACAATCCTTGTACGAGGAGGAGGGCTACAGGGAAGCCTCCATAGAAAAATCTGTTACCACCCGGCCTTCGCCTGAAGACGAGGAAAAGGTAGACGTCTCTGTTGAACTTGAAATCGATCAGGGGCCTCAGACACTTGTGGATGAGGTCTTTTTGAAAGGAGATCTGCCGATTCCGAAGGATTCGGCAAAACAGGCCCTTGAGATGAAGCCCGGCACACCTTTCAGGCAGTACCTTGTAAAGTCTGACAGAAACGCCATTGCCGCGGCAATATCGGAAAAGGGCTACCCCCATGTTTCTGTGGAGCCGGAAATATCTTTTACAAAGGACAAAACGGGTGCGGAGATCACTTACAGGATTGAACCGGGCCCGTATGTTGAGATGGGTGATGTTTTTTTTGCAGGCAATTTCAAAACCCGCACAAAAATTCTTGACCGGGAGGTGGAAACCCCGGAGGGTGAGCCTTTTTCCCTGTCCGGACTGCTTGAGGCACAGAGAAACATAAGGGGCATTCAGGCGGTGGACACTGCAGGGTTCAAGACGTTCGGACTTAAACAGAAGGCAGACAGGATAGACATGCTGGCTGAAATCCGGGAGGTCAGACCCTATTTTGTAGAAGTTGCCGCGGGCTACGACACCCGGCGGCTTTTTTACATGAATGCCTCTGCAGGAGACCTTAATTTTCTGGGTCTAAACAAGCAGCTCAGAACAAACCTTGAATGGAGCCAGACAGGCTACCGTGCTGAAGTTGATCTAAACGAACCCAGGTTTTTCGGAACCCACATTTCCTCTGGAACAAACCTTTTTTCTGAAAAGACCGAAGAGCTCAACAAGGACTTCGGAACCAAGATACACGGCGCCTCCCAGGGCTTTTCAAGGCGGCTTTCCAGTCGGATTAACGGCAGCCTCAATTTCAGCCTTGAATCAAGGGATCAGTACAGAACAGACAACCAGCCGGTACCCGAGGAAGAAGCCGACGAATACGAGCAAAGAAGCATCGCTGCTGCCACCCCCGGCCTGACGTACAGCAGCACTGACTCATACCTGCAGCCAAAGCGCGGAATCCGGGCTTCCACCAAGGTAGATATTTCAAGGGGGATATCCAATTCCGTAGACGACTTTTTCAGGTACCGCTTAAACGCGCAGTATTACTATACCCCCTTTGAGCGCCTGACCCTGGCTTTCAGGGGCATGCTCGGGCATATTGACCCCTACGGCTCAAACGACCGCATAGCAGAGGATCAGCTTTTCTTTTTAGGCGGCACAGCCGATGTACGCGGTTTTTCAGAAAACAAGCTAAGGGTTGACGAAAACCGGGACCCTGTGGGAGGCAGAACCGCTGTTTTGGCAAGCACGGAAGCACGTTTTGACCTGGGCATGAACTTTGAAGCAGCATTATTTTACGACACAGGCACGCTGCGAAACCCGACAGCAGATGCAGGATCTGATGATTTCAGGGCATCCGCAGGCATCGGGCTTCGATACATAACACCCATAGGGCCCATAGGCGGCATGTACGGATGGAAGCTTGACAAAAAACCAGGCGAAAGCCCGGGTGCATTTCACTTTACCGTAGGCTATACATTCTGAACAAAATCCTGCTGCGGCCGAGTGCTCAAACCGCAGCGGCGCAAAACTGCCGCGCGAAAAACAGAATCCGATTATTTTATCTTTCTGGCAGTAAGCACCACGTTAGCAGTGAAAAGAAGCAGCGCCCCGATCCAGCCGGCTGCTGAAAGGGGAGGGTCCGCGGCCACCACCGGCCCCAGAACCGCGGCCAGCAGAATCCTGGTGGAGGAAAGGATCCCCCCCTCCACTGCTGTTACATACCTAAAGCCCAGGGTAAGAAGATACTGTCCGCCCACTCCGAGAACAGAGCACAGAGCCAGGTAGTAGAGCTCCTGGATGTCAGGGGCAAAGATCTGCCTGAAAAACAATGCGTATATTATCACTGATCCAAGCCCGAACATGTAGAAAAGAATGGTTTCAGAATTGTGATACAGACGGCTTAGGTTCAGGTAAATAATGGCTGCAGCTGCACTGACACCGGATGCAAGCCCCCACAGACTTTCCAGGCGGAGCTGCATACTGCCCGGTGAAAGGATCAACCAGATGCCTGCAAATGCGAAAATCACCATAACCGCGGCCACAGGGTCCCTCTGGTCGCGCAGCAGAATCCAGGAGAAAAGCGCCAGGAACACGGGATAGGTCATGTTTAAAATGTTGCCCTCTGCAAGCGAGGTAAGCCCCACCGCCCTGTAAAAACAATATACCGCAAGGCAGTTGAAAACCGTGCGCCCGATGAGCAGATCCATGCGCCTGACCTGAGGCCCTTTTCCCTGAACAGCCAGCACGCAGCAGATGATGAAAAATCCCAGCAGAAACCTGGCAAATACGAAAAACGAGGGCTCCAGCGCGACCTCGTCTTTGGCCCATCTTATCACCGCGGTTGCCAGATAAAAACAGAATGCCGAGGCAAACACGCTAAGGCTGCCCAAAATCTGCGCTGTACGGGAACTCTGCCGCCTGTCATAGGGAAAATGCTCCGTCATTGCCTTCTCCGGGGTTGAAATGGTCACGATAAAAGATTATAATTGACATACCACATAATAAAAGTAAAGAATGCAGGATCTGCAGTGCGATCAGGAAATAAAGACTGCAGGCGGAAAGGCGGAAATGAAAATAGCAGTATTAAGCGATACGCATGACAATATCTGGAATGTCCGCAGGGCGCTTGAATTAATATCACGGGAAAATGCTGAAATGATAATTCACTGCGGAGACATCATTGCGCCTTTCGTGTTCAAGGAATTCACCGCTGCAGGAATACCCGTCCACTGCGTGTTCGGCAACAACGACGGGGACAAATACCTGCTGACAAAAACCGCGGACAGCAGCAAAGGCCTGATCAATCTTTACGGAACACTTGGCGAAATCCAGGCCGGCGGTTTTTTTATTGCCTTTACACATGAACCCGGGTTTGCTCAAGGGCTGGCTGCAACAGGAAAATACGACCTGGTATGCTTCGGACACACCCACACTGGCGTACATGAAAGCACCGGCGGCACAATTCTTCTCAACCCCGGAGACGTGATGGGCAAGGAAGGCGATGCCGGCTTCTGCATCCTGGATACCGAAACACGTGCTATATCCAGAATCACCCTTGAATAGAACCTGCTACTGATTATGCGGATCCTGAAACTGCTGATATGCCTCGCCGCTTTTTACTGCCTCGTAAGCGCTGACCCTGCCGGGGCGGCGGGCGGTGCTTTCAGATATCAGAAAGTCCAGATTGCAGACGATTCAGTACCCGTAATGAACATAGCGGGTTTCAAGACAACCCATGTGATTTCAAAGCAGGACACTCTTCTCGACATTGCCAGGAATTATGGTCTCGGGTTCAACGAGATAGAGCTGCTTTACCCTGACATTGACCCGTGGCTGCCCCCAGAGGGAGAAACAATTGAAATACCCGTGATGTGGGCACTGCCGACCGCACGCCACGAGGCAGTTGTGATAAACATTCCGGAGATGAGGCTCTACAGGTTTTTCCCCGAGCAAAACATTGTAAAAACCTATCCCATAGGGATAGGACGTCAGGGCATGGACACGCCGATTACAGACACAAAAGTTGCCACCCGTATTAAAGACCCTGACTGGACAGTTCCTGCCGCGTCGCGTGAAAAGACTGAACTTGCCATAGTCCCCCCCGGTCCCTCAAACCCGCTGGGCAACCGATGGATAGGGCTGGCCGAGGATCAGCTCGGAATCCACGGCACCAACTTCGCCTGGGGTATAGGCAGAAGGGTCAGCCAGGGATGCATAAGGATGTATCCCGAGCATGTTGAAAAATTTTTCAACGAGGTTTCAGTGGGAACCATGGTTGAAATAATTTACGAACCTGTTAAAATTGGTATAAGAGGCAACAAGATTTTTGTTGAAGTTCATCCTGACATCCATGGTATATTTCCGGAAATGTACGGGCATGCAAAATCTCTTTTAGCCGAAAGGGCGCTGTTGGCAGATGTTGATCTGGAAAAGCTCGGCAGGGCGGTTTCAGAACAAAACGGCGTACCCCAGCCAGTGGGAATTATCCCAAAACCCTTAACCAAGCGTGAAAAAGGAGGCGAAAAATGACAGCAGGCATTAAAAAGAAATCTCTATGGATTATCATGGCAGCACTCGTGGGCGCAGCAGCACTCATGACATCCGGCTGTGCTACCACCGCCCAGGTGGAAGATCTCGAAAGCCGCATGGACGAAGTTGAACAGCAGGCAAGCGACTCTGAATCCAGTGCTGATAGTGCACAGGCAACCGCAGAAGAATGCTGCGAGGATGCAAAGGATGACGTTGAAGCTGCCAAGAAGGCTGCGTCAGACGCCGAAGAAGACGCAGACAGGGCTGAAAAAGCCGCGGACAAGGCCGACAAGGTTTTTGAAAAACAGATGGAAAAGTAACGGCCGGGAAACTTTACCTGCCGGCCCCGGATGAATTTTCGCGGGCCGGCAGGCCCCTTTTTTCCGGCACGCATTCAGCCGGTTTCAAACCCCCGGGCGTGTCTTAAGATACGGTGCCGTAAGGGATATTTCGGATGCGGCCACCTGCCCGGGAATGCCTGCGGCTACCACGGTGCCGCCGTTCCTTCCCCCGCCCGGCCCCATGTCAATAATGCAGTCCGCAGCAGCAATCAAGTCCATGTCATGCTCTATTACAACCACTGTATCCCCGCGGTCCACCATTCGCTGCAGCACTCCTGTCAGCTTTGCCACGTCAGCCATGTGAAGCCCGGTTGTGGGTTCATCGAGCACGTAAAACCCCCGGCCCGATGACCTGGCTGTGAGCTCCGCAGCAAGTTTCATTCGCTGGGCCTCTCCCCCGGAAAGAGTGGGGCTCGGCTGCCCGAGCCTTACGTAGCCCAGGCCTATTTCTGATAAAAACTTAAGACAGCTCGCAATCCGGGGAAAAGCAGAGAAAAATTCCAGGGCTTCGTCAACTGTCATCTCCAGCACTCCTGCTATGGATCTTTCCTTGAACCTCACCTCCAGGGTGTCAGGATTATACCTTCGTGCTCCGCACACGTCGCAGGGTATGTGGACCACGGGCAAAAGAGGCATCTCCACTCTGTGCCGCCCCTGTCCGCCGCATGACTCGCATCTTCCGCCTGAAACGTTAAATGAAAACCTTCCCGCGCTGTATCCCCGGGCCCGCGCCTCAGGGGTGGCAGCAAAAATGCTGCGGATTTCATCCATCACCCCCACGTAGGTGGCGGGAACTGACCTGGGTGTGCGGCCGATGGGCGATTCATCAACTTCCTTTACGCTTTTCACGTTTCCTGCGCCTGAAAGCCCCTTTACCTCAGGCGGGAGCCTGCGCCCTGAAACAGCAGCCTTAAGCGCCCGGAAGACAACATCCCGCACAAGGGTTGACTTGCCGGAGCCGCTGACCCCTGTCACGCACACAAGCCTGCCCAGTGGAATATCCACTGAAACGTTTTGCAGGTTATGGCAGGTGGCCCCGGTTACACCGAGGTACTTGCAGTCATCAAGGCTGCGCCCTTTGCCCGGGTACTCTTTGCCCGGATTTTTAAGCCATTTCCCTGTCAGTGAATCTCCCGCCCTTTCCAGGGCCCTGGGGGTTCCCTGTGCAACAAGGTGTCCGCCGTGAATCCCTGCGCCGGGCCCCAGGTCGATTACCCTGTCCGCCGCCCTGATTACCGCGTCCTCGTGCTCAACAACCACCACGGTGTTCCTCCTGTCGCGTAAATCGCGCAGGGCTGCAATCAGGGCCTCTGCATTTCTCGGATGAAGACCCACGGTGGGCTCGTCGAGTACGTAGCAGACTCCCCGGAGATTGGAGGAAATCTCTGCCGCAATTCTAACCCTCTGGGCCTCGCCGGTGGCCAGTGTCCGCGTTGCCCTGTCAAGGGTAAGATATCCCACCCCTAAGTTTTCCAGGATACCCAGCCTGGTGCGCAGCTCCGGCAGGACCCGGCTGCTTATTTCCCCGCCAGCCTGGCCCAGGCTGTCTATCCACGAAAGAACGTCTGAAACCGGCATGGCTGAAACGTCCCCGATATTATAATCGCCGATTCTCACTGCAAGGGCTTCCGGCCTCAAACGCGTTCCCCTGCACGCAGGACATACTTCCGGATGCCGGTCTTGGCCTTTTTCAGGCTCATCAAGAGTCCCGCTTCCATTGCATTTGCTGCATGCGCCGAATTTCTGGCTCCAGGTAAACAGCCGCGGGTCTGCCCTGGCAAGGCCTGCCCCGCACTCCGGGCAGGCGCGGCGGGTGGAATAAAAATGATCCTGTCCCGGATTCTGCCCTGCCAAAGTCACTATAATTGCACCCGTTCCTGCTGCAAGCCCTGTTTCCACATAAGAGCGAAGCTGGTTTTGTTCTTTTTCACTTAAAACAGTCTCTGCCACCACTGCTTCCACATCATGGACCGAGTAGCGGTCAAGCGCGGGCGGAGACTCTGAGCGGTATATTCTTCCGTCTATTCGCACCCGGTCAAACCCCCGGGCTGCCGCCCGTTTTATGACATCAGCGTGAAATCCCTTGCGCCCGCGCACCAGTGGTGCAAGGATCCTGATTTTTTCGCCGCCGGTCCTCTGAAGGATCCTGCGTGTGATTTCGCCCGCATCAGCGGTCTGGCCGGGCACACCGCAGCTCGGGCAGAAAGGCGAGCCAATGGCTGAAAAAAGCAGCCTGAGATAATGATACACCTCGGATACAGTGCCTGCAGTGGACATGCCTCCTGCTCTTGAGACTTTCTGCTCCAGGGCCACAGTGGGAGGCACCGACGCCACCCTGTCGACATCAGCCCTTGCAAGAGACTGCATGTACTGGCGGGCATAGGCCGGCAGGCAGTCAAGGAAACGCTCCCGGCCCTCGGAATAAAGAACATCGAATGCAAGGGTGGACTTGCCCGAGCCGCTTACCCCTGTTATGCACACCAGCTTGTTTTTCGGGATATCAACTGATATGTTGCCCAGGTTGTGCTCCCTGGCCCCCTGGATCCTGATCGCCTTATTGCCTGAAGATCTTCGTGCATGAGCCTTCCGCCTGACGGTCTTTTGTCCGCCAGAGGCGGCCCGGCGCAGGGCCTTTCCCGTAAGGGTGTCCGCCTCTGCAACTGTTTCAGGCGGACCGGTGCCCACGATCCTTCCGCCGCGGTCTCCGCCTTCCGGGCCCATGTCTATTATCCAGTCACTGGATCTTGCAAGGTCCATGTCATGCTCGATTGCAACCACGGAATGGCCGGCAGCCACTAGTTTTTGAAGGGCGCGCACCAGGTCAGCCACGTTGTCCGGGTGCAGCCCGGTGGTGGGTTCATCCAGGAGAAAGAGCATGTTCTGTGATTGTGCTGCCTCAGCCAAGTGCCTGGCAAGCTTGAGGCGCTGGGCCTCGCCGCCTGACAGCGTGGGAGCTGCCTGTGACAGGGACAGGTAACCGAGTCCGATATCCATCAAGGGCTGCAGAGCCCCTGCAATCCTGCGGTTGTCCGAAAACAGGGCAGCAACGTCCCTGGCGGGCATGGCAAGGACTTCCGCGATATTGTATCCCCTGCACCTGACGTCGAGAACCATTGACCTGAACCTGCGGCCGTCGCAGCCGGGGCAGCGTATGTATACGTCGGGCAGAAACTGCAGTTCCACGCGCTCGTGGCCCGCCCCCTCGCAGTGAGGGCAGGCTCCTGCGGCAGTGTTGAATGAAAAGGCTGATTTTGAATAACCTGCCTGTTTTGCCTGCGATGTTGCGGCAAAAGCCGTGCGCAGCGGATCGAGCACACGCATATAAGTGGCCGCATTCATGCGGGCATTCCTGGAAAGGGGGGACTGATCCACGAAGACAACCCTATCTATAAAATCATCTCCTTTTACTTTCCGGCAGGAGCCCGGCTCCATTACCTCGAGACCTTTTTGCCTGCGCAGGTTCCTGTACAAAACCTGATCCACAAGGGTGGATTTACCCGAGCCGCTCACCCCGGTTATGCAAACAAGCATTCCAAGCGGAATGTCCACTGTAAGATTGTCCAGGTTATTTTCGCCTGCTTCTACCACACGCAGGCTTTTTTCACCCTTAACCGTGCTCTGCTCACGCCTTTGAATGCTCAGTCCGTTTTTGAAATAAAAGGCGGTCTTTGAATCCCTGCGCTTTAAAAGCCCCTCCAGTGTTCCCTGATGTACCACCCGGCCGCCTTCCGCGCCGGGACCCGGGCCCATGTCTATTATCCGGTCTGCAGTTTGAATAAACGCGGGATCATGCTCCACCACCACCACCGCGTTTCCCGCTTCAGCCAGACGTGAGAGCACGCCTGCAAGCCTGTACTTGTCCCTTGGATGCAGCCCCACAGACGGTTCATCCAGTACGTACAGGGTTCCTGTCAGGGAAGAACCCAGTGCGGCAGCCAGTGTAACCCGCTGTGTTTCCCCGCCTGACAGTGTCCTGGACTGGCGCCCCGGGGTAAGGTAGCCGAGTCCCACTTCGCATAAAAATCTCAGGCGGTCTGCAATTTCCGAAAGAAGCATGCCCGAGGCCCGGTCAGAGGCTTTGCCACTGTGTTTTCTGAAAAAGGACTCAGCGTGTTCAATCGGCATCTGCTGGATTTCTGCAAAATTTTCGCCCGCAAAACGAAACAGAAGGGAACCTGGCTTGAGCCTCGCCCCTCGGCAGGCAGGGCATGTGAGATACCTGCGGAACCTTGAAAGATAGATCCTTGCGTGCTTTTTGTATCTGCGGCTCTGCAGCCAGTCGAAAAAATCCGAAATACCGTACCATGACCCATCCCCCTGCCAGATCATGCGCCTGGTTTCCTGATCAAGCTCCTGCCACGGGATGTCTGCAGAAAGCTTTCTGCGACTCATCCATGCCGTGAGATCACGCTGGCATACTGAGTACGTGGGGGTCTGGAAAGGCCTGATTGCGCCTTCAGCCACGCTCAGGCGCTTGTCAGGAATTACAAGATCAGGGTCGATGTCTATTACGCGGCCGAAGCCGTTGCATGTATCGCAGGCGCCTATGGGATTGTTAAAGGAAAACATTGCTGCAGAGGGCTCTGGATAATCGATGCCGCAGTGGGCGCAGTGAAGAAAGGAGCTGAACATGAAGGGCTCTTTGCGCTCCGGGATTACAACCTGCATGCGCCCCTTGCCGAATGACAGGGCGGACTCTATTGAATCCACAATCCTGGTTCTTCGGGAGGGCTCTATTCTAACCCGGTCCAGAACCACTTCAACCGACTCTTTGGACCCGTACTCCAGGGCCGCCTCTTCGATACGAAGGGGGTTTCCTCCTTCCATGACCCTTGAAAATCCGGCTTTCTCAAGTGTCTCGCGCACATCACCCGCATCTGTTTCCCCGACCGGCCGCGTAAAACAGATCAGGGCGTCAGCTCCGGCAGCCTTTTCAACAAGCGCATCAAAAACCGACGAAGGGGTGTCGCGCACCACTGGCCTGCCGCAGCCCCGGCAGTGAAGAACCCCCTGCCTTGCAAACAAAGAGCGCAGGTAATCGTCAATGGATGTTATGGTGCCCACGGTGGAGCGGGAGGTGAGAACCGGCGACGTCCTTCCTATGGATATTGAGGGAAGGACTCCCTCGATGCTGTCTGCCTCCGGCCGGTCCAGCCGTTCGAGAAACTGCCTTGCATAGGGTGAAAAGGTCTCAACATAGCGGCGGTAGCCTTCTGCGTACAGCACCTCGAATGCAAGAGATGACTTTCCAGCCCCCGCAACTCCTGTGACAACGGTGACCGCACCCACCGGAACCGTGACTGTTACGTCTTTCAGGTTGTTCTGCCGCGCGTTTTTAACGCGGATTCTGTCTTTGCTCATTGAATTTGAAACTCCGGAGTACTTCCCTAATACATCGTTTCCGGGACTCATTAATCATACACGCGGATGCTACCGGCTTTTGCCGGGGCAAAACTGCCACCACCCATCACTCGCGACTTTCCACGCATTTGACAACCCGGATTTAAAACTTTATTTTACTTTATTTATGTATTCAGCAAATGATTTCCTTCATAAGCATAACACTGCTGCAAACTGAAAACCAAAATTTGCCAAGGAGATGACAATGGATACCGGAAACACCTACGAAGTCAAGGACATTTCTCTTGCCAGCCAGGGCACCAGGAACATGGAACTTGCCGAACTCAATATGGGTGCTCTTCTCGAGGTGCGCAAGCGCTTTTCAGAGCAAAAGCCGCTTTCAAACACCCGGGTCGGACTTGCACTTCACGTCACCAAGGAAACAGGGATTCTCGTTAGAACACTTATCGCCGGCGGAGCCGATGTTGCCATTACCGGCTGCAACCCGCTTTCCACCCAGGACGACGTGGCAGCCGCCCTTGCCGAGGAAGGCGTGAAGGTATGGGCCTACAAGGGAGAAACCACAGAGGACTATTACCGCTATATCAACAAGGTAATAGACTTCAAGCCCCACATCACAATTGACGACGGATGCGACCTCGTCTCAGAGATCCACAAGAATCACTCCCATCTTATCCCTGAAATCATCTGCGGCTGCGAGGAAACCACCACCGGCATCATCCGCCTAAAGGCCATGGAAAAAGACAATGTCCTGAAATATCCCATGATAGCGGTAAACGACAACAAGACAAAACACATGGTGGACAACTTTTACGGCACCGGCCAATCCAGCATCGACGGCATCCTGAGGGCCACCAACCTTCTTTACGCAGGCAAAACCTTCGTGGTAAGCGGATACGGAAGCTGCGGCAAGGGGGTGGCAGAGCGCGCCAAGGGACTGGGATCCAACGTTATCGTAACTGAGGTGGACAATTTCAGGGCGCTGCAGGCCCATTACGACGGCTTTCGCGTAATGAAGATGGAAGATGCCGCCAAAATCGGAGATATTTTCTGCACCGTCACCGGCAACAAGAACATCATCCGGACGGAGCACATGAAACAGATGAAAAACGGCGCAATCCTGGCCAACTCCGGTCACTTCGACAACGAACTCCAGCTGGATGCCCTGCGCGAAGCCGCCTCCTCCTGTCGTCAGGTCCGTCCCTCCATGGAGGAATATATCCTGAACGGCAAAAAGCTTTTCGTGCTCGGAGAGGGCCGACTGGTCAACCTGGCGGCTGCAGAAGGCCATCCCAGCGAGGTCATGTCCACATCCTTCTGCGGCCAGGCCCTTGCATGCGAGTACGGAGTCAAAAACAAAGACAGGCTCGAAGCCGGGGTGCTTCAGCTGCCTGAAGAAATCGACGACGAAATCGCCGGGCTTCAGCTCAAGGCCATGGGCATTGAAATCGATCAGCTCTCCCGGGAGCAGAAGGACTATCTTGATTCCTGGGAGGAAGGGACCTAAGAGGCGGCGAGCCGAAAGGGCCCTGAAAAATCAGTTGAAAATTCCGCCTTTAAAA
>JBKHES010000013.1:0-34524 GCA_046540695.1 Desulfobacterales bacterium
AAAAGAACGCATCTGGCAGAAGGCAAAGTAAAAAGCCGGCCTTTACCGTACCCTGCAATCCGGGCCGGCTTTCCCATTTTTTACCCCCATGAAGCTGTTTTTCCTTTAAAAACAAATCATTGCATTGTTGTGAAGATTGTTCAGCCCGATTAACACCGATTATATTCCCTGTTTTTTCAGGAGGGTGGGAAAATTTTTAATATTGAGCAGATGCTTGAAATTTCAGTATTTATGCGCATATGTTCAAAATTATTGCTGCTGTCTTCTTGACAACCTTTTGCCGCGGTGTTCTTATAAAATCTTTTTTGGCGGAACTGGGCATAACTCATCAGAATTTATATAAAAATTAACATTTTCCGGGTCGTGACGAGGTATAGCTATGAATCTTGAAAAAAAAATGTCAGCCGGCGAATTCGTGGTGCTCGCGGAGATGAATACCCCGAAAGGCGTGGACATCTCGGAGTTCGTGACCAATGCCAGGCGAATAAAGGGCCGGGTGGACGCGGCTGTAATTCCTGACATGGACAACGGGGTCATGCGTATGAGCGCCCTGGGCGGGGGATCTCTCATGCGGCGGGAGGGCCTGGAAACCGTGCTCCATGTCTACGGAAGGGACAAAAACAGGATGGCCCTTCAGGGCGACATACTGGCGGCATACGTCATGGGCATCAGTCACCTGGTGGCAGCGCCTGCTGAAAAAATGGCAAACGGGGACCACAGGGACGCAAAAACAGTCGAGGACCTGGACGAAAACGGCATCCTGGAGATGATCCGCTCGCTTTGCCACGGCGTTGATCTTGCCGGCTTCGAGTTAAAGGGCGCGCCTGCATTCACAACCGGCTGCTTGATGGCGCCTGTTTCAGATGACAGCGGGCTTGCCGAGGAGGTGGAAAACCTGCGCAGCCGCGTGGCCGCAGGCGCGCAGTACGTGATAACCCCTCCTGTTTTTGATCTTGAACGCTACTCCCGGATAACAGAGGCGCTAAAACCCCTGGGAGTGCCGGTTGTGGCAACCGTGTTTCTGCTCAAAAACGTCGGCATGGCCCGTTATATGTCCATCCACGAGCCAGGCTGCAGCATTACAGAGGATATGATCCGGCGCATCCGCAAGTCTCCAGACCGGGAGGCGGAATGCATCCGAATGGCAGGGGAGGCTGCTGCGGAATTAAAAAACATGGTCCAGGGAGTCAAAATTTCCACCCTGGGCTGGGAGCACAGGCTGTCAGATATCCTGAAAAGCGCGGGCCTTTAGGCTGCAGGCAGACTCACGAGATTATTTGGGGGAACCCTTGGAAGAATACAGCGACACACAAACAACACAAGACGGCAATAACAGGGTGCTGGTTATTGGCGGGGGGATGGCAGGAATCAGGGTGGCCCTGGACCTGGCGGAATCGCTCAGGGATGTTGTACTGATTGACAAGTCCCGTGCCATAGGCGGCCTCATGACCAGCCTGGACCGCACGTTTCCGACCAATAACTGCGATCTGTGCACAATTTCCCCGCATCTTTCGGAAATCGGCAGGCAGCAGCGCATTGATCTCAGGCCCATGACCGAGGTGGAAAAGGTCGAAGGAGAGCAGGGCGATTTCCGGGTCACAATAAAGACCATGCCCCGCTACATTGATGTTGAAAAATGCACTGCATGCGGCGATTGCCTTGAAAAATTTCCTGAATGCGTTTTTTTTACCCCGGGCCTTGATCCAAGGGCCCCCACCTGCATGCGATATCCCCAGGCAACGCCGTACGCGTTTTCTGTGGATGCAGATAAAGTAGACGATTTTGATTCACTGAAGCAGGTCTGCAGGGCGGGCGCGATTGTTGCCGATGACCGCGGGCGCACGGAAACACTTTCTGTCTCTTCCATCGTGCTTTCCACTGGCGCCGGTCTTTTTGACCCCTCCGGGCTGGACAATTTCGGCGGCGGAAAATATCAGAACGTGGTCACAGGCCTGGAATACGAGCGCATCATGTCGGCATCCGGCCCCACGCAGGGCCGGCTTGTCAGGCCCTCGGACCAAAAGCGCCCGTCGCGGGTGGCATGGATACAGTGCGTGGGCTCAAGGGGCATCAACCGGGGCGATGTGCCCTACTGCTCCGGGGTTTGCTGCATGTACGCCCTCAAGGAAGCCATGGTGACACGCGAGAGGTTTGCCGATGACATAGAAACAAGCATCTTCTACATGGACATGCGTACCTTCGGCAAGGACTATGAACTGTATCTCAACCGCGCGGTTGACGAATACGGGGTCAGGCTGGTCAGAACCATGCCGCACTCGGTGGTGGAAGACCCTGAGACAGGAAACCTTTCCATTACGTATGCAACCGACGGCGACTCTGTTCATAAAACAGAGGATTTCGACATGGTGGTGCTTTCCACAGGATTCCGCATAAGCCCGGATACCCTCAAACTCGCGGACCGCCTGGGAATCGGGGTGAATGAGCACGGGTTTGCAGAAACAAAAAGCTTCGGGACTGTTGAAACTTCCAGGCCGGGCATCTATGCCTGCGGGGTGTGTCAAAGCCCCAAGGATATCCCTGAGACAATGATCCAGGCAAGCGCCGCTGCCGCCGTGGCAGGAAGCCGGGCAGCTCCGGGCCGAGAAGTGCCCGGCGAAGAAGACGAGGCATTCCCGCCTGAACAGGATGTTTCCGGACAGCCGCCAAGGGTGGGGGTTTTTGTATGCGACTGCGGCACCAACATAGGCGGAGTGATAGATGTGGACGGGCTTGTAAAAAAGGCCCGCGGGATAGACTGCGTGGTGCATGCAGAGGCAGTGGGGTACGGGTGCAGCAGCGAGTCAATCGCGCGCATGGAAAAGGCTGTAAAACAGCAGGGCGTAAACCGCGTTGTAATAGGCGGGTGCTCTCCCAGGACCCATGAAATCAAGTTCCAGGATATGATGCGCCGCTGCGGGCTAAACAGGTACCTTGTTGAAATCGTAAACATAAGGGACCAGGACACCTGGCCGCACATGGACCGCCCGGAAGAAGCCGGGCAAAAGGCCCTGAGTCTTCTGCAGATGGGCGTGGCAGGCGTAAAAACGGCACGCTCCCTTGCGGAAAATGTTGTTCCAATAAACCAGAACGTGCTCGTGGTAGGCGGCGGGGTGGCAGGAATGAACTCAGCGCTGCTTCTGGCTGACCAGGGATTCAGGGTTTACCTGGTTGAGCGGGAAAACGAGCTGGGCGGACTTGCCGCAAAGGTCAAAACCACCCTGGAAGGCGACGACGTGGGGGCGTACCTGGCAGACCTTGTTGAAAGGGTTCATGCAAACAAAAATATCCGGGTCATGACGCGCACCATAGTTGTTGACCACAAGGGCATGCCCGGACGGCACACCACGGGCGTCCAGACCGGGCCCGGCATGCATTACATGCAGATAGATCACGGTGCGGCCATACTTGCCACCGGCGCCCTTGCCAGCCGGCCTGACCAGTACATGCTGGGCAGGCATGAAAAGGTCATGACCCAGATGGACCTGGATGCAAAGATAGCAGATGATCCTGATTCGGTGAGGGGCATGGACCAGGCGGTTATGATTCAGTGCGCCGGGTCCAGGGAGCCGGGCAACCCCAACTGCTCGCGCATCTGCTGCCAGAGCGCCGTGAAAAACGCCCTCAGGATGAAAAAACTCAATCCCGAAATGCAGGTTTACGTGCTTTACCGCGATATCCGCACCTACGGATTCTACGAGGACTATTACACTGAGGCCAGAAAGCAGGGGGTCAGGTTTATAAGGTATGAACCTGAGAGCAGGCCTGAAGTGCGTGCTGCGCAAGACGGCCTCGAAGTGGGGGTGCATGATCCGGTACTGGGCCGGCAACTGGAGATTTCAGCTGATGCCGTGATTCTGAGCACCGGCTTTGTCGCAGACGATGAAACCACCGAGGATCTTTCCATGATGTTTCACCTGACCAGGTCTGACGACGGTTATTTCCTGGAAGACCATGTAAAGCTGAGGCCCTCTGACATGTCTGCACGGGGCTTTTTCATCGCGGGCACTGCACACTCGCCCAAGTCCATCAGCGAGAGCATTACCCAGGCACAGGCCGCGGCCGGCCGGGTGCGCTCGCTTCTGACAAGGCGCTTTCTTACCACGGGCGCGGCAGTGGCAAAGGTGAACAGGAACAAGTGCGCTGCATGCCTCATATGCGTCAGGGCATGCCCGTTTAAGGTCCCGTTTATTAATGCTGAAGGTTATTCCGAAATAGACCCGGCCCTGTGTCACGGCTGCGGCACCTGCGCGGCCGAGTGCCCTGCACGGGCCATAGAGCTAACCCGCTACGAGGATGACCAGATAATGGCCAGGCTCGACGGACTTTTTGAGAGGATGAACTGATGGCAAACACATTTGAACCTGAAATCGTGGCATTCTGCTGTCATTACTGCGCATATACAGCCGCTGACATGGCAGGCAGCAAAAGGATTTCCTATCCGCCAAACGTGAAAATCATCCGGGTGCCCTGCACGGGCAAGGTCGATGCCATTCACATCATGAAAGCCCTGCAGAAAGGCGCTGACGGCGTTTACGTTGCAGGCTGCCTCGAGGGTGACTGCCATTTCAAGACTGGCAACATAAGGGCGGCACAGCGCGTGCGCAGGGTGCAGGGGCTTCTCGGGGAAATCGGGATAGACGGCCGCAGGGTGGAGATGGTCACCATGTCCGCGGGCATGGGGGAGCGGTTTGCCCAGACCGCGCGCGAGTTCACGGAAAAGATCCGCGAACTGGGCCCGGGCCCGGTAAAGGCGGCAGCCGCTGACCTGCGGAGCCGTGCGGCGAATTAAATAAACGGGATTTTGTTATTCGAAATATAAACTGGAGATAAAAAATGATCACGGCTGTACGAAAACCCATGGAAGAGATTGTTGCCTGCGTGTCGCCGTACGAACGCATTCTTCTGGTCGGATGCAACGAATGCGTAAGTGTATGTTCGGCAGGCGGCAGAAAAGAGGTGGCGCTTTTGGCCTCGGCCCTGCAGATGCATTTCTTAAAGCAGGGAAAAACACTGGAAATCCGGGAGGTAACACTGGAAAGACAGTGCGACCCGGAATACGTGGAGGAACTGGTAAATTACGTTGACAGTGCCGAGGCGGTGCTTTCCATGGCATGCGGATGCGGCGTTCAGACCATTGCCGCACGCTACAGGGAAAAACCGGTTTTCCCGGCGGTTAACACAACCTTCATGGGCGCATCCGAGCGCCAGGGTGTATGGTCGGAGCGATGCCAGGGCTGCGGCGACTGCGTGCTGGGCATAACAGGCGGCATCTGTCCCATAGCCAGGTGCTCAAAGCGCCTTATGAACGGCCCCTGCGGAGGATCAACAAAAGGAAAATGCGAAATCGACCCCAACATCGACTGCGCGTGGCAGCTGATATGGGACAGGCTCAGGGCTCTGGGCCTTGAAAGGCGTATAGAGGAAATCATGGAAGCCAAGGACTGGCGGACCAGCCGTGACGGCGGCCCCCGTAAAATAGTAAGAGAGGATCTGGCATCATGAAAACCCAAAGCAGACTGGAGAAGGTACTGGCCTCGGGTGCGCTTGCGGTCACCTCGGAGTGCGGCCCGCCCAGGGGGGCTCGTCCGGAGAAAATAAAGGAAAAGGCCGAGCTGCTGCGCGGCTGTGTGGATGCCATCAATGTTACTGACAACCAGACCGCCATGGTGCGGATGTCGAGCTGGGCTGCAAGCATAATTATACGGCAGATGGGCCTTGACCCTGTTTTGCAGATGGTGACAAGGGACAGGAACCGCCTGGCAATGCAGGCGGATATAATAGGCGCATATTCCCACGGGATCAATACCATGCTCTGCATATCCGGCGACCACCCCCATTTCGGCGACCATCCAATGGCAGCAAACGTTTATGACCTCGACTCGGTCCAGCTTGTCCAGGCAGTGGCAGGAATGCGCGATACCGGCAAGTTCCAGGGCGGAAAAGACATAGACGGCCCGCCTGCAATGTTTGTGGGAGCTGCTGCCAACCCGTTCGCCGACCCGTTTGAGCTCCGCGTGATGAGGCTTGCCAAGAAAATCAGCGCAGGAGCTGATTTTATCCAGACCCAGTGCGTGTACAACCTGGACAAGTTCGAAAAATGGATGCAAGGGGTGTGCGAACGGGGACTTCATGAAAAGGCATATATCCTTGCCGGCATAACCCCCATGAAGTCCGCGGGCATGGCCAGGTACATGAAAAACCGGGTTCCGGGAATGGACGTGCCTGATGAAGTGGTAAAGCGCATGGAGTCAGTGCCAAAGGAAAAGCAGCCTGAAGAGGGCATAAAACTGGCGGTGGAATCCATACAGCGCTTAAAAGAGGTCAAGGGCGTTTCAGGCTTTCACATCATGGCCATAGAGTGGGAAGAAAAGGTTTCTGAAATAGTTGAAAAAGCAGGACTGCTGCCGCGCCCGGACCTTTAGCAAAAAACCGGCCGGGGCAGGGATCATTAAAAAAACAATGAAAAAACAATCAAGTAATAAGGAGCCGTGCACATGAGCAACAAAGAGCTGGTAATGGTGGTAGACGACGACCCTGACCTGGTGGAGGCCGTATGCATGAAGCTTGAATCCCGTAATTACCGGGCCGAAAGGGCTTATGACGGAGAAGAGGCCATGGGCAAAATAAGGGAGGAAAAGCCCGCCCTGGTGATTCTAGATGTCATGATGCCGGGCAAAAACGGATGGGTCACTTGCGACGAGATCAAAAACGACGATGCCTTAAAAGACATTGCTGTTATCATGCTCACTGCGGTGGGCGACGCAGTGCAGAGCACGAGCTATACCCATCATGACGGCAAAACCACCCTGGCAGACGACTACATCCCGAAGCCCATTGATATGGACAAGCTCATGGAAATTGTAGAGGACCACCTGCGCGGCTGATGTCTGCGGAGTTTAATGGCGGGTGCAAACATGAACGGCCTGAAAAAAAGCGGCCGGCTGATTAGCGTGAACCAGGAGTTTGCGGATGAATCCGATCCGGGACTTGTCCCTGTATACAGGATGCTTGCCGCGGACCGGGTTAATATTGCGTTTTTGTACGCAAATTACCTGAACCCTGAAAAACGCATCACCTGCTTAGTCGAGCAGGAGTCGCTTATACGCCCGGGCAGCGGGATAACCGGTCCCGGCCGTATGCCTGCAAACTCAGACAAGGAAGCATCCTCCGGCCTGGTTTCAGTATTTCCCCACCGCTTCAGCCCGGCTGCAGCCGGCTCGGTTGTAAGAACCCTGAGCGGTAAAGCCGTAAGCTGGAACTGCATGGCAAGCTCCGGTTCCATGCTGTCTTTTGTCTGCGGCCATGAGCTCGTTGACAGGGCCGCGGGTGCAATCGCGGCTCAACTCGGCGTCCCGGATTATCGAGGCCCCGGCCTGGAGCACGATCCCATAGCCAGATCCCTGAGAACCTCCCCTGAAACCGTTGCCAGGTATGTTGAGCCCAGGATCAGGACCTACGGCATTCAGTCCCGGACCGGTCTTACCCTTCTGCGCCTTGTCATGGATCCGGATGCAATCGGAAAATGGGCGTTGCAGGCTGCTGAAAACGGCCTGAAGTTCTGCTACGCGTCTGCTGAAAACAATCACGGCGGAACCGGTGTCATGCTGGACATGGTGGTTGACACTGAAAATATGCAGGGCCGCGGGAAAGATATATTGTTCCGTTTTTCGGAAAAAGGTTCGCACGGGCCGGTGGAAACAGTTGAAAATGCAGGAATGATAAGTTTTTACGGTCCCCATTTCGGCGACAGGTACGGCATTGCAGACAAGGCCCTGGGCGGGCTCAGTCGTGCAGGCATTCCTGTATGGCTTGCCGGATGCGTGGGAGCCACGGTTTCCATGGTAATGCCGCATGATGCGGTGGAAAATGCTGAAAAAGCACTTTCGGAGGCATTTGAGAGCCCATGAACAGTCAAGGCCGGGATCACGAAGCAGGTGTTAATGATGGGGTGGACACGGAGGAATTAAACTGGCGCCTGCGGGTGTTTGACTCTCTTTCCTACCCCACGCTGATCATAAAACCCGATTATACCCTTGTAAGCGCCAATCGGCGGTTTTTCGAGCTTTTTGAGCAAAGGGCCGAGGATATCAGGGGCAAAAAATGCCACGATTTTTTCTACGGCACTCAAAATCCCTGTAGTTCCGCAAGCTGTCCCCTCGTGCAGGTTCTGCGCACAAGGCAGGGCTATACCCTTCCCTGGCGCAACAGGGACAGGTGGGAGGACAGGGTGTTTTCACCCATACTCGATGACAGTGGCGAGGTTGCCTATGTTATCGAAAGCATCCGTGATGTCACCAGGGTAAAAAAGCTTGAAAGCGAGCTTTCAGGAATAAAGGAGTTGATCAGCCGGGTGGTTCACAGCTCGGCCAGCGCAATCGTGGCTGCTGACAGAAAGGGCAGCATTCAGATCATGAATCCTGCTGCAAGGGAGCTTTTCAAGGTAAAAGAAGATTCCTCCTGCCAGATTGCCAGCGCAAAGCAGCTTTACCCGCCGGGCACTGCCAGGGAAATCATGAACATGCTGCGCGATGAAACCATGGGGGGCAAGGGCAAGCTTTCAGGGGTGCCCACTACAATTGTGGCTTCGGACGGCGAGGAGATCCCGGTGGAGCTTAGCGCGGCAATCATCTATGACGATGATGACAATGAGTCGGCCACCATGGCCATCTACAATGACTTAAGAAAGAAAATAGAGATTGAAAAACAGCTCGAGGAGGCGCAAAAGCAGCTTGCCCAGTCTGAAAAAATGGCCTCCATGGGCCAGTTGGCAGCAGGCGTGGCCCATGAAATAAACAATCCCCTCACCGGGATTCTTATGTACTCGGGCATGATAATGGAGCATCTGGATCAAGACAGCCCCATCCGGGGGGATATTGAGTGCATAATTGAAGACGCCCAGAGGTGCAGGGAGATAGTAAAAAGCCTGCTGGCCTACAGCAGGAGCACTGATTCCAAAAAAGGCATAATCCACGTAAATGAGCTGGTTGAGCAGAGTTTCAAGTTAACTCTGGATCAGAAGATTTTCAGAAACATAAGGATTGAAAAGAATCTGTCTGACGAAATGATGCTGGTAAACGTGGATTTCAACAAGTTGAGCCAGGTGATCATAAACCTGGTTATAAATGCGGCAGATGCCATGGACGGCAAAGGAACCCTCACCGTGACCACTTACCGGGACAAGTCGGCCCGGAAGGTTTTTGTGGAAGTATCTGATACCGGCTGCGGTATTTCCGACCAGGATTTACCCAGGATTTTTGACCCCTTTTTTTCCACAAAGCCCAGGGGCAAAAGCACGGGGCTGGGGCTGAGCATAGCCTACGGGATCGTGGAAGAGCACGGCGGGCGCATTTCGGTTAAAAACACGGGCCCGGAGGGCACCACTTTTCTCATTGAACTGCCGCAGTATGTCCCGGACGAATAGCGAGGAAAAAATGAGCGAAAACAAAGAGCATACCGGCGGTCTTTCACGGCAGGAAGGGCAGGGTTCTGCAGTCGACTCCGTGAAAGACAGCATGGAGGATATTTTTTTCCGGCCCAAGGCCCTTGTGATAGACGATGAAGAAAGAATCCGCAACGCCTGCCGCAGGCTGCTCGACGAAGACGGCTTCGAGGTGGCCTGCGCCGGAAACGGGGAAGACGGACTCGAGATCATAGAAAATGAACATTTCGATATTGTGCTGCTTGACCTGATGATGCCCGGCCTTTCAGGGTTTGACGTTCTTTCGCGCATCAAGTCGCTTCATCCCGACACTGTGGTTATAGTAATTACGGGTTATGCCACCATAGAGCACTCCATCGAGGCCATGAAGAAAGGCGCATTCGATTTTCTTCCAAAGCCGTTTTCCCCCCGGGATTTAAGGCTCGTGGTGCGTAAGGCCATTGAGTTCATCCGCACTCTGCAGGATATTGCCACCGAGAAGTCAAGGATGCGGATGCTGGTCAACCTGCTCACGGACGGGGTCCTGGCCACGGATAACCAGAAAAGGGTCGCACTGGCAAACCCTGCGTTTCTGAAAATGATCCGGTGTCCCGCCACCGAAGCCCGGGGCCGGACGGTTGATGAAATAGTTTCTCACCCTGGGCTCCTGGAGATGATTGACCGGGCCATGGCGCAGCCGCCGGACAATTTCGCGGAAATTGCGGAAGAAATAACCATAGGCGCGCAGGAAGAAAGCCAGGAGGCCATCCTCGGGGCAAAGTGCATACCGTTTTGCGACCGGCTGGGAAGAAAGCTCGGCACTGTCACTGTGTTAAACGACATTACCGCGTTGAAAAAACTCGACCAGGTCAAGTCTGATTTCGTTTCCATGGTGGCCCACGAGATAAAAAGCCCGCTGAATTCGGTGCTAATGCTCCTGGACAATCTGAGTTCCGGACTTGCAGGGGAAATGACGGAAAAGCAGTCAGAGATCGTGGGCCGGGTTTCTGAGCGCATCCTCTCGCTTACCTCGCTTTCCGCGGAACTGCTGGATCTTGCCAAGATAGAGTCTGGCCTGATCAACCAGGAAAAAGAACAACTGGATCTCTGCGAGGTTGCGCAAAACCAGGTCGAACTTTACCGGGACAGGGCCGAGGCCGGATCGCTGTCACTTGAATTTGAAAAGCAGGACCAGTCCGTAACTGTTATGGGAAACCGCACCAACCTGGAAGAGGTTATTTCAAACCTTGTTTCCAATGCTGTGCGCTATACCCCGGAAGGCGGCAGCATAAGGGTCTCCGTGGGTCATAAGGGCGATTACGCGGTAATAGAGGTGTCTGATACGGGCCACGGAATCGCCCCCGACGAGCAGGAAAAGATTTTTCAGCGGTTTTACAGGGTGAAAAACGATAAAACACGACATATCAGCGGAACAGGCCTTGGGCTTGCCATTGTAAAAAGCATTGTCGAAGCCCATGAAGGTTTAATAGACGTTGACAGCCGGCCCGGCAGGGGCACGGTTTTCAGGGTGTATCTGCCCAATGCGTCAAAAACGTGTTCTTCTTCCCTTTCGTAACACTTGATATTGTCCGGAAAATGGCACAGAATGCAGGAAGATGAATACTGTAAATTCAAAACATGAGGAGGCGGTATGTTTAAGATCGTCAGGCGGGAATCCATGGCCGATGACACGGTCATTTTAAACGAGATAGAGGCCCCGCGGATAGCGGCCAGGGCCAGGCCGGGCCAGTTCGTTATTTTAAAGGCGAATGAAACAGGCGAGAGAATCCCTCTTACCATATCGGATCTTGATACTGACAGGGGGACCATTACCGTGATCTACATGGTGGTGGGCAAGTCCACCGCCCTGTTCAAGTCCCTGGCAGAGGGTGACGGCTACCGCGACGTAATAGGGCCCCTGGGCAGGCCCACGGATATCGAAAAGGTGGGCACGGTTGCGTGCGTGGGGGGCGGCACGGGAACCGCGGTGCTTTATCCCATAACCCGCGGATTCAAGGAGGCAGGCAACGAGGTCATCAGCATTATCGGCGCAAGGAGCAAGAACCTGCTGTTTCTGGAGGAAAAAATGGGAGCGGTCTCTGATGCCCTTCACGTGTGCACGGATGACGGCTCTTACGGCCGCAAGGGTTTTGTCACTGAGGCTTTAAAAGACGTGCTGGAAAGCAACAAGGTTGACCTGGTGGTTGCCATAGGCCCCGTGCCCATGATGAAGTTTGTTTCAAAAATGACATACGAATACGGGGTGAAAACCCTTGTGAGCCTGAACCCGATAATGATCGACGGCACCGGCATGTGCGGGGGATGCCGGGTTTCGGTGGGAGGCGAGACAAGGTTTGCCTGTGTGGACGGCCCGGAGTTTGACGGCCACAAGGTGGATTACGACAACCTCATGCAGAGGCTAAGGGCCTATGAGCAGGATGAAAAAGCCGCATACGAAGCTTTCTGCAGGGCGGAGGGCGAGTAAAAAAAAGATTTTGCCGGCCGCCCGGCAAGTAGGGAGGAAAAAATGACTGAAAAAGCAGCAAAAAAGGAAAAAATCCCGCGCCAGCCCATGCCCGAGCAGGAGGCAGAGGTGCGGAAAAGAAATTTTGACGAGGTCCCCCTGGGATACAGCATGGAAACCGCAGTCAGGGAGGCGCAGCGCTGCCTGCAGTGCAAAAAGCCCTCCTGCGTGGCGGGATGCCCGGTCGAGGTTGATATCCCGGGATTTGTCAAGCAGATAGCAAGCGAAGACATTGACGGTGCAATCCAGACAATATGGGCGAAAAACAGCCTGCCTGCAGTCTGCGGCAGGGTCTGCCCCCAGGAAATCCAGTGCGAGGGGGAATGCATCCTCGGCAGAAAGGACGAACCCCTGGCCATCGGCAACCTGGAAAGATTTGCCGCTGATTACGCACGCGAGCGGGGCGACTGCGAATGGCCGCAAAAAGCCGCTCCCACCGGGAAAAAAGTGGCGGTGGTGGGCTCCGGGCCTTCCGGTCTTACAGTTGCCGGGGACCTTTTGTTAAAGGGCCACGATGTAACCCTTCTGGAGGCTTTCCACGAGCCCGGGGGAGTTCTGGTTTACGGCATCCCCGAGTTCCGCCTGCCCAAGGATATTGTCGCCTGCGAAGTGGGCGGGCTTGAAAAGCTGGGCCTGCGCATTGAATGCAACAATGTTGTGGGCAGGACGGTGAGCCTGGACGAACTTTTCGGGGAAGGATACGATGCCGTCTATATAGGTGTGGGTGCCGGTCTGCCCAGTTTCCTGAATATTGAGGGCGAAAACCTCATCGGAATTTATTCGGCCAATGAATACCTGACCAGGGCCAACCTAATGAAGGCATATCGTTTTCCGGAATATGACACCCCGCTTGCCAAGGGTACAAACGTGGTTGTCATAGGCGCGGGCAACGTGGCCATGGATTCTGCCAGGACGGCAATGCGGCTGGGCGCCGAGCGCGTGCGCGTGGTTTACCGCCGCTCCAGCCAGGAGATGCCTGCAAGGGCCGCCGAGATTCATCACGCAGAAGAAGAAGGAATTGAATTTCATCTTCTGACCAATCCGCTGCGTTTTATCGGCGATGAAAACGGGCGGGTGGTACAGATGGAGTGCATGAAAATGGAGCTGGGAGAGCCTGACGAATCCGGCAGGAGACGGCCCGTCCCGGTTGAGGGCTCGGAGTTTTTGCTGGACTGCGACCTGGCTGTCGTGGCCGTGGGTGCCGGAGCAAATCCGCTTCTGACGCATTCTGACCCGGAAATTGCCCTTAATTCAAGGGGATATATAGTCACTGATCCCAAAACCGGCAAGACAACCAAGAAAGGCGTGTGGGCCGGCGGCGACATAGTGACCGGCCAGGCCACGGTTATCCTGGCCATGGGCGCGGGCAGAACAGCCGCGGATTCCATCCACGATTACATTACATGGGGATGGTAGGCAGTCATATCGGGTCTCGGTATCGGGATCGGGTCTCGATACCGAACCCGAACCCGATCCCGATACCGATCCTTCCTGTTTCAGTTTGCCAGGGAGGCGTCTATCATTGACATGATCTGGCTGTTTCCGAATCCCTTTAGCTCTATTGCTCCTGACCTGCATGAAGCCACGCACAGGCCGCAGCCCTTGCAAAGCGCAGGCTCGATTTCCGCCTTGTCGGTTTTTTCATTGAAACGAGGGGCGGAATAGGGGCATATTGACACGCATACCCCGCAGGCAGAGCAAATGGAGGGGTCCACCCGGGCCACTGTTCCGCTCACCGGGATTGTTTTTGCGGAAAGAAGGGTCACAGCCCTGGCTGCTGCAGCCTGCGCCTGGGCGATTGACTCGTCTATGGGCTTTGGCGCGTGGGCCAGGCCGCACAGAAAAACGCCGTCAGTGGAAAAATCAACAGGCCTGAGCTTCATGTGGGCTTCGGTGTAAAACCCGTCGTCGTTTAAGGTGACCTTGAAAAACCTTGCCAGGGGATCGTTTTGCTCCCGCACTATCGCAGATGCAAGAACGAGCATGTCAGGGGAAATCGTCATCTTTCTGCCCAATACAAGGTCAGTGAACCTGACATTGACAAGCCCGTTTTCCCTGTCTGTCTCTATGCCCTTTTCAAAGTCGTATCTTATGAACTTAACGCCCTTTTCCCTTGCCTCCCGGTAAAGGTCCTCTCTTAGGCCGTAAGGGCGCATGTCCCTGTAGATGACGAATACGTCTGTTTCAGGCCTTTTTTTCTTTAGCTCAAGGGCGTTTTTTATGGACTGGGTGCAGCAGATCTTGGAGCAATAGGGCCTTTCGGGAATCCTTGAACCCACGCACTGTATGAACGCCACGGTATTGAGCTGTTCCAGGGATCGGTCTTTTTGCGCAATGCGCCGCTGGAGTTCAAGCCCGGTTACCACCCGGTCGTCTTGTCCGTAGAGAAACTGACCTTCAGGCTTTAATTCAGACGCGCCCGAGGCGATTATCGCCACCCCGTGCTCAAGGGTGTCTTGCTTGCCGTCATTTTCGATGGTTGTTTTGAAATCGCCCACGAATCCTTCAACGTCTTTTATGGTTGAATTCAGGTGAACGGAAATATTGGGCGATTTTTGGATCTTATCGCTCATTTGCGAGATAAAGCCGCCCACGTCCTCGCCCATCCAGGTTTCTGCTATATGCCGGGCATTTCCCCCAAGGGCGCCTTCGCGTTCCACCAGGTCCACTTCATATCCCTGCGAAGACAGGTTTTCCGCGGCTGTCATGCCTGCGATGCCCCCGCCGATTACCATGGCCCTCTGGTTTATTTCCAGGGTGGGCTCCTTTAAGGGCTCCATCCTGGCTGCTTTTGCAGCAGACATTTTGACCAGGTCCCTTGCCTTTTCAGTGGCTTTTTCAGGGTTGTTCTTGTGCACCCATGAGCACTGGTTTCTTATGTTTACCATTTCAAACAGGTACTTGTTTATGCCCGCGTTCTGAAGGGTCTCCTGGAAAAGCGGCTCGTGGGTTTTGGGGGTGCATGCAGCCACCACGATGCGGTTTAAGTCCTGTTCCTGTATTACCTGGGCCATCTTGTCCTGGGTGTCCTGGGCGCAGGAAAACATGTTCTGCTCGGCATAGACCACGCCCGGAAGGTTTTTTGCAAACTCCACCACTTGCGGAACATCCACCACCCCGGCGATATTGGTGCCGCAGCAGCAGACAAATATTCCTATCCTTGGCGGATCCCCGGCCACGTCCTTTTCTTCTGGCACGGGTTTTTTCTTTGTCCGGGTCCATCTTGCCGAAGCAAGCCTGGAGCCGACAACCCCTGCTGCCGCGCTTGAATCGATCACCGAGGACGGGATGTCTTTGGGCCCCTGGAATGCGCCGCAAACGTAAATGCCCGGAACAGAAGACACAACCGGGTTAAAGCTGTTAGTGCCGGCGAAATCGTATTTGTTAAGCCCGACACCCATCTTTCCGGCAAGTTCGGCTCCCTGACGCGTGGCCCCCAGGCCCACTGAGAGAACCACCATGTCGAATTCTTCTTCGCGCCTTTTTCCTGACTCGTCAACGTAGCGGATCAGGTGCTTTCCTGTTTCCTCGACCCAGGGGGCTTCAGTGACACGGCTTTTGACGAACCTGACACCCATTTGATCTTTTGCCCGGTTGTAATACTTTTCAAAGTCCTTTCCGTTTGTGCGGATGTCAATGTAGAATACCGCCGCGTCAAGACCTGATTTGCTGTGCTCCTTTGCCAGCATGGCTTCCTTGACCGCATATGTGCAGCAGACTGCAGAGCAGTATCCCCGGGCGCCTATGTGTTCGTTCCTGGAGCCCACGCACTGCAGCCAGGCGATCTTTTCCGGCTCCTTATGATCAGATGGCCTGACCAGGTGTCCGCCGTAGGGGCCGGAGGCTGAAAGTATTCTTTCAAACTCCAGGCTGGTGACTATGTTCGGGTGCTTTTTGTACCCGAAAGTGTCGCTGACAGAGGGGTTGAAAGTCTCGCTGCCCTGGGAGAGCACCACGGCGCCCACCTGAAGCGGGATTTCTTTTTTGGTGTCCTCGTAGTCTATGGCGTCAGTCGGGCATTTTTTCTGGCATATGCCGCACTTGCCCTTTGTAAGCTTGATGCAGTGCTCAGGGTCGATTGCGTATTTCAGCGGGACCGCCTGGGCATACTGCACGTATGCTGCCTTGCGTTTTGAAAGTCCGCCGTCGTATTCATTGGGGACTTTTTTGGGGCATTTTTCAGCGCACAGACCGCAGGCAATGCACTTGTCCAGATCCACGTAGCGCGGATGCTGCGTTATGCTTACCTCGAAGCTGCCTTCCTCCCCGGAGATGCTGTTTACCTCTGAGAGGGTCAAAAGCTCTATGTTTATGTGCCGGCCGACCTCGACCAGTTTGGGCGAGATAATTCACATGGCGCAGTCGTTGGTAGGAAACGTCTTGTCCAGCTGCGACATCATCCCGCCGATTGAACTTGACCTTTCCACAAGGTAGACGTAGTAGCCGGAGTCCGCAAGATCCAGTGATGCCTGCATTCCGGTGATGCCTCCACCCACAACCAGCACAGCGCCGTTGTCTTCCTGTGGCATTATTTACTCCTCGCTTAAATATGATTCTATCATGCTTATGTCGATTTTGTTTGCATCCAGCCCCAGCAGCTTCGGGTCCATGCCCATTGAAAGGCCGAGAAGCTGGGGAAAAACAATTGATGGCAGTTTCTGGTTCAAGCGGCTTTCCGCAGCCATCATTTCCTGCACCGTGTCGAACTGTATCTGGCAGTACGGGCACGAAGTGCAGAAAAACCCGGCTCCTGCTTTTGCCGCCTGTTTTATCTTGCTTCCTGCAAGATCCATTGACAGTTCGTCGTTGATTCCCATAAGCGGCGCGCCGCAGCATTCGAGCCTGTTTGTCCAGTCAACGCTTTTTGCCCCGGTAACCGCCACGAGATCGTCAAAAATCGAGGGGTTGGCCGGATCATCGAACCCGGTGACATCGTCGGGCCTGAGCAGATGACAGCCGTACTGCACCGCGAGATTGAGGTCTTTGAAGGTTTTTAATGTTTTGCTTTTCAGGGCCTTGGTGCCGATTTCATGGTAGAGCACTGACAGGTAGTGCCGTATGGCTGTCTTTCCTTCGTAGGCCAGGCCGTCTTTTTCGAGTGTTTCCAGTATTTCGTCCTGCAGCGGTCCGCCTTCCTTCATCATCTGCTCGGCCTTTTTGAGCGTCCCGTAGCAGCAGTTGCACAAAACCAGCATATCAAGGCCCCGTTCCTCGGAAAGGGCCAGGTTTCTCACCGCTGAAAGAAGGAATGCCTTTTTGTCAACGTTGCGCATGGGGTAGCCGCAGCAGTTAAACTGCCTTATGTCTGCCAGGTCAATTCCGGTTTTTTCCAAGACCGCCCTGGCCGCGGTTTCATACTGCCTGACCCGGGAGGGGATCTGGCAGCCTATAAAAAGACTGTAGCGCATCATGATCCGATTAAACCTCTTTTGCGTTTTTATCATTCATAGTGTCCACTGCCGCGTATTTGAGCTCGTAGAGAATGTCGGTGACTTTTACGTTCTGCGGGCAGTGCTGCTGGCACTGGTAGCAGGTCACGCAGTCCCATATCATTTTGGCTGCAAGGGCGGTGTCGTCCATCCCGAGCCCCAGGCAGCACATTATCTGGTGGGGCAAAAGCCCGAGCATTTCCTGCGGGTTTTCATGGTTTTCAACCACGGGGCATACAGTGGTGCAGGTCTGGCACCCGAAGCATGCAGAAAACGTGGTTTCGGGAAAAAGCCTTTTGCTGCTGTCCCGCGCGGGCCGGGAAAGATCAATGGCCCGGTCGCGGTCGAGCATGGGCTCGAATTTTTTGCAGACCTCCTGCTCTGCCTTTTCCAGGGGGAGCTGGTAGGTGCCCTCTGGCACCAGCCTGCGCTTCAAACCCCTTAGAAATGAGAGCTGGGAAAGTATAAGCGGCTCGGCGGGACCCTGCTGAAGGAGTTTTTCCCTTGCGTTTACCCAGAGCTGCCTGAGGTTTATGCCGGACGGGCAGACAACCGTGCACCTGTCGCAGTTTGTGCACAGGTAAATTCCCTCGAGTATGGCCCTGGTTTCTTCATCATCCAGGGTTTTGCCTGCAGCAAGCCTTTTCAGGGGGGCTATTTTTTCCGAGGGCAGGACGTATAAATTGTTTTTTGCCTTGTATCCCATCATTGCCGAGCAGTAAAGGCTGCAGGTACAGCAGTGGGTGCAGGCGTCAAGTTCTATAACCTGCCGGGTTGCAATATTTTCAGGTCTTGATTTTTCCTCGTCCATCACCGAGTTTGCCAGGATGGCAGCAGGCGTTGAAAACATGTGCAGCATCTTGCTGAAAGGCAGGTACGCAAGCCCTGCAAAACACGACAGGAAGTGGATGTACCAAAATATTGTGACAAAACCCGCCCGGTCAAGGGGGGAGGCAACAGGGCTGATAGTTTTGCCGATTGCATAGCTTGTAAAAGCAGAGCCTGCGTCAGCATGGCAGTGGGCGCAGTAGCTTTCGTGCAGCTGCCTTCCCTGCTCTGTTACATCGTCTTCAAAAGGCCCGGTGATTTCAGAGGAAACAAGGCCCTGCTCGCTTACCCAGTAGCTTTCAAGCGCCCGGGCCTGCTCGCCCTCTATCCCCGCGTAATCCTCCACCATGTTCGTGTATTCAGTTTCAGAGGTGATCTTTAAGGCCGCCAGGCCGAACCCGGACAGTATGATGACCGCCACGATTGCAATTGCGTATATGTCCATTCCGGTGGTTATAAGCCGCGGGACCCTGAACGCAAAACGCCTTAAAACCGCGATCACGACACCCGCAAGGACCATGAAGCCGAACAGGTCCCTGAGGAAAAAATAGGGGTTCAGGGTGGATTCATATCCGCTGAACAGGGCATCGGTTATGATCTGTCCCATGGCGTGCATGAAAAAAAGCAGGATAAAACCCCAGAAGATGAGCATGTGCATTGCCCACCTCAGAAAGCTTTCTTTCAGGATTTTTCTCTGCAGCAGTATGTCTGTGACAAACACCCGGACAAGGGTAAAGAGTTTTGCGCTGAAAACAACCGAGACAATACCTGCAAAAGCGGCTGAGATCCTTTTTGAGGCAGCCGGCCCTTCGGATGAAAACCCGGCCTCCCTTCTGAACCAGGCCGCGGCCCTGTATAAAAGCCCCAAAAGAAATATTATTAAAGAGGCATACAGGAAAAAGGTGAAAGCCATACAAAAACCTCCGGAATAACGTTATAATGAAGTACAAATAGTCCAAACCTTTTAACCTATGACGGCTGGCCGCAAGAGTCAAGAAAAAGCTCAGGACAAACCCTGCCCGCGCACCCGCCCGGAATTTCTGCAGATCATTCTTGCTTGCCGCTTGACACATCAACGGAACCCTGCCATTATTTAAATATAGGAAACCTTTCCGGCAAAAGGGGGTCAACATGATTGAAATTTCGGATCTGAAAAACATCAACATGCTTCAGCCCCTTGATGAAAAAAGGCTGGAGCGCATGCGCGACATCGCCTCTTTGGAAAGCCAGCGCAAGGGGCATTTTTTCTATCACGTTGTGGATACCGCAGACAAGGTCTATGCAGTGCTTTCCGGCCGCGTCGGGCTTGCGATTGCCAAGCGCCCCTATCAGCATACCTGGGTGGTGGAAGTAGGCCCCTCCAACACTTTCGGTGTGTCTGCAGCGATTTTTACCCCCGGCAGGACCCATATGACATGCGCCAAGGCCCTTACAGACGTCAAGGTCCTTTCGTGGCGCAGCGATGACCTCCAGCAGCTTTTTGAAGAGGACTTCGAGCTGGGCTACCGCTATATGTCACAGCTGGCCAGGATAATCAAGGACCGGCTCCAGGTGAAAAACATCCAGTCAACGGATATTTACAGCTGAGGCCGGTCCCGATGAGAAACCGCCCCTGTTTTTAAGACATCGCAGATCCGCAGTCACATTCCGGTTTTTTCGTCAGCCTGCCATAAAAAGCGCCTCGTGATTCTGATGCGAACGATGGACCAGGCCCTCGTGTACCATTGACCAGAGCTGTTGTCCCAACTGTTCGCGGTTTTCCATAAGCGCGCTGCTCAGCTCGTTTAACCTCAGGGGCCGCTGTTCTGTTTTCAGAAGCTGCAGGACCCTGGTCCTCATGAACTCTTCTCTCAGGGCGGCTGAAAAGTCCCTGTCAAAATCAAGCGCATGCCTCTGGTTGCCCTTGTATTCGGTTTCACTGTTCTGCCGAAGGGTTACGCAAAGCAGATGCCGGATGCGCGAGTTGTTTGAAACCAGCTCGTACATGCTCTGCAGCCGGCTGATGTTTGCCGGGGTTCTTTCAATGGGCCCTAGAACTGAGGTAGCATCTGCAAAACTGTTAACTGTTTTCACGAATTCTTCCGGCCTGTTTAAGTCCGCATGAGCCAGTGCTATGCGGCGCCTGTCGAATCCGCACAGGGTCAGCAGTTTTTTCATCAGGTTCACCCGGCTCCAGGCATGATCCACCCCGTAGGAGTGGTGGCATTCTTCCGGGTCGCATCCCACCAGGATCAATCCCGGTGCGCCGTCGAGAAAAGCCCTGGCGAAAATGCCCGGGTCGAGCTGGCCCACGCACGGCACGCCCACAAGATGCACCCTGGGATCGTGGAAAAGTCCTTTTTTCCCTGCATTGTCAGCAGCCGGAAGTCCTCCCCAGGCGCATCCCATGGCGATGATTTCATCCGGCCCCATTTGCGCGGCAAGGCAGCTTATCCTGGCTTCCCGCTGATCCGTGGTGTTGTTCTGCAGCACAAGGGCCTTGTACGGGCATGCAGCTGCACAGGTTCCACCGCCGGTGCATACAAGCGGGTCCACCACCCGGGGCAGGCCGCCGCCGGTTGTTTCCTCCACTCCTATGCCGCCGCAGTCGCACAGTTCCTGGCACAGGCCGCAGCCCACGCATTTGTCAGGGTCAACCGAGCACACAATGCGCGGCAGGAAAAGCTCGCCTGCCATGGATTTGCGGAAAAGGTCCGCGGTCTTTCTGCCGGCCCTGTATCCCTGGACAAGAGCTTCATGCAGATCGCAAGGGAATCTTGCGCTTCCTGCCAGGTAGGTTTCCTCCCGGCCGACCTGTTCGGGCCGCACCCTGGCGTGATGGCCGGTTAAAAACCGGCTTTGCCCGTGGTGCAGGCCGAGGATTTCGGCGGTTTCAAGGACCCTTCCCGAGACCCTGCGTTCAGGGGAAATTACCATTACGTCCCAGGGAATGTCGTATTCCACGCGGTCGTTGACGTTACCTATTGTTATGTATCCGTCCTGCACCGTGGGGGGTATGGATTTGTCGTAGGGCACCCAGAAAATCCCGAGTTTCCTTGAAAGCGCCCGGTCAGGTCCTGTAAGCGGCATGTCCATCTGTTCGTTGTAAAGGATAACCGCCTGTGACCTAGGGTAGGATTCGCGGACTTTTCTTGCCATGGCCCATGCGGAAAGGGCTGACAGCTGGGCGAATTCCGGGTATCCCGCCTCGAAGTCACTGACCCAGAAAACCACCTGGTCCTCGAATATGCCTTTTTCTTCCAGGTAGTCGTCGAACTCTGGCTGGATTATCACCGTTTCACCGTCATAGTCCAGTTCCATTGCCGGCGGCTCAAGCCTGGCATCCAGGCAGGCTATTATGGCGCCTGCGTTATAAAGCCTCTGACTGCCGTCAGCTTCTGAAAATGTAAGCTTGTAGTCTCCTGTCACGCCTGCCAGCCCCACGAGTTCGCCGGGCGGAAGCATGGTGCAGTGCGGGCTTTGAAGAACTTCCTGCCGGATTCTTTCCAGGCGCGGATAATTTTTCCATTCTCCCGGGTACTGCCGGTGCAGGTCTTCAAAAAGGGTCTCAGGGTCCCCTATATCCGGGGCGATCATAAAATCGAGCCCCTGTCTTGCAAGTTCCTGGGCGGCCGTCCAGGAGGCTGCGCCCCCGCCCACAATCATCACTGGGCCTTCCAGAAAGGCGCGCTGCTGTATGGTCGGGGTTGCTGCAGCCATTTCAGCTGCGGCTGCCTTTATGAGTTTTGCGGCCTTGTCCGCCCGTTTTTCAGGAGACAGGTCGTTGCCAGAAGCTATATGGCCCCTGATGTTTACCATGTCGATCTGGCCCTTGAGCAGTTCCATGGGTTCAAAGGTTTTTTCAAACTTTTTGAGCATAAGCCGGCTTTCACATCCTGCGATTACCAGCCTGTTTAAGTTCTTTTCACTGACCGCGGAGGTGATCCGGTCAAGCCCGGGGTTCAGACAGGGGTATGGCAGGATTTCACAGTGTGCCACGTTTCCGTCCTTGCCGACATGGCCGGCAAGCGCGTCCAGATCGATAAAGGGCGCGATATTTTCCCCGCAGCGGCAGATAAAAACGCCTGTTTTTGCATTTGTTGTCATTTTCCCGCCTCCTTGTCTATTTGGATGCAGCCGCGGCATGCGGCATTGCCTGCACGCGGCGCACCGAGTCTATTCGTGACTGCATGGCATCAGTGGGGCATATGGTCACGCAGCAGCCGCATGCGACACATACTTCCGTGGGGCGCAGAAAAGGCGCTCCCACTTTTTTGTGAACCCCCCGGTCCACCGTTGAAATTGCAGCCAGCCCGACCACTTCCTGGCATACCCGGGTGCACAGGCCGCATAGCATGCATTGTTCTTCCGGGTTTTCCACCGGGAACCTGGTCTGTTTTACCCCGTGTTTTGCCGCGATTTCCTTTATATAGCTGCTTGCGGGGCATTCCGACAAAAGCATTTCCAGGATCCATCTGCGTACATTGCGCACCCGCTGTGAATCAGTGAACACGTTTATACCTTCGGCTGCAGGGTAAATGCAGGATGCAACCAGCTTTGACCAGTCGCCGTCCCTGAGTTCAACCATGCACAGGCGGCAGGCCCCGCTGGGTGTCACTGCCTCGTGGTGGCACAGAGTCGGGATTTCAAAGCCGTAATGCCTTGCCGTTTCAAGCACGGTCCAGCCCGGGTTTGCCTCCACTGTCTGGTTGTCTATCCGGAAAGTAATCATCTCGTATGGCTCCTTGTTCAAACGTTTTGAAAACGGGTTATTCCACATGGACTGCATCGAACTTGCAGGCTTCCATGCAGTTTCCGCAGCGGATGCACCTGCTCGCGTCAATTTCGTGGGGCTCTTTTTTCTCCCCGCTGATGCATTCCTGCGGGCAGACCTTGGCGCAGGTCATGCATCCCGTGCACTTTTCAGGGTCTATGTAATATGTGATAAGATCCCTGCACACTCCGGCAGGGCATTTGTGCCTGTCAATGTGGTCGTCGTATTCCTCACGGAAATATCTCAGGGTTGTCAGGACGGGGTTGGGGGCGCTTCCTCCCAGGGCGCACAAGGAGCCGTCCTGGATTGCCTGAGAGAGGCTGAAAAGGTCTTCAATGTCCTGCTGGCTTCCACTGCCGGAGGAGAAATCATCGAGAATCCTGCGCATCCGTGTGAGCCCGAGTCTGCAGGGGATGCATTTGCCGCAGGATTCTTCTTCGAGAAATCGAAGAAAGTAACGGCTCACGTCCACCACGCAGTCCCTGCTGTCCATTACGATCATGCCGCCGGAGCCCATCATTGAGCCAACGTCCTTCAGGGAGTCAAAATCAACCGGGGTGTCTTTTAAGGAATAGGGGATGCAGCCGCCTGAGGGCCCTCCGGTTTGAATCGCCTTGAATGGTTCCCCGCCGGGCACGCCCCCGCCGATTTCCTCTATGATCTTTGCCAGGGGAATGCCCATGGGCACTTCAACCAGGCCCACGTTGTTTACCTTGCCCACCAGGGAGAAAACCTTGGTGCCCGTGCTGTGGGGCACTCCGATACTGCTGTACCAGTTGGAGCCGTTTTCTATGATCATGGGGACGTTGGCCCATGTTTCCACGTTGTTTAATACAGTCGGCCTGCCCCAGAGACCTTCTTCAACGGAGCGCACGTACTTGGGCCTGGGGTTGCCGGGCTTGCCTTCTATGGAGGTGAAAAGCGCGGTTGACTCGCCGCATACAAAGGCGCCTGCCCCGCGGTTGATCCGCGCATCAAAGGAAAAGCCTGTGTTGAGAATGTTTTCTCCCAGCAGGCCCAGCTGCCGTGCCTGCTGCATGGCTTTTTCAAGGTGATCGATGGCAAGGGGGTATTCAGCCCTGACGTAGAGATACCCGTTTTGGGCGCCAAGGGCATAAGCCCCTATGATCAGGCCCTCTATGACTGCGTGGGGGTCGCCCTCCATGATGGTGCAGTCCATGAACGCGCCGGGGTCGCCCTCGTCTCCGTTTACCACCACGTAGACGGGCCGGCCCTTTTTTTCTATGGCGGCAAGCGCGGAGCGCCACTTGCGGCCTGCAGGGAACCCGGCGCCACCGCGGCCCCGCAGGCCCGAGTTTTCAACTTCTTTTACCACCTGCTCCGGGGTCATTGTTGTCAGGGCCTTTGCCAGTGCCTGGTAGCCGCCTGCGGCGATTTTATCTGTAATGTCGGTGGGGTCGATCTTGCCGATATTCTGCAGCACCAGTCTCTGCTGGAGTTTGTAGAAGGGGATCTCGTCTTCCGTGTGAAGGGGCTCTCCTGTTTCAGGGTCCTTGAAAAGAAGGCGCTCCACCGGCTTTCCCTGCATCAGGGTCTGCTCGACGATTTCTTCCGCGTCGCCGGCAGAGACCTGCTGGTAAAAAAACCCGTAAGGCTTGATTGTTACCAGCGGCCCCCGGGAGCACAGGCCCTGGCATCCGGTGGTCTTGATCCCGGGCATGACCTTTGCGTCAATTCCCTTTTCCTTGACCGCAGACTTTATTGCCTCTGAAACCTTCCGGCTGCCGGTTGCAATACAGCCGGTTCCGTAGCACACCATCACTTCGGGACGGTCTGGATCCCTGCTTTCAATAATGCGCGTGCGCAGTTCGTTTAAATCTTCCAGTGATTTCAGGCGCCCGTTTTCCAGGTTTAAGGCTGTGTTTTCATTAAACATGGCATGTTCCTTTTTGAAGTTAGTCCTGGCTCAGTGCCTTGAGCTGTTTTTCCAGCTTTCTGACGGTTGTTTGCGGGTGGTACTCGCCGTCTATAACAACCATGGGGCCCAGCGCGCATGCCCCCAGGCAGTTGACCGATGTGTAGGTGAACTTCATGTCCGGTGTTGTCTCCCCGGGTTCGACCTTGAGGCGGCGCTTTAATTCATCCATGATGCGCTGCCCGCCCTTTAGGTGACATGCCGTGCCGAGGCATACCTTTATGTCGTGTTCGCCAAGAGGCTCCAGGCGGAATGACTGATAAAATGTGGCAACAGAGTAGGCCTGCGACTCGGGAACCCCCGTGCGGTCGCATATGAGCTGCATGGAATCCGGGGAGATATAGCCGTAGTTTTTCTGTACGTCCTGGAGAAGAAAAATCAGGTACTCCGGGCTGGCGGGATATCTTTCCATTATTTCGTCAATGCTTGCTTCCTGTGTGTCCATCCGGGGACCTCCCTTGTATTTGAGTTTTGAAAACCAATTTGTTTTTGACCTTTGTAAAGCAAGCAGTGTGCCACGGGTTTATATGCCTGAAAATATTGATTAAAACAGGATTGAATCGTTCCGGGGGCCGGGTTGTAAAGCAGGGGGCACGGAAAAACAGGGATCTGAAACAAAAAGGTGTTTCAAATCCTTTCAGGTCAGTCGGTAAAACAGCTTTAAAAGTCCTGGAATGAATCGGGAGGGCGGGGGAAAAATACCTGTTTTACTGGGGCATGGGTTAACAGGGCGGGGGTTGAAACATGATTTGAAACAATTGAAACGCTTGAAACAATGGCTAGGCGAGCCCGAATTCCTTCATCCGCCGCCAAAGGGAGGTGCGGCTGATTCCGAGCAGTTCGGCCGCGCCCTGGCGGTTTCCGCCGGCATCTGAAAGCGCCCGAAGTATGGTGTCCTTGTCCCTGGACCCGGCCGCGGAAAAACGGTTTTCCGCGACCGGTGTCTGCACTGATTCCGCGGTTTTTATTTCAGGCAGGTGGCGTTCGAAAATAACCGGGCCTTTCACGAATACAAAGGCGTATTCAAGTATTCGTTCCAGTTCCCTTATGTTTCCCGGCCAGTTATGGTTCATGAAAATCCGCATGACCTTGGGGTCAACAGAGCGGACCTGCTTGTTGTAGCGGGTGTTGAAAATTTTTATGAAATGAGACACCAGCGGCGGGATGTCTTCCTTGCGCTGTCTTAACGGGGGTATGTAAAAGGGCACCGTGCGCAGCCTGAAGTAAAGATCCTCGCGAAAGCGCTTTTCATTCATGGCGGCTTCAAGGTTCTGGTTGGTGGCGCTTATGATCCGGGCATCAAGCTTTATCGAGCGCGTGCCTCCCACGCGTTCGAACTCGCGTTCTTCAAGAACCCTGAGAAGCTTTACCTGGATCTGGGGTTTTAAATCACCGATTTCGTCAAGAAAAAGTGTTCCGCCCCGGGCCATTTCAAAACGCCCCTGCTTGAGGCTGTCAGCTCCCGTAAAGGCTCCTTTTTCATGGCCGAACAGCTCTGATTCAAGGATGGACTCGGCCAGGGCGGAGCAGTTCACGGCCACAAAAGGCCCCCGGCTTCGCCCGGAACGATTGTGAAGAGCCCTGGCAAGAACCTCCTTGCCTGTTCCGCTCTCCCCGCACAGCAGCACGTTTGTTTCGCTTGCAGCCACATCCGGCAGCATCCCGAATATTGACTGCATCATTGAGCTTTTTCCGATGATGCCTTCAAATGCGGGCGCTGTTTTCGGCGGTATGTGATCACATCTGGCAGGAGGCCTGAAGGTCTCGACTCCCCCGTGGACGTTTCCGTCTTTGTCCTGCAGTACATTTACGTTGACTATAAGGTTCTTTGTAACCCCCCGCCGATCGGTTACCGCCACTTCCTGGTCCATCTGGAGCCTTCCTGTTTCAAAGCATATGCTCAGGGGGCAGCCCTTGCTGCAAAGCTCGGAGCGGAAAACCTCCCAGCAGTGGCGGCCGATAACCTCCTGTCTGCGGTAATCGGTTATTTTCTCTGCTGTTTTGTTAAAGGACGTGATTTTCCACTGGGTGTCTATGGTAAACACTCCCTCAGGAAGGTATTCAAATATTTCCTGGTAGTTGAAGTGCGGTTTTTTCCGGGCCGTATTCCGGTTTTGAGGCAAAGAATCGTTTTTCATTTGGCAAAATATCCCTGCAGCCGGTATTGCGGCGCATGTCTTTTTGCAGCTGGTTTCCGTCAGGCTTTTTTGATTTTATGTATACAGGCTATTTCATTGCAAAAATCGGACCATTAGTTTGCGGGCCTTGTGTTTTGCCCTGCAGCCGCGTACTGCAGGGGCCGGGCCGGGAGACCTCTGGCTCGGCGATCCGGGAGGGTTGTAGAATTGAAACACTGCGCCTGCAGTTTGAAACAAATGCAACATGGTTGAAACACGGCGGGTAAAGCAGATAAGATATTTAAATCAGGTAGTTATTCGAATCTGCCTTAAAGAACTGTCCTTGGCGGGCCCCGTCAGGCCGAAAGCATTTTTTTAACCGCGGATAATGCAGGTATGCGGATTTCTTCCGGAACGCGGACCTCTCCTGAAAGGTGTTGCAGGCTTGCTTCCATGTCTGCCAGGGTGATTTTTTTCATGTCTGAGCAGTACATCTGATCCGAGGCGGGGTAAAAGGTTTTTCCGGGGTTGGCCTTTTGCAGGGGATAAAGCAGGCCCGTTTCAGTGCCCACTATAAATTCGGTACTCTGCGACCGGGCTGCAAAATCAAGCATACCTGATGTGCTTGTCACAACATCGGCCATTGCCGTGACCTCGGGCCTGCACTCGGGATGCGCCATGAACACGGCCCCGGGGTGGTTTTGTCTTGCCTGCCGCAGGGTTTCCGGGTCAAGCAGTTCATGGAACGGGCAGAACCCGTTCCACGCGTGTATGGTTTTGCCGGTGTGCGCGGCGGTGTATGCGGCAAGGTTTCGGTCCGGCACCATGAGGATTTTGTCGGCATCAAGGCTTTGAGCCACCCTGACCGCGTTTGCCGAGGTGCAGCAGACTGTTGACATGGCCTTTACGGAAGCAGGGGAGTTTACATAGGTTACAACCGGCACGCCTGGCAGAGACCTGGTTTTTTCCCCCAGTGACTGCGGCGTGACCATGTCAGCCATTGGGCACCCGGCATCAGCCCGGGGCAGAAGCACGGTTTTTTCCGGGCACAGAATGGATGCTGTTTCTGCCATGAAGTGAACTCCGCAGAAAATAAGTATTTCAGCGTCAGTGTCTGCCGCCTTCATGGCAAGCTCAAGCGAGTCCCCGCACAGGTCTGCGGTGTCCTGGATTTGCGGGGGCTGGTAGTTGTGTGCCAGTATAAGCGCGTTTTTCTGCTGCGCCAGCTTTTTTATCCTTTCCGCGGTTTGCCGGTTTTCGGGGGTCATGGGCTATTCCTCCATTCTGATGACATCTGCCCCGGAAGGAATCATGAATTCAAAAAGCCTGTTTTCCATTTCAGGTTCAAACTCCAGGTTTTCAAGGAAAATGCGCGTGACGTCCCCGTAGGTGTTTTCGCTTTCAATCTGCTTGATATCCATGGTTTTTCTTTCCACCTCAAGATATACAGCCGCAAGGTCCCGCTTTTTTTCCCGGGGCACCAGCTTTAGCCGGCACAAATCTTCGCCGCATTCTTCCAGGCTTACCTCGAAGACTTCCTTTAAAAGCTTGAAATCCGCAAGAAAGCTGGCTCCCTTGCCGTTTGCGAACTGGTCGGCCGCATCGCCCACCATTACCTGGCGGTCTTCGGGCCTGTGAATCCAGAGCCTGTCACCGTCGGATACAATTACCTGACGCTCGGGCTCAAGGTATTCCCAGCGCATCTTTCCGGGATGCTTGAACCACGCGTGCCCCGAGGCCTCGTCTGTTATATCCATTGCCTGAAGGGTTGATTCCTGCCTGAAGTTAACTGAAAAATTTCTTCCCGTATATTTATCCTCCAGTTGTTTTAAAATCTGTTCTGACGAAGCGGGCTTTTCAGTGTTGCCGTCCGTTTCATCGTTCTGCCGGGCCTGCGAGGGCCCGGCGCACACGGCCGCTGCTATAAGACAAAACAGCAGGGTGATTCTCATGGGCCTGTCCTTTCATATAAGGGTATTGCAGTTTTGCACCTCTGTTTTCCAGGTAAGGAAAATAGAAAACAGCTTGAATGTCAATAACATTGTTGAACATTATTGCAGCGTTTTGCTTGACAGCAAAATTGTTTTTTTGATACCTACAAAGTTTTACGCTTAGCATCCGGAGTATAATGCGGGAGCCAAAGGCTTTCAACCAAAGTTTTATTTTGTGAGTTGCGGCAGCTTTTTCCCGTTTTTTTTTGGTTTTAACTTATATAGTCAGGAGGTAATTATGCAAAGAAGGATCACAAAAGCAGGCGTTATCGGTTCCGGTATCATGGGGGGCGGAATCGCCGCCCTGCTTGCCAGTGCCGGCATCAAAACCGTGCTCCTCGACATCGTCCCGTTCGACCTGTCAGATGAGGAGAAAAACGACCCCAGGGCAAGAAACCGCATCGTGGAAAAGGGGCTCCAGGACGCAATCAATTCCAAGCCCCCGCTTTTCATGGACAAGAAAAGCGATCCCGCGCTCGTCACCACCGGAAACCTTGAAGACGACATAAACGAGCTTGCTGACTGCGACTGGATAGTCGAAGTTGTGGTTGAAAAGCTCGAGATCAAGCAGGACCTTTTCAAAAAGCTCGACAAGGTCCGCAAGAAGGGTACGGTGGTAAGCTCAAACACCTCAGGCATTCCCTTAAAGGACATGTCGCAGGAGCTGAGCGACGACATGAAACAGCATTTCCTCGGAACCCACTTTTTCAACCCCGTGCGCTACATGCACCTGCTCGAAATCATCCCCGGTCCTGACACCAAAAAGGACGTGCTCGAGTTCATGGCTGATTTCTGCGAAAAATACCTGGGCAAGGGGATTGTCTGGGCAAAGGACACCCCGAATTTCATCGGAAACCGCATAGGCATCCAGGGCATGGGCAAGGCAATGCATGCAATGCTCGAGCACGGGCTTACAATTCCCGAGGTGGACGCCATTTTCGGCCAGCCCATGGGCCGGCCCAAGACAGCCACATTCAAGACAGCCGACCTGGTGGGCCTGGATACCATGTATCACGTGGCAAAAAACTGCTACGACATGTGCCCCGAAGACGAGATGCGCGATACAATGGCACTTCCGTCTTTCGTCGAGAAAATGGTTGAAAACAACATGCTCGGCAACAAGACCAAGGGCGGGTTTTACAAAAAAGAGCTCACCGAGGAATGGAAAACCATCCGCAAGGTGATCAACCCCGAGACCCTGGAATACGAGGAATACGGCAAGGCGGACTTCCCCTGCCTCCAGGAGGCCAAGAAGAAAGGCAGCCTGCCGGAAAAAATGCAGGCGATAGTGTACGGAGACGACAAGGGCGCAAAATTCGCCTGGGACGTAATCGCGGACAGCCTGATTTACGCGGCCAACCGGATCCCGGAGATTTCCGATACCATCGTGGACATAGACAATGCCATGAAATGGGGCTACAACTTTGAAATGGGCCCGTTTGAGGCATGGGAGGCCATAGGGGTCAAAAAGTCGGTTGAAAAAATGGAAAAAGAAGGCCGCAAGGCACCCGAAAACATCAAAAAGTTCGTGGAAGCCGGAAACGAGACCTTCTACAAGATCGAGGGCGGAAAGAAATATTTCTACGACTTTGCATCAGGCTCATATAAGCTTGTGCCTGTAAGCGACAAGGAAATCAGCCTGTATAACCTGCGCCAGGAAAACAAGGTGGTCAAGTCGGTTTCCTCCTGCTCGCTCCTCGACCTGGGCGACGGGGTGTTTGACGTTGAGTTCCACTCCAAGATGAACGCGGTCAACCGCGAAATGATCGAGTTCATGATCGAATGTCACGAATACGTAAGTGAAAACGGCGTGGGAATGGTAATCGGCAACCAGGCATCAGGCATGCCCGCGCCTTTTTCCGCAGGCGGCGACCTGGCATTCATGCTCGGGCTTGCTAAGGAAGGCAAGTTCTCGGAAATAGATGATTTTATTAAGACCGTGCACCAGAGCATCCTGGGCTCCAAGTATGCCCCGTACCCGGTGGTGGCCGCACCCTTCGGCCTGGCCCTCGGAGGCGGCGCTGAAGTCTGCCTGGCTGCAGACCGGATGGTTGCAAACGCAGACCTGTTCATGGGACTTGTGGAAGTGGGAGCCGGCCTGGTTCCGGGAGGTGCCGGAATGATGCACCTGTGGCAGAACTACATCCGCTATAAGCCCCAGGTGGCAAAGATCACCGATTATTCGGGATTCTTCACCCAGGCATTCATGCACGTGGCGCAGGCAAAGGTGTCGGGTTCCGCTGCAGAGGCCAGAAACAGCGGTTTCCTCAGGCCTGATGACCGCATCGTGTTCAACAAGGATCTTCTCATAGGCGAGGCCAAGAAAGAGGTCCTGAAGATGGTCGATGACTGCTACGTGCCGCCCCGCAAGGAGAAATTCCCCGTGTTCGGCCGCGAGGGCCAGGGGATGGTCTGGTCTGAGATGCTTAACATGAAAACAGGCGGTTATATAACGCCCCACATGGAGACCATCGCAAAAAGAGCCTGCTACTGCATGGCAGGCGGCGATGTGCCCCAGGGCACGCAGGTAAGCGAGGAATACCTGATGAAGCTGGAGCGCGAGGCCTTCGTGGATCTGTGGAGAACCGAAGAGACCCAGAAGATGGCCGAGCACATGATGAATACAGGCAAGCCCTTGTTCCTGTAAAGTAAATAATAACCGAAAGTTAGGAGGATATACAGATGAGAGAAGCATATATTGTTACATCACTCCGCACTCCGGGCTGCCGCAGGGGCAAAGGAGCTTTTGCCCAGACAAGGCCCGAGGATCTGCTCAAGACAGTTATGAGCGAAGTGGTGGAGCGCACCCAGGGCATAGAGAAAAAGGACGTGGAAGACATAATGGTGGGCTGCGCATTTCCCGAGGCAGAGCAGGGGCTGAACATCGGCCGCGTTATCGCCCAGATGTGCGGTTTCCCGGACACCACCTGCGGCGCAACGGTCAACCGTTTCTGCTCCTCCGGCCTGGAGGCAATCGCGCTTCAGGCCATGCGGATCAAGTCAGGCATGTGCGAGGTGGCAATCGGCGGCGGGATCGAGTCAATGACAATTGTTCCCATGGGCGGTAATCTGCCGCGCCCTCATCCCAAAATGACAAAGGAAAACCCGGACGTTTATATCTCCATGGGCGCAACCGCCGAAAACGTGGCCAACCGCTACAACATCACCCGGGAAATGCAGGACGAGTTTGCCTATCATTCCCAGATGAAGGCGGCCAATGCCAAGAAAAACGGGCTTTACAAGGAGCTCGTCCCCACCCCTGCTTCAAAGTTTGTTGAAAAAGACGGCGACTGGGTGGAGCAGACCTTTACCCAGGATTTTGACGACGGCATCCGCGAGGCCACCACAATCGAGGGCCTTGCCAAGCTGCGGCCCGCATTTGCCGCAAACGGATCGGTCACTGCGGGCAATTCCTCGCAGACCACGGATGGTGCGGCTGCCACGCTCATCATGAGCGAAGAGGCGGTAAAGAAATACAATGTAAAGCCAATTGCAAAGCTCGTGTGCTACACAGTAGCCGGAGTCCGGGCGGATGAAATGGGTGTCGGCCCCGCGTATGCAATTCCGAAGCTGCTTGACATGACAGGAAAGAAGGTCGAGGATATCGGGATTTTCGAGGTAAACGAGGCATTCGCCTCCCAGGCCATCTACTGCCTGCAGCAGCTGGGCATGTATGACGACAAGAGCCTGTGGACATCTGACAGCGACAAGCGCATTGTCAACGTAAACGGCGGCGCAATCGCCCTGGGCCATCCCCTGGGATGCACCGGGGCCAAGCTGTGTTCCCAGCTCATGAACGAAATGCGCGAGCGGGGAGTGAAATACGGAGTTGAATCCATGTGCATAGGCGGCGGAATGGGAGCCGCGGGATTGTTTGAACTTATTGAATAGCAGATCTGCGGCAAATTGAATAAAAAAGAAGGCTGCCAGGAGTTTTTTCTCCCGGCAGCCTTTTTTAATGATAAATCCGAAATCCGAAATCCGAAACTCGAAACAAATCCGAATTACCAAAGTTCAAATTTCCGAAACAGGCTTGTTCGGTTCCTGTCGGGTTTCGGGTCTCGACGGAAGATTTTCCGTTTTTTCGATCCCGATCCCGATTTCGATTTTCGGATTTCGAGATTCGAATTTCGGATTTCTCTTTGTTATTTGTTTTTCTTTTCAAAATCCTTCATGAACGAAACCAGTCTTTCAACTGCCTCCACCGTGACTGCGTTGTATATGGAGGCGCGGCATCCGCCGACTGATCTGTGGCCCTTCAGGCCTCCCAGGCCGTTTTGAGCGGCCTCGTCAATGAATTTCTTCTCCAGATCCTCGTCGGGCAGTCTGAAAGTGACATTCATCAGCGAGCGGCTGTCCTTGTCCGCCGTTCCCTGGTAGAAATCGCTTTCGTCCATTGCTGAGTAAAGGATTTCCGCCTTTTTCCTGTTTATTTTTTCCATTTCGGAAAGCCCGCCCACTGTTTCCTCCAGCCACTTCATGACCAGGTGAACGGTGTAGATTGCAAAGCAGGGCGGCGTGTTGTACATGGAGTTCTTGTTCACGTGTGTTCTGTAGTCGAGCATGCTTGGGAGGCCGTCGGGAATGAGCTTTAACATGTCGTCGCGCACTATGGCCATGCACACCCCTGCAGGACCGATGTTTTTCTGGGCCCCCACGTATACAAGCCCGAATTTAGACATGTCAATGGGCCTGCACATGAAATCGGAAGACATGTCAGCAATCATCGGGACGTTTCCGGTATCCGGGAATTTGTCCCACTGGGTGCCCTTGATGGTGTTGTTGGAGGTGATGTGCACGTATGCCGCATCAGGGGTAAATGAAAACTCCCTGGGGATATATGCGAAATTGCGGTCTTCTGAAGAGGCTGCAACGTGATAGTTTTTCTTCTGGATTTCAGCTTCCTTGATAGCCTTGGTGGACCAGGTTCCGGTGTTAATGTAGTCAGCGGCGCGGCCCTGGGGCAGAAAATTCATGGGAGCCATTGCAAACTGAAGACTTGCGCCTCCCTGCAGAAAAAGCACGTGATAGTCATCCCCGATGTTGAGCAGCCTTTTCGTTCTTGCTATTGCATCGTTTATAACCGCGTCAAAGTCTTTTGATCTGTGGCTGATTTCAAGTATAGACATGCAGCAGTTCTGGAAATCAACAACGTTTTCCTGGATTTCACTGAGCACGGGTTCCGGCAGTGCGGCAGGACCCGGATTGAAATTACAGATGCGATTTTCCGCCATATTTGTCTCCTTTTTTTTACCGTTTATTAAATATTAAAATAAGTAAGAGATAATGTCAGAATTTATTTGAAAAGTCAACAGTTTTTGGGTTTATGCAGCAATTCCCGGTGATTTTTTCAAATAGTGGGAATCGGCATATATCAAGTTCCTTTTCTGATTTCTTTCGTAGCTTGATCGAAACCGAAATCGGGATCGGTATCGGGATCGGTATCGAAATCGACCCCGATCCCGATCCCGACCCCGATAAGACTGAAACAGCATAACAACAACCTGATAATTCTTCACCGGGAATTG
>JBKHES010000014.1:0-32640 GCA_046540695.1 Desulfobacterales bacterium
CGTGATTTCGTGTCCATTGCCCGAAAGGCATGGCGAAAAGAAACAGCAGGGGGGGGTAATAATCCATAAACTGAGGCACCCTCCGGGTTGTATTTTAACCGGGCTTTTTGATTGACATGATTTTGCCCGCTATGGCTGATCCGGCGATAAGGGGCAAGGCGGGGTATAATCCGTGGCTGAACAGTTAGTGTTTTTAATTGGTTTCCTGTAAACGAGCCTGTCAGGAGTTATCTGCAGGCGTTTTTTCGGTTACCACGCGGTTGCGGCCTGTTTTCTTTGCTTCGTACAGTGCATTATCAGCCCGAATAAGGGTCTGGTCCGGCTCCTCTTTTGCCCGGTATTCCGCCACGCCTGCAGAGATCGTTATCCTGAGGCCGGGGGCTGTGTCTGAAAAATCCATGTTTTCCACCTGCTGCCTGACCCTTTCCGCCTTTATGCTGGCTCCCTGAAGAGGGGTATAGGGCATTACCAGAAGAAATTCCTCGCCCCCGTAGCGGCCGAAGGTATCTATGGCCCTTATGTTTTCACATATGCTGCCTGCGATGGCTTTCAAAATTTCATCTCCGGCAGCATGGCCCCAGGTGTCATTTACATGCTTGAAGTGGTCAATATCGATTATGCAGACGCTGAAAGGTTCGCGGCCCCTGTTGTAGCGGCTGGATTCCTCCGAGAGGACATCAAAGAGCCTGCGGCGGTTGCAGATTCCGGTGAGTTCGTCTATATTGACAAGTTCCTCTATTCTTTCAAGCGCCTGCCTGAGTTCCAGGTTGCGCGTGCGCACCTTTGCGCGGAGCTGGCTGATAAATCCGCCCACAATGGCTATGGTTGTAATTATCAGCAAAAAAGAAATTGCCTGGATAACCTCCAGGGATGGGTCGAGGGTTTGCGGTTTCTGTTTCCACAAAACAAGTATCAGCCCGCTGTAGAGGATCACAAAAACCAGGCAGAGCTTCAGGAATTTCTTTATGTTCAGTCCCAGGATGCCGTAAAGAAAGGGAATAACAACAAACATCATGAAAGTTGCCCTGGCCTGTCCGGGATCAAGGAAATACATTGTGGCCAGTGTCAGTACAACAGCGACAGTCATCTGAACAGTGGTAAGGCTGGGGTCTGATAGCCGGAGATTGAGACCGCTGTTGAATAGATACAGGTAAAAACCGTGGACTGCTAATACTATAAGGGTTAAAACTATGATAACGGAAACCGGGAGAACCCCGAACCCGCCGAATAAAAGCATAAGGGTAAGCGGTACCAGGTATGTTGCAAACCCCATTGCCATGCGCCGCTTGCGCAGGGACTGTTTTTTTTCAAAGGCCTGTTGTTCACCGTTATTATGCACCTTGCTGATCTCCAGGTAAAGCGGGGCCCGGTGGGCGGGAATTTATATAATAGCTTGTTTTAATTAGCTCATATAGATAAGATATGTTTACATGTCAAGAGCTAAAACCCTTAATGCCCGGCAAGGAGGAGGAAAAATGCTTCGAAAACAGGATTCAATGCTGCTTGTAATCGATGTTCAGGGAAAACTGGCCCGTGCAGTGCACGAGGCTGATTATGTGCTTTCAAACCAGAAGAAGCTTGCAAAGGGTGCCAGGCTATTTGACCTGCCCGTGGTTCTAACGGAGCAGAACCCGAAAGGACTGGGCTCCACGGCGCCTGAAATGCATGAAATTTTAGGTGATATGCCGGTTTTTGAAAAAACCGCATTCAACGCGTGCCTGCAGCCCGGATTTTTATCCGAAATCCGCAATGCAGCCAGGAGCCAGGTGCTTGTCTGCGGAATTGAGGCCCATGTGTGCGTTTTTCAGACAGTTGCAACCCTTATGGATCACGGGTTTGAAGTACATGTGGCCGCGGATTCGGTTTCGTCGCGAAGCGCCTGGAACCGGGAGACCGCCCTTGAGAGGATGCGTCAGATGGGAGCTGTTATCACCTCGGCGGAAATGGCGCTTTTCGAACTGATGGAGGCTGCGGAGGGCGAGAAATTCAAAGAATTTGCCCGGATTGTAAAATAAATGACTATCGTAAAAAAAGTTGGTGTTAATGCCCGGTCCCGGGGGGTGGCGGGAGGAAGGGCTTTTAACGTTGCCATCATTTTTAGTTGCTTCGAATCTCGTATTTATACAGTTCTCAGCAGTTTTTAAGGCTCCTGCTGATATAATCGGCAAACACCTCCACTGCCTCGTTTGCAGGAGAGCCTGACATGTGCAGGCATATATCCACATGAGGCAGGCGGGGCAGTCCCTCTTCTGGAGAAATGATCCGCATGTTTTCAGACACCGTGTTTTGGGTTACCACGGTTACAGCCATTTCCGATGCCACAACAGCTCGGATGCCTGCAAGGCCACGGCTGGTGCATACGAGCCGCCATCTTCGGCCGCAGGCTACAAGTGCTGCAAGTGCGGATTCCCTAAAAACGCAGACACCGTCGGGAAATAGTGCAAGGGGCAGGGGGTCCTCATCGTGCAGTCTGCAGCCAAGGGCTTCAGCCCAAACCATTTGTTCCGTGCGGATCACTGCGCCTCCTGGTGACTGGGGCTGGCGGGTGGTCAAGGCAAGATCCACTTCCCCGTCCTCCAGGCGGCTCAGCAGGTCCACGCTTAACTCACAGTTTACCTCCAGGCTGATACCCGGGTAAAGCGAACCCAGGCCTGACAGGGCTGCAGGCAGCAGGTAGGCGGCATAGTCGTCGGGTATGCCGAGCTTTACCCTGCCTTTTACCTCAGGGTCGCCTATTTCAGCCATTACCTCGTCGTTTAGCTTCAGGATACGCCTGGCATACCCCAGCATTACTTTTCCGCTGTCTGTGAGCCCGACTCCGCCCTTTTTCCTGGTCAGCAGGGATCGCCCCATGTTCTGCTCCAGGCGCCTTACCTGCATGCTCACAGCCGATTGCGTGCGGTTTAACCGGCAGGCCGCCCTTGTGAAGCTTTTTAATTCAGCCACGGCCACAAAGGCACGCAGCAGGTTGATATCAAGATCAGGGTTATAGACCATGTACAATCTGCTCTTTTTTATAAAATTTCCGTTTTTTGCAGCCAGCGGAGCTTAATCTAAGCTGTATTGCCTTCATGTTGCAACCCAAAAGCTTATTTATCAAGTCTTTGTGCTTATGAATTTCTGTTATGGCCCCATAACAACAATTCGTTGGCCTTTGCCTTTTTGCTGCATTACTTGTGTGTTGACAGGGATTCTGCGGAAAAAAGGAGGAAACAGATGAGATCTGTACAGGGAAAAACTCTGAGGGTTGCAGGTGATGCGCGGATGCTGATGGTAATTCACTTATGGGGCTTTACGTTTCTGTTTACCAAGCTCGGTCTCAAAAGCCTGGATCCGCTATCCTTTGCCAATTTGAGGGTCGCAAGCGCAGCCCTTGCCCTGGTTTTGATGGTTTCATTAACACAGGGCAGCCATTGTCGGCTCCGCATGAATTTCGCGGAACATCTGCTTGCATGCGGGCTCGGTCTCCTGGGAATGGCCTGCTTTCCCTTCTGCTTCAGCCTGGCCATGAACCACACCTCTGCTGCAAACGCAGGGCTGATATTCGGCGCCACACCGGTGGCTGTGGCCCTGATAAGCCGCATGCTTGGGATGGAACGGCTTGACGGCAGGCAGTGGTGCGGCCTGCTTCTTTCGTTTTCCGGAATTGCAGTGATCATGCTGCATGGAAAAGCCGGTTTCTCACTTGAGACAATACGGGGTGATCTGATGATGGTTGCAGCAATGCTTAATTGGGCCCTGTACACCGTGATCAACCGTTTCGTTCCCTCTGAGCATTCAGGACTCCGTTTTGCCGCGTACGGTTCACTGTGGGGGATTGCGGGCCTGAGCATACTGAGTTTAAACAATTTTGCCGGCCTGGCTTTTCAGGAAGTGGAACCCGTTTCCTGGCTCGGCGGACTGTGTGCAGGCATCCTGGGCACTGCAGTGTCCTACGTTATATACAATAATACGGTAAGGCTCATAGGTCCTGCGAAAACTGCCGTTTATTTGAACCTGGTTCCTCTGATTGCCGCGGTGAGCGGATTCATAATTCTCAATGAATCCCTTGGAATCCAGCATATGGTTGCAGCATGTTTTATTATACCAGGGGTTTTTATGACGCGCGGCAGGTGCGGGCCGTGATATGATTCTGGTTTTTTAAAATCGGGATCTATACCGATCCCGATCGCGATACCGATCCCGATAAGTATAAGGTTCCTTTCACATATTCTTATTTCACCGGGGCCAATGTAATAATTACATTCAGGTTGACTTTGAAGCAGGACTTGGTATATGCATCGATTGATGGAAACAGATGCTGGAACACTGGTCGGAAATTTTATAAACATTTTGTATAATTTTTCAGTAACAAGGGCAAGGCCGAGTCGGGGGGATAATGGAAAAAACCGGTGCATTAAAAGGTATTACCGTGCTGGACATGTCAAGGCTGCTGCCGGGGCCTTATGCTTCAATGATCCTTGCGGATCACGGGGCCAGGGTGATCTGCATTGAAGACAGGCGCTTTGCTCAGGAAGCCTTTAAAAACAACACTGTTAACCGCGGCAAAAAGCATATGGCCCTTAACCTCAAATCAAAGGAGGGCAGAAAGATCTTTTTCCGGCTTGCCCGGTCTGCTGATGTGATACTCGAGGGTTTCAGGCCCGGGGTTACACAGAGGCTTGGTGTTGACTATGAATCAGTAAAGTCCGTGAATCACGAAATCGTCTACTGCTCCATTACGGGATACGGACAGAGCGGTCCATACAGCGGCCTTGTGGGACATGATGCAAATTACCTCAGCGTGGCCGGAGTGCTTGATCTTATAGGCGAGCCGGATGGAAGGCCGGTTATACCCGGAATTCAGATTGCCGACATGGCAGGCGGGGGCATGAATGCTGCCATAGGCATCATGCTTGCCCTTTACAGCAGAGAGAAAACAGGCAAGGGCCAGTACATAGACATTTCCATGACAGACGGGTCCATGAGCCTGCTTTCACTTGCTGTAACCCTTCAGCAGGCCTCGGGTCAGCCGGTGCGGAGGGGGGATTGGTTTCTGTCGCACAGGTATGCCTGCTACAACACCTATGAAACCGAAGATGGAAGGTATCTGTCCATAGGCGCGGTGGAAAACCGGTTCTGGAAAAACCTTTGCGAGTATTTCGGTGTGCCTGAATACACCCCTTTGCAGCATGATGACACCCGGAGGGAGGAAATCCTTGAGTTTTTCAGGCAGAAATTTCTGTCCAGGCCGCTTTCTTACTGGAAACAGTCCCTGGCAGGCCTTGAGATCTGCTGGGCACCGGTCCAGACTCTTTCAGAGGCGATTGAGGATCCGTGCTTTTCCGAAAGGCATATGGTAGTGGAACTGCAGGGAGACAACGGCCGCAGACTTACAGCCCTGGGCGCGCCCGTGAAACTTTCTGAAACGCCCCCCTGCGTAGGCGGCATGCCTCCTGAATTCGGGGCAGATACCAGGGCTGTATTAAAATCCTTTGACTATTCAGATCAGGACATAGATGAATTTGCTGAAAAAGGAGTTATTTGATCAAAAATCACCAGCAGGCCATGGTGTGCGGCAGCAACGACAGGTGAGCAGGTAGTTTGAAAATGACAACATCCCTGGAGAAGGCAAAGCAGAATCCCGAGTCAATGAAGGCAAGGATCCTTGAGGCTGCAAGAAAGGTTTTCAGCGAATACGGGTTTCACGGAACCACCACACGAATGATTGCCAAGTCCGTAGACATTGATATTTCAACGCTTTACTATCACTGGGGTGAAAAGGGGGATCTCTACGAGGCCGTTATCAGGGACATAAACGACGGGCTGGGCGAAAAGCTAATAGAGGTGGAAAAGAAAATAAAGGGCAGGCCTCTTTCACAGCGCCTTGATATTGCAATAGAGGAAATGGTTGATTACCTGTTTGAAAACCCGGAGATCTCGAACCTCACTTTGTTTCGTTATTTCATGAAAACCCGGCACGCCACCCTGCTTGACTTCCGGGTGCCTGAGTACATTTCAGATATAGCCTATTCAATGGGCCTTGCCGAAGACAGGAAAAACGTTTCCGTGGAGGCCCGCATGAAGGTGCTTTCGATTATGAACGCCATTCATAATTTTGTGTCTGGCGAAAATTTTTTCAGGCCAATGATGGGGCTGGACAGGGAGCATTACATCTGGCACGCCAAGGAGACATTAAAGTTTTTCAACCTGTCGGCTTTTACATAGTGGATGCAGGGAACCGCTTTTTTCCGGGGCAAAAGCAAAGCAGCAAGCCGGGGCTTTACTCCGGGGGCACCATGTCGAGTTCCTTGAGGCGCTTTATGATTTTTTCCTGCACTGTCAGAAGGTCCTGCTTTAAAATTTCGAGTTCTTCCATTCTGCTGTTGATTTCCTTGAGCTTTTTTTTACCGTATGAATAGGCCTTTTTGAGCTGTTTTTCCTCGTCTATGTCAAAATCCGCCATGCCTATCATCTCGGAGATTTCATCGAGGGAGTAGCCCAGGCGCTTTCCCCGAAGTATCAGTTTCAGGCGGGTTTTGTCCCTTCTGTTGTAAATGCGATGGTTGCCCTTGGTCCGCTCCGGGGAGATCAGTCCTTTTTCCTCGTAGAATCTGATTGCCCTGGTGCTGATGTCTAATTCGTCCGCAAGCTCGGAAATTGAGAACCTGATGTCTTTTTTTCTGGGTTTGAGGCTGTTGCCCATTTTGTTTTCTCCGGCGTCGGTTTTTGTCAGTTTTTCATCAGCTAGATTGCGCCTGCAGCGCTTCTGTTTCATCCGTCCTGCAGGCTGCTGCCCCGGGTGTTGAAACCGCCTCTGCAAAAAGGGCCCTGTCCGGGCAGCTATAAGTGATTCTGCAGGATACCCGCATTCCTTCATGTACCCGACCATCGTTTTCAATAATCACCGGTATGTAGTTTGAAGACAGGCCTTTTGCAGACTTCTTGTTTTCAGGATCCCTGCCTTCAATAACAACATCCATGGTCTTTTCTGCCATGCGGCTGAAAAACCGCCGCTTTTTATTCCTGCCCAGTTCCTGCATGATACTGCTTCTCCGCCTGATTTCCTGGGGCGGCACCTGGTCCGAAAATCCGGCCGCGGGTGTGCCGGGCCTGCGTGAATAAGGAAACACGTGCAGATAGGTCACCGGGAGGCTGTCTATGAGCTCGAAGGTGCGGTTGAATGCATCGCTGTCTTCTCCCGGGAAGCCTATAAGCACATCTGCGCCGATTGCTGCATCAGGAAACCTGTGCCTTATTTTCTCCAGCACTTCCCTGTAATCATAAGGCCCGTAAGGCCGGTGCATCCTTTTGAGGATTTCAGGGTCCCCGCTTTGCAGGGGGACATGGAAATGCGGGCAGACCCTTTCGGAAGCCTCGATAATGTCAAGTAAATCGTCAGCGAGCTCCGTGGGCTCGATGGAGCTAAGTCGTATGCGGTGATTTCCCTCCACTTTGTCCAGCAGCCTCAGGAGACCGGCCAGATCAGTGCGGGGTTCAAGGTCTGCGCCGTATCTGCCTATGTGTATTCCTGACAAAACTATTTCCGGGGCGCCGGTGGAGACAAGATGCATAAATTCAGATACGAGGCTGTCCGGCTCCCTGCTGCGGCTTCTTCCGCGGGTATAGGGTACAATGCAGTATGTGCAGAATGAATCGCATCCGTCCTGTATCTTTAAAAAAGGGCGGGTCCGCGAGCCGGCTGCAGCAGCAGGCATTGGATCAAAACCCCTTTTTTCTGACAGACTGCTGCAAAAAACCATTGGGGTGACGGGATTTTTGCTGCGGCAGAATCCCTCATTCCCGGTGTTCCAACTCAGCAGCTCCGGTATCCTGTGCTTGTCTGCCTGCCCGACTATATAATCCACACCCTCCATTGATGCAAATGCCTCGGGATCTCTTTGCACGCAGCATCCCGTGGCCACCACCGCGGACCCGGGATTGTCCCGCACGGCCCTGCGCACGGCCTGGCGCGACTGCATTTCAGCCTTCCCTGTTACTGCGCAGGTGTTTATTATGCACAAACTGGATCCGGTTGCCCGCTGGCAGATACGGCATCCGAACCTTTCCCTGTACCAGGCTGCCAGGGCCTCTGATTCGGCCTGGTTTACCTTGCATCCAAGGGTTGTGATCTGCACTTTTTGTTTCATGATGCCTGCCTTGACTCTTTTTCTATCCAGCCGCAGGCCGCCACGGTGTCGTCTATGTAGCAAACCGCGGCCTGCCCCGGAGTTACGGCGGCCTGTGGTTCCCAAAACCGGATTAAGGCCTTGTCTCCTGATTTGCGTTCAAGCAGAGCGTCTGCCTCATGATGGCGGTAACGGATTTTTGCTTTCACCTCAACGGGCCTGTCCGGACTGGGTATCAGCCAGTTTACACTGTTAATATAACAATGATCCTTATACACCGTATTTTTGAATCCCACAACCAGTTGATTGAATTCCGGCTCGATTCTAACCACGTAGTACGGGGCACGGGCAGGGCAGTTGATACCCCGCCTCTGGCCGATTGTATAGCGGTGAAGTCCGTTATGGCGGCCTATTATGTTTCCCTCAACGTCAACTATTGCACCGGGTTCGAGCCGGATTTTTCCCCTGGCTTCAAGAAATTCGGCATAGGTTTGATTCCGGATAAAGCAGATGTCCTGGCTTTCCTTGTCTGAGGCGGGTTTAAGGCTGTTTTCATGCGCAAGTTTTTCTACGTCTTTTTTGCGCATGCCGCCGAGCGGAAAAACAGCCCGTGAAAGCTGATCCGCGCTCAGCATGCCCAGGAAGTAGGACTGGTCTTTTTGAAGATCACTGCCCTTTTTCAGCCCGGGATATTTGCCGGTTTTTTCCAGGTTTGCGTAATGGCCGGTTGCCAGGCATTCCGCGCCCAGGTTTCGCGCAAATTCCAGCGCCTCGCCGAATTTTATTACCCTGTTGCACAGCACGCAGGGATTCGGGGTCGTGCCTGATCGGTAGCTTTCTGCAAAGTATTTAACTATCTGTTCTTCAAATACCCTGCGGCAGTCCATGATATGAAGGGGGATGCCGAGCTGGCGCGCTGCCTGTTCCGCGGGATTTGCACGGTTTGTCCTGGCGTGCTCGTTTTTTCCCGGAACCGGTACTGCGCACCCTTGTTGTTTTGCGGTCTCGTATCCGGTTATAAAATGAATCCCGATCAAGGGGATGCCGCTTTTTTTAAGCAGCCATGCGGCAACCAGGGAATCGATCCCGCCGCTTAAGGCAACGGCAACAGTCATTTTCCTTCATTTCATACCGGGGTGTCGCTTATCAGCATTGTGGAAGGATCCAGGTAAAGCTCCGAGAGGTTTTCAGGGCTCTGCTGCTCTGAGTGGGGCAGCATTTTCAGGTATACCCTGTTTTTGTCAGGATGCAGAAGAAGCATCATGTCAAACAGCCCGGCAAACGGTGCAAAGGAACTGGGTATTCCTGTTGTTTCCACTGGTTCCTCCCTGTGTGTGCGCACTGTGAACCAAAGGCTCAGTCCGTTGGCCAGGGCAAAATCCTTCAGCTGTCTGAGTCTTTCATCTGACTGGTTTTCCGTGAGAAAACCGTCTATCATGACCTGGGAGGGCTGAAAGATCCTGCTTGCAACAAGCTCGGAAATTCTTTTTTCCAGCTTGTCCAGGCTGAAGGATTCCGTTTCAAACGTCATGATGAACCTGCGGTGCAGCAGCTGCTCCCAGAGCCTTTCTTTCTGTGAGTTTTCCTCTGTCTGGGTAAGACGGTGAAAGACTTCCCTGTACCAAAGATTGACCTTGTCCACAGGATTGTCCGTGCTTATGTGAAGGATGTTTTTCCCGTTGAGCATGGAGTAGATTGCAAGCTGGACAAGCAGAGCTGTCTTTCCCACACCCGCCCGGGCAAGGATTGCGGCGAACCCGCCGTTTTCAATGCCTGCGGCTGCCTCCCTTCCCATTATCCTGAGGGGGTCCTGCAGTATATTCGAATTATTCAGCATTTGCCTTTGCTCCTTTGACTATCTGTATGGCTGCCGGGTTTTTCCCGGCTCTTTTTCAGCGGCGGCCGCAGCCGGTTACTGGGCGGCTGATTTGTTTTTCGCCGATTGCTGAAGGTTTTTCTCGATTTCCTGGAGAACGGATTTGGGCACTTCCTTATAGGTTTCAAATTCCATGGTGAACTGGGCCTTGCCCTGGGTAAGAGAGCGCAGTACCGTGGAATAGCCGAACATTTCGGCAAGCGGTACATGAGATTCAATCACCGTGGAAACGCCTTCATCGTGTACACCTATGATAACCCCGCGTCTCTGGTTCAAGGAGCCCATCACATTGCCCTGGTATTCATCCGGGGTTTCCACCACCACCTTCATGACGGGTTCGAGCAGCACAGGGCCGGCCTTGTGGTAGGCCTGCTGAAATCCTCCCCGGGCGGCTGCCTGAAAGGCCATTTCAGAGGAGTCCACGGCATGGGAGGATCCGTCTGTCAATACCACCTTGACTCCCGTAACCGGGAATTTCATCCAGGGGCCTTTTTTGATGCATTCCCTGAATCCTTTTTCGCAGGCAGGTATGTAGAGCGTGGGTATGTTGCCGCCTGATACCTTGTTTTCAAATTCAAACTCGCTTTCAGCCGGTTCCATGTAGCCTATGACTCGTCCGAATTGGCCGGCGCCGCCTGTCTGTTTTTTGTGCGTATAGTCAAACGTGCTTTGCCTGGTAATTGTCTCCCTGTATGCAACCTGGGGTTCTCCCGCGTGCAGTGAAACGCTGTATTCCCTTTTCATTCTCTCAATGTATATGTCCAGGTGCAGTTCTCCCATTCCGGAAATCAGGGTTTCGCCGGTTTCCGGGTTGTAATGGGTCTGAAACGTGGGGTCTTCCTTTGTAAACCGGTTGAGAGCTTTTGACATGTTGGTTTCGGATTTGTAATCCGCAGGTTTCACCGCCAGGGTGATAACAGGGTCCGGCACATACATCGAGGACATGGACAGATTAAAGCCCGGCTCCACAAAAGTGTCTCCGGAGGCGCAGTCAATTCCGAACAGTGCCCCGATAAAGCCGGCAGGAATTTTTGTAACCTCTTCCATTTTGTCCGCATGCATGCGGACAATGCGCCCTATCTTTATTTTCTTGCCTGATCGAACATTGTATACAGTATCACCCTTGTTTAGCGATCCCTGATAAGTACGGAGATATGTCAGCTGACCGTAGGGGGTGTCTTCCAGCTTGAAGGCCAGCGCCACCAGGGACTTTTTCTCATCTGCCTCAAGGGCCACCGGTGTTTCCTCGTTGTTGACGTCAAGTGCATAACTTTCAACGTCAACCGGGGATGGCAGGTAGTCTATTACCCCGTTGAGCAGGGGCTGCACGCCCTTGTTTTTATAGGCGGAGCCCAGCATAACCGGAGTGAGTTCCCGCTTCAGAGTGCCGGTCCGTATGGCCTGCCGCAGCATTTTTTCCGAAACCGGCTTTTCGTCCAGTATGGCCTCGGTGAGCTCATCGGAGAACATGGAAGCCGCCTCAAGCAGTTCCTCTCTTTTCTGCATCGCCTGTTCGGCCAGGTGCTCCGGGATTTCTTCCGTTGTTATATCCTGTCCGTATTCGCCCCTGAAATAAAGCGCTTTCATGGTAATCAGATCCACCATGCCTTCATGGCCGGCTTCCAGTCCGATGGGGATCTGCAGGGCAACAGCATTATGGCCGAGTTTTTCCCGCAGCTGATCAATTACCCTGAAGGGGCTGGCACCGCTTCTGTCGCATTTATTGATAAATGCTATTCGGGGTATGTTGTAGCGCTTCATCTGCTGGTCCACTGTAATGGACTGCGACTGCACCCCGCCCACTGCGCACAGCACCAGGATTGCGCCGTCCAGAACCCTCAGGGAACGCTCAACCTCCATGGTAAAGTCCACGTGCCCGGGCGTGTCTATTATGTTGATTTCGCGGTCCTGCCAGGTGCAGTAAGTGGCGGCTGAAGCAATGGTAATGCCGCGCTCCTTTTCCAGGACCATGGAGTCCATTGTTGCGCCAACGCCGTCTTTGCCGCGCACCTCGTGGATCTTGTGAATCCTTTTGGTCAGATACAAAATCCGCTCGGTTAATGTCGTCTTTCCCGAGTCAATGTGGGCGCTGATTCCGATGTTTCTCACGTTTTCGATTTTAAAACTCATATATCTCATCTCACCTTGAAAACAAAAATGTCTTTTGCCAGCAGCTAAAATCCTCTCTTTTTATATGAACGAAGCGGTGTCTGTCAACTCATTTTTTAATTTTTTTAATTTTAAAAAAAGGGAGGCAGGCTATGAGGAAAAACAGCCCTGGGGAAGCTAATCTGAACAATAAACATTCAGGCTTAAGGTTCAAGAAAGAGGCGGGACAGCTTTTAAGTTATCTCCGACTCAATGAGCCTGTCAAGGATCAGCCCGTAGAATCCTGCTGCATCAGGTGAGGTAAAGCGCCAGCCCATGTGGGTGAGACAGGAGCCGCATACAACCACCTGCCAGAAATATCCCGCAAACCAGGTAAATTCATCCGTGGGAGATCCCGCTGCCGCGCACCCCCATGCGTTTCTGAAGCAGCCTATCTCGAATACAATACCGTGAGGGTTGGCAAAGGCGTGTTCATGGGAGCCGCCTGCCGAGATGCGTTCGGCGTTGGTTGTGATCATGGCCAGGCATTGCCTGCAGAGCAGGTATGTCTGTTCATCAAAGGTCTCTTCTGCTTCCGGCTCCTCGCGGATGCCTGCACTTTCCTTGTTTTTGAGCACGGGCTTGAGGCAAAGCTGCTGCAGGCTCACTGAATTCCCGGACCCGGCCGGAATCTGCCCTGTCAGCATAGTCTGTTCTCACCTCCGCGGATACGCTGTGTGGTTAACGGAGTTTAATGGTTTGAAATCCTGAATTTTAAATATACTTTTATTGTACCATGTTGTAAATTCAAAAATTATTTTCCTCCCGTGCAGGAGCGGGTTGATGACATTCAGGGTTTTTGAAAAATACACCTAAACGGATTATTATGTGCGGCATATCAGGGATTATATCGGAGACGGATTCCGCAGGGCTTATTGACCAAAAGCTTTCAGCCATGTGCCGGCTGCAGAACCACAGGGGTCCGGATGCAAGCCGGACCTGCATTCATGAGGATTTCTGGGGAAGGGCAGGGTTCGGATTCGTAAGGCTTTCAATACTGGATCTCGAAACAGGAATGCAGCCCATTAGGTGCCCTGTTGACGACACTCTTATACTTTGCAACGGCCAGATATACAACTACATTGAACTGCGTTGCCTGGTGGCTGACGCCCGGTTTGTTTCAAGCGGGGATATAGAGGTCGCCCTTCACCTTTACCGTAAAAAGGGGATGGGTTTTTTAAATGAATTAAACGGGATGTATGCAGGCGCGGTGTTTGATCCGGCCCGGGGAAAACTTTTTTTGTTCAGGGACCGCTTCGGCATAAAGCCGCTTTATTACGCATCAGTAGATAAGGGTTTTGCGTTTTCCTCGGAGATAAGGCCCCTTTTCCAGGCCCTGGATATCCGGCCCGGGCTCAATGAAGACCGCCTGGCAACATATTTCAAATACAGATACGTGCCCGGGGGCCAGACGCTTTTCAAGGGCATAATGCGGGTGCCTCCGGGATCATTTCTGGAATACGACCTTGCATCAGGTACTTTTTCGGTTCATCGCTACTGGAATTATGATACGGACGCACAGGAGGCAGGGCTGGGCATAAACAGCGCAGCCCGGCAGTATTTCGAGCTTTTCCAGGACGCGGTTGACATAAGACTTCGTGCGGACGTGGAGCTGGGAAGTTTTATCAGCGGCGGAATAGATTCTTCTTCCGTTGCAGCGGCGGCTGTTGGAACCAATCCCGAAATGAGGCTTTACACGGCTACTTTTGATGAGCCGGCCTATGACGAACTGCCTGATGTCCATCGGTTTTTAAACTACCATTCGGAGCGGTTTTCCAAAACCCGGCTTCACCCGGCCCAATGCGGAAAGGAAACCCTGGGAGATCTTCCCGGTATCATATCAGCAATTGAAGAGCCGATTTCCCTGGGGACCATACTGCCCACAGACCGGATCTGCCGGGCTGCCTCCAGGGATGTAAAGGCAGTGTTGACAGGCGAGGGCGCTGATGAAATATTTGCCGGGTACAAAAAGTTCATGCTTGAGGCTGCGGCCGCGGAATACATGCAGCTATCCTCCGGCATGCAGCGCAGGGTAAATGAGAGGTTCCCGGAGCTTGAGCCTTATCTTGCGCGCAGAAGCAAAGACCCTTCACAACGTTATATTCAGGCAGAGGCCCTGTTTGATGACTCCGAAATTGAGATCATGACAGGTTACGGCAGGCAGGGGGCGGAATTGCCGGAGGATGCCATGCCTTTGCTCAGCGGCCGTGAGCATCCGGTAAACGCGGCCATTGCATTTGAGACCAGGTGCCGGCTGCCTGATTATGTGGTTCTCAGGCTTGACAAGCTTTCAATGCGTCATTCGCTAGAAACCCGCACCCCGCTGCTGGATTACAGGCTTGCAGAATTTGCGGCAAGGCTGCCGCTTTCCATGAAGCTCAACCTTGCTATGAACCGGGAGAAATTCATATGCAGCTACTCGGTGGTAAAATACGGACTTGTTGATGCAAAAACCTCGTTCAGGAAAAAACAGCCGTTTACCTTTCCCATGGCCGACTGGTTCTCGGATCCGTCCTCGCTTCCCGGGGCCATAAAGGAAGTGCTGTACGGAGACATGGTAAAGCAACACAATATAATTGACCCCGGATTTGTTAAAAATCTTGCGGGCCGTGTCACATCGTCAGGGGTTGGGCCCCAGACGCTTGTGTCTGAAGCTGATAGGCTTTTTTCAATAATTGTATTTACGCTCTGGTACCAGGAATTCATGACCAGATAAAAGGCTGAGAGTTGTATTGAATACTGACAGGTTGATATCCGGACTTGCAGAAGATTTTACCCGGCGTTACATGGACGTGCTGGCTGCGCAGCTGCCCAGGCAGGAGCGCACATACGGCTTTGAATACGAGTTTCTGCCGGACAGGCCAATGGAAATAACCGATTTGACAGCTGTCGAGGACCTGCTTGCCGGCTTCGGGAAAAGGGGTAAAAACTGCGTGTTTTTTGAAAACGGCACAGCAGTTGGCTTTGAGCCGGGCGGGCAGATCGAATACTGCAGTCCTCCTTTTTCAGCCCATGATGATTCGGCGGTGGATGAAGTGATTGACTTCGTGCAGGAAATGAATGACAGGATAAAAAATGAGCTCGGAATCGGTTATGTGGCGCGCGGATACATGCCGGGCAGAAAAGATGCCCCTTTGTGCCTGACCACAGACAGGTATGTGAATCTTCACAGGCGCCTGGCAAAAAGCGGCACCAGGGGGCATGAAATGATGAAGTCAACCGCGGCGATTCATCTGCACGTGGCTATATGCTCGGTGGCCGAGCTTCTGGAACTGTTTTACAGGCTGTGCGAACTCACCGGGCACGAAATGTTTAAGATGTCTGAAGCACGCAGTGACATATGGCAAAAGACCGATGACACCCGCTGCGGCAGGCCTCCCTGCTGCAGCGAGCCAATGGATGATCCCGCCGTGCTTATAGAGCGCCTGGTGCGTTTCGGGTTAAACGCGGTTTCCCTTGACGAGGAAAAGCCTTTTTACCTGGCCTCGGACCGGTCGTTTGAGAGTTTTTTATATCACATGACAACCATATTTACTGATGTACGCTTCAATCTCAAGGGCACCACCCTTGAACTGCGAACTCCGGACAGCATTCCCGCTGCGAGGTTTAAGTCCATGTGGCGGCGGTTCATACAAATGACTGAAGCAATCTATTAATATCAGGAGGAATTATGCCCAGAATCGAAATTTACACCACCCGATCATGTCCTTACTGCAATATGGCAAAGTCCCTGCTTGAAAAAAAGCAGGCGGCCTACGAAGAAACCGCGGTTGATAGTGATCCGGAAAAACTGGCAGAGGCGGTGGAGCGAAGCGGGGGGCGCAAGACTGTGCCGCAGATTTTTATTGATGATCAGCACGTCGGCGGATATGATGAGTTAAACGCCCTTGATAAGAAAGGGGAGCTGGATCCGATGATAGGCGGCGGCCTCTGATATGCTTGTTTACGCCCCGGAAAATACTCCGTGCACGGCGGAGAGACGGGTGTATAGCAGTGTTTTTTCATTAACATTGAGATCGGGGGTTGATTATGAATTATTTAGGCAGGGACAAAAGAGGCTTGAGGAAAAATACCCGGACCAAGGTGTGGCCGGATACAAAGGCCACCATCAAGGTTGTCGATCCCATGAGCCCGGTTCGCAAAATCCTTACCATCACTGGCAATGTTAGCGATCTGGGCGGGCACGGATTGTTTCTGATTACAAACCAACCCGTGCCCGTGCCTTCCAGGGCGGAAATTTTCATTGATTTCGACCCCTCGCATCCCGCATCGCTGACCATAGAGGCGCTCGGCGAGGTTGTAAGGTCTGCTGAAGAAGGCGTGGGCATAAGGTTTACAAGCATAAACATGGAAAGACTGCAAAACTGCATACTGGCAAGGATGAACAGATAGAGACCCCTGCGGGTATATTAGTTTTGTTTTTCATGACATTTTCGCCGCAAGTAAATTTGTTTACTTGCGCTGATGTTTTGCGCTGCGGCGTTCATCGATTTTCACCATCACGATATGGGGAAATGTTATCAGAAATTCAAAAATAAAGCCGGCAGCAGCCATAAGAAAAACAAAAGGGATTTTTAAAGTATAAAGCCTCAGGGTTTTGATGCATTGTTTAGTTTTCAAAAACGTTTTCTTTGCCATGAAAGCTCTGTTTTACAGGAATTTGATGTGATTTGCAGTTTTAGACAGGCAGTCAATATACATGATTCACCTGTGCGCGTAAACACTATATAATGCTTCTTCAGAACCCGAAACATATAAATAAGCCTTCCGGGGCCGACGGCGGGCAAATCCCTGAGGAGGGAAGTTGCGGGTAAAACCTGCATTTTCCGTTTTCTGGGGTATCGGGTCCTTCCAGGCCCTGGCAATGTTCCGCCGGGGCCTTTTCTACGCATACCTGTCCATATATCTCAGATATTACCTGGATCTGTCAGCAACCGAGACAACGCTTTTTGCCACCCTTCCAATGCTTGCAAACATCGCAGCCCAGACCTTTATCTGGGGACGGTTTTCCGACCGTTTCCAACTCAGGAGGACCCTTATTTTATGGGGCGAGGTCTCGGGAGCAGTTGGAACGGTGCTGATCTGGCTATTTCACGTATTGACCGATTCCCCGCATGTTGCAGGTTATATTATTATTGCCGGCCTTACAGTGGTTGAAATGTTCTGGGCCATGAGCAACATCGGCTGGAGCGCCCTTATTTCCGATCTGTATCCAGAGCGCAGCAGAAACGAAGTCCAGGGGCGGCTGGCAAGCGTGGGCGGGCTGGGAAGACTTTTCGGCATCTGGATAGGCGGTCTGCTGTATGACGGCATGGGCCGTATGTATGACGGCTGGGGGTTTGAATCCGGCACCCTTTTTTTTGTGGCTGCAGGAGTAATGCTTGTTTCAATGCTGCCTGTCATGCTGTTGCCGGAAGGCGGGGCGGACGTGGAAGAACCCGGCGATAACTCGTGCGACGCCCGGTGTCGTGCAGCATCGCTGCGCCTTTACGTGGTGTTTCTGATTGCCATGATGCTGATTAATTTCGGAAGGAACTGCGTGATGATAATCCAGTCCCAGTACCTTTTTCTTGATTCCGGCTTTGCAGTATCAAGCAAGATGCTCGGATATATCTTCAACACTGAAACCGCGGCAATTATCCTTTTCGGTCTTTTTTCCGGTGCCATCGGGCGCCGCCTTGGCAATGGAAGGGCTGTCTGCGCGGGAGCTCTGGCCTCGTGCGTTTATCTGTTGCTGTTTGCCCTGTCAGACAAAATATATTTTATATTTGCCGCAAGTTTCATACGCGGTGCGGGAGAGGTTATTATCCTGGCCGCATCATATGCAATGGCCTCGATCCTGATCCCCCCGGAAAGCAGGGGACGACTGTTCGGTTATTTCAACGCAACCCTTTTTCTGTCCTGGGGAGTGGCAGGAACCCTGATTGCCGGACCCATCGTGGATACAATGGAGTTTATGGGTTTTGCTTCTGTTGCAGCTTACAAGGCAGCCTACCTGGCTGCGCTGGCAATGACAATTTCAGGCCTGGTCCTGCAGATGGTCCTGGTTTTTATCCTTATGCCCAGAGCCGGGATTCATAAAGCTGTTGTCTGATCGTCCTTATTGGCCAATATCGTCAAGGGGGGACATTCCATGATGATTCGCAGTTTTTTCGCGATTTTGTTGTTTGTCGCAATTGCCTGGTGCATAAGCGAAAACAGGCGGGGTTTTCCGGTGCGCACGGTTGTCGCCGGCCTGGGAATCCAGGTAGGGCTTGCACTTGTTTTGCTGAAATTTCCTTTGTTTACAAGTGTTTTTGAATTTCTCAACAGGGCGGTGCTGGCACTGCAGGAGGCAACCGGCAAGGGCTCGGCGTTTGTTTTCGGATACCTTGGCGGAGGGGATTTCCCGTTTGAAATAAAAGACCCCCAGGCCACCTTTATCCTGGCATTTCAGGCGTTGCCGCTTGTACTGGTTATAAGCGCATTGTCCTCGCTTCTTTTTTACTGGCGGATCCTGCCGCGCGTTGTCAAGGGGTTTTCTTGGCTTCTTGAAAAAACCATGCGCCTGGGAGGCGCAGAAGGGCTTGGTATATCTGCAAATATTTTCGTGGGCATGGTGGAAGCCCCCCTTTTGATAAGGCCTTATATATCCAAAATGAGCCGCAGCGAAATCTTTACCCTTATGACAAGCGGAATGGCCACTATTGCCGGCACTGTAATGGTGGTCTATGCAGGGATTTTACAGGACATAATACCCAACGTAATGGGACATATCCTCACTGCTTCCATACTCAGCGCCCCTGCTGCAGTGGTGATTTCAAAAATAATGGTTCCCGGGACCGACGAAGGGCTGACAGGCGCGGAATTAAAAGCACCGCAACAGGCTTACGGCTCAATGGACGCAATTACCAGGGGCGCATTGCAGGGAATGGAGCTGCTGCTCAATATTATTGCCATGATAATCGTTCTGGTGGCCCTTGTGAGCCTGGTCAATCTGATGCTCGGTGTTTTGCCTGTGATCCGGGGAGAACCGCTTACTCTGCAGCGAATTCTCGGGTGGCTGCTGTCGCCTGTGGTATGGATTATGGGGATTCCATGGTCAGAGGCCCATGCCGCCGGATCACTGCTGGGTACCAAAACCGTGCTGAATGAACTTATCGCATACGTGGAAATGAGCAACCTGCCTGCCGGATCCCTGAGCTCTAAATCACTGCTGATAATGTCTTATGCCCTGTGCGGTTTTGCAAACCCCGGCAGCTTGGGGATTATGATAGGAGGTCTGGGCGGAATTGCCCCTGAGAGGCGGGGCGAGATCGTATCCCTGGGTTTCCGCTCTATTGTGGCCGGCACAATTGCGGCATGCATGACAGCAACTCTGGCCGGAATAATGGGATAGGTCCTGATTGAAAACACACGCCTGAGGGTCTTGCAAGTATACCGAATAATTTGACAATCTTTTTATAATGCATATTGTAAAGTAAAGTGGCAATGAAAAATCAACGTACCTGAACCGGATCCAGGGCTGCACAAAATGAAAACACCATAGTGCCGGATACTGATTCTGTTATGAAGTATATGAAGGCTAAGCGGGAATGAATCCGAAACGTTTCCGTAATAATTATAGCTGGATATACAAAAATCATAAACACAGAGGAGGGTGGCACGATGGCTGTAAATTTCAAAGGATGGCGGGAGCTGATGCCTAAAAGGACCATGGCTGAAAAGGTCCTTGGTCAGGCATTGAAATATCTGGGCAAAGATACGGATAAAAACGCAGGATACGTATTAAAGGCCGTGGATCATATCGCCAGCGGCGAAAAACAGGAAATGGTTCGCCAGTGGTTTCATCACTGGATGCGCGAGAATGGTCCAGGCCGCCAGTTTTTACACAGGGTTGTGCGCAACACTCATCCAAGGGTGAGGGAGCGTTACGTGGCCAGAATGGTGGCGAGCATGTTTTTCCGGGATCCTGACGCTCCCAGGAAGGCCGAACAGAAATTCGGGATACAGCCTCCGCCGACAATGCTTATTTCACCGACAATGCGATGTAATTATCGCTGCGAGGGCTGTTACGCAGGAAGCTATGAGCGCAAAGATGACATGGACCCGGAGGTGTTCGACCGCCTGCTTTCCGAGGCAGAGGAAATGGGGATAAATTTTATCACCATTCTCGGAGGCGAGCCGTTTATCTACCCGCACCTGCTGGAAGTTCTTGAAAAACATCCGAAATCATTTTACCAGATTTACACCAACGCATCACTGATAGATGAAAAGACAGCTGATAAGCTGGTTGAACTCGGCAATGTGGCCCCTCAGATCAGCATAAACGGGCCCGGCGAATACACTGACTCGGTGAGGGGAAAGGGCTCGTTTGACGCATGCGTACGGGCCATGGACCGGCTTTACGATGCAGGATGCGCATTCGGTTTTTCCTCGCTTGTTACCAGAAAAAACATGGACGTGATCTGCACGGATGACTGGATTGACTTTCTATTAGAAAAGGGTGCGCTTTACGGATGGTGGTTCATGTTCATGCCAGTTGGAAACAACCCTGACATGGAACTTATGCCCACGCCCGAACAGCGCAACCAGATGCGGCGCTTCCAGAATTATGTAAGGGAAAACAAGCCGATTCTGCTGGTGGACTTCTGGAACGACGGTGTTCTTTCCGGAGGCTGTATTGCCGGAGGACGCCTTTATTTTCACATCAACCACAGGGGAGACGTGGAACCCTGTATTTTCTGCCATTTTGCAACGGACAACATTCATGAAAAAAGCCTGCTCGAGGCCCTGAGTTCCCCGTTTTTCAGGGGGATCCGCTCAGAGCAGCCGTTTTGCTACAATACTCTCAGGCCATGTCCCATGATCGATCATCCGCAGACCATGTGGCGTATTATACAAGAACACGGAGCAAAGCCGACACACGAGGGCGCGGAAACCATGTTCACCGAGCTTGCAACCGATATGGAAAAATACGCCGATGGAGTAAGAAGGGTCATGGACGATGTATGGGAAAAAGAGGGCTACAAGGAGTGGGCATCCAGGTGGATGTATCATTGCGGACTGGTTCCTGAACGGATAGAGCGCAGAAGGCGCGAATTCGAGGAAAACAGTCAGGAACAGGACTTTGAGCCGGATATGGCCGCTGTGTCAAAGGAAGCTTAGAACCTGTCAACTCCGGCGCTTTCAAGGAAGTCCAGGGCCGGGATCGGTTTTTGAAGCGACATTGAGAGCTCTTGCGGTCAGGAGCGAAAAAACCGATCCCGGCCGCAGGGCTTCTTTCCCGCAAAAACACGGGGCTGTGTGAGAAGCTTTTTAGTCTGTTTTCAAAGACCCTTCCTTCCGGGGAAGGGTCTTTTGTGTTTGATTCAGTATTGAGATACATGCGGAGTTCTGGTATATTTTTGATTTTGCGCAAATGCGCAGATTCTGGTCCGCAATCGGGCAGTTTTCCGTGCACCGGCTAAAGCTCAAATGGGCGTAATTATAAACAGCAGAGGCGTGAGGTTTGAGTGATACAAGGCCTGTTATAGGCGTTACAATGGGAGATCCGGTCGGGGTGGGACCGGAGATTATCTGCAGAGCTCTTTCCGGTACTGCGATCCATGACCATGTCAGGCCCCTGGTGATAGGAGATCATGGCATCATCCGGATCGCGGCGGGAATTGCGGGCAGCCGCGCCGAGATCCGCATTGTTGAGCAGCCGGAACCGGCTGATTACAGCCCCGGGATAATCAATGTGCTGGCCCTGTCAGCACTGGATACAGCAACCCACAGGTGGGGACGTCCGGACAGAAAGACGGGGCGTGCAATGCTTGAATATATTGAAAAAGGCATAGACATGGCAATGCAGGGCGAGATTTCCGGCCTTGCCACCTGCCCGATAAACAAGGCCGCCATGAAGCTGGCAGGCAGCAGTTATCCCGGGCATACCGAAATACTGGCCCAAAGGACGGGCACCGGAAAGTATGCCATGATGATGGCGGGAAATAGCCTGAGAGTGGTGCTGACAACGATTCACATCCCCTTGAGATCCGTGCCTGATTCAATTGATGAAGCCGGGATTGAAACCATAATACGGCTGACAGACCAGAGCCTTAAGGCAAGGTTCGGCATAAAAGAGCCAAGGGTGGCAGTGGCAGGGTTAAACCCCCATGCAGGCGAGGATGAGATGTTTGGCAACGAGGAAACCCGGGTTATACGGCCTGCAATTGCAAGAGCCGTATCAGCAGGTATAAACGCGTCCGGCCCGCATCCGCCTGATACTGTTTTTTATAACGCCGCACGCGGTGCATACGACGCGGTGGTATGCATGTATCACGACCAGGCCCTGATTCCTTTTAAAATGCTTCATTTCAGCGACGGGGTAAATACCACCCTGGGGCTGCCCATTATCAGGACTTCCGTGGATCACGGCACTGCATATGATATCGCGGGCCAGGGGGTAGCTGATCCCGGCAGCCTTGTTGCAGCGATTGAAATGGCCTCAGAGCATGCCCGGCGCATGAGGACCGATGTCTCAGAATCCTGAATCTCCCGCCATGAGCTTGAATTCCGATAAAATCATAATCAGGGGCGCACGCCAGCATAACCTGAAAAATATCGACGTGGAACTGCCCCGCAATAAACTGATCGTTGTAACAGGGCTTTCAGGTTCGGGAAAATCCACCCTGGCATTTGACACGCTGTATGCCGAGGGCCAGAGAAGGTACGTGGAGTCATTGTCCACCTACGCCCGGCAGTTTTTGGAGCGCATGGAAAAGCCGGACGTGGATCATATCCAGGGCTTGTCCCCCGCCATTGCAATCGAGCAGCAAAGGGTGTCTCACAACCCTCGGTCCACTGTGGGCACGGTCACCGAAATATACGACTATCTCAGGCTGCTTTTTGCCAGGGCCGGCACCCCGCATTGTTACAGCTGCGGCCGGCCGATTTCATCGCAATCAATAGACCAGATAGTGGACCGTGTAATGGCTATGCCAGAAGGCACCCGGATCATCATCCTTGCCCCGCTGGTCACAGGCCAGAAGGGCACCCATGAAAGGCTTCTTGCCTGGCTCAAAAAGGAGGGGTTCGCCCGGGTAAAGGTGGACGGCGGGATACGTGAGCTTGAAAGCGTTGGAAAACTTGCGAAAACCCGCAGGCATACAATCAAAGTGGTTGTGGACCGGCTGGTGGTCAAGGAAAGCATTCGCAACCGTCTTGCCGACTCCCTGGAGCTTGCCCTTTCGCACTCTGAGGGATTTGCTGAAGTCGAATTTGCGGATCAAAAGGAGGCAGATCCGCTTTTGTTCAGTGAAAAGGCTGCATGCGTTCATTGCGGCATAAGTTATCCCGAACTTACCCCGGCTTCCTTTTCGTTTAACTCACCCCAGGGTGCGTGCCAGAAATGCGACGGGCTTGGCACTACCATGGAAATTGATCCTGAACTGGTTATTGCCGATCCCGGGCTCTCACTTCGCGAGGGTGCAGTTCGTCCCTGGGCCAACCGCAATTCGGTACAGTTCGCGGAATTTCTCGACGCTCTGACCCGGCACTACGGGGTTGATATCTATACCCCGTACAGGGACCTGCCCGGGGAATTTTGCAGGGTGCTGCTCTACGGATCGGGAGACGAGGAAATCCCTTTTTCAATGAGCCGCGGCAGCCGTAGAGTGGATTTCACCCGCCCGTTTGAGGGGGTTATACCCAATCTGAGAAGGCGCTACATGGAGACAGACTCCAGCGCGTCCCGCGAGGATATCAGGCAGTACATGAATTTCAAGCCGTGCCCCGAATGCGGCGGCAGCCGGCTGAATCAGATAAGCCGTTCGGTGCGGGTAAACGCAATTACCCTGCCTGAGCTCACGGCACTTTCAGTGGAGAGCGCGCAGGTTTTTTTCAGCACCCTGGAGCTGGAAGGCAAGAAGGCCCAGATCGCTGAAAGAATCCTGAGAGAGATCCGGGACCGTCTCGGTTTCCTGCAGAACGTGGGACTTTCATACCTTACCCTTGACCGTTCTGCGGGAACTCTTTCCGGAGGGGAGGGCCAGAGAATCCGCCTTGCCACCCAGATCGGCTCCAGGCTTACAGGGGTGCTCTACGTACTGGATGAACCCAGCATCGGGCTTCACCAGAGAGATAACAGGCGCCTTCTGCAGACCCTTTACCAGCTTCGGGATCTCGGCAACACCGTACTGGTCGTGGAGCATGACGAGGAAACAATCCGCAGCGCCGATTACGTGGTGGACATGGGCCCTGAAGCGGGAGTGAAGGGCGGTTACCTGGTTTTTGCGGGTCAGCCTGAAAAGATAGAAAAGGCGCGCGATTCGCTTACCGGGCAGTACCTTTCCGGCAGAAAAAGGATCGAAATCCCTGACAGTCGGCGTGCCGCCGGAGAAGAAAGGTTTGTTATCAAAGGCGCAGGGCAGAATAACCTCAAGAACATAGATGTCTCATTTCCACTGGGCTGTTTTGTCTGCCTGACGGGGGTGTCCGGTTCAGGCAAGTCCACCCTGGTCATTGAAACCCTTTATCGTGTGCTTGCCCGCAGGATTTACAAATCAGTAACTCCTCCCGGAAAATACGATTCAGTGGAGGGATGGCAGTACGTAGACAAGGTCATAAACATAAACCAGTCTCCCATTGGAAGAACCCCCAGATCCAATCCCGGCACCTACACCGGTGTGTTTTCCTTTATCAGGGAGCTGTTTGCCAGGACGCCGGAGGCCAGGATGAGGGGCTACAAGCCCGGCCGGTTTTCGTTCAACATCCGCGGCGGAAGATGCGAGGCCTGCAGCGGCGACGGTATAATCAAAATAGAAATGCATTTCCTGCCGGATATCTTCGTGCACTGCGACGTGTGCCAGGGAAAGCGGTATAACAGAGAAACCCTGGAAATAAGGTACAAGGGGAAAAATATCGCAGAAGTGCTTGATATGACGGTAAACCAGGCCATGCAGTTTTTCAGAAACATCGGCCACATAAAAACAAAGCTCCAGACCCTTGCGGATGTGGGTCTCGGGTACATAAAGCTCGGACAGCCCGCAACCACCCTTTCAGGCGGCGAGGCCCAGAGGGTAAAGCTTTCAAGGGAGCTTGCCAGGCGTGACACAGGAAGGACGGTCTATATACTTGATGAGCCCACAACCGGCCTGCATATGGAGGACATAAAAAGACTGCTTTCTGTTTTAAACCGGCTTGTGGAAGCCGGAAATACGGTGATAGTGATTGAACACAACCTGGATGTGATAAAGTATGCCGATCATATTATAGATCTCGGTCCGGAAGGGGGCGATGAAGGTGGTTATGTGGTGGCAGAGGGGACACCTGAGAAGGTTGCAGCAGAACCGGGCTCTTATACCGGCAGGTTTCTGCGGGATATACTGTAAATAGTTTTGATACAGAAGGCAAAAAGCCCTTATCCGTTAAGGATAAAGGCTTTTTGCGTGTTTTGCCTGCGGTCGGTTAAAGCAGATCTGTAACCGTTTGAACAACCGGTGCGGCATAAATGATAATCAGTGAGACGACCAGGGTGTAGATAACCAGAGCCTCGATCAGGGCCAGACCGATCAGCAGTGTAACCGTGATCCTACCCGAGGATTCAGGGTTTCTGGCAATCCCTTCAACCGCCCCTTTAATGCCGAGTCCCATGGGCAGCCCGCAGCCCGCAGCGGCAATGGCCACAGAAAAACCAGCCGCCAGCATACAATAGCTAAAAAATCGGATTGCTTCAACTTCCATCTAAAACCTCCATCTTTTAATAAGGTTAACAACATTACGGCTTCTTCCAATAGCCTTATGCAAATACCCCCATGGTATTTATTCCTTACTTTAGTGTGCTTCTTCTATTGCCAGGGTGAAATACATGACAGAGAGCAGATAGAAAATAAACGCCTGGACAAAGCTGAAAAAGACCGCCAGCACCATCATGGGCAGAGGCGCAAAAAAAGCACCTGCCAGCATGAAAAGTATGCCCAGAACGATTTCCTTGCCCGTAATATTTCCGAAAAGACGAAAGGAAAGCGAAAGAACCCGGGCAAAGTGGCTTATGATTTCAATGGGCATAAAAAGAGGAGTCATCCACCATATCGGACCCGTGAAGTGCTTTATGTAACTTGCCCCGTGAAGTCTTACCCCGATGTAATGGGTGGCGACAAAAACAGGAATCGCACAGGACAGGGTGGTATTAAGGTTCGCGGTCGGAGAGGTGAATCCGGGAACCAGTCCTGCCACGTTTGCAAAGAAAATATAGAGAAATATTGTGGCAACAAACGGGAAAAACCACCTGCCTTCCTCTCCTGCCATGTCCACGGTGAATTCTTCCAGGCCGGACACGAGAGCCTCAAGCACATTTTGGGCCTTGTTGGGAATAAGGCTTATCTGCCTGGCGCCAAGGGCGCCCAGTATTATAAGCAGTGCCATTACCACCCAGCTGTAGATAATGTGCGGATACTCGTGTGCAAAATGATCCAGGCCTACCAGTTCAAACAGCTTTACGAAGATTAGAAACGGATGTTCCACTTAGACCGCCTCCTTGAAGAATATGATTTTAGTAACTTCCCGGGCGGTGGCGAGCATTATGCTTGCCACCACTATGGACAGTCCGATAAGCAGGCCCGGCGGTTCCACGTATCCCCGGGCAATAAGGATAAAAATAATGGCGCAGGTAATTATGAACCTGATAAAATACTTTACCAGAATCCTGTTAAGAGAATCTGTGTGCGGCGGGGTGAGCGAGCCTTTAAGGGTCCTGTTTATCAGGTGAAAGTTTATTACCGCCAGAAGGCCTCCTATTACTACGGAGATGGCAAACCCCGCGGGTGTTGTCAGAAAGAATGTCAGGGATGCAGCTGCCAGAAGAATCCAGTTACACCTGATGATAAATTTTAAAAGGCGCTGCTGTAGTACCATATAAAAGCCTTCATTCTTCTTTTTTGCTTCGTTTTACCGCCTTGTATATGTTGTTGAAGCCGGCGATTATCCCGAACAGCAGAAATATGAACATAAAGACCGGGCCGGTGTCCAGAAGTTTGTCTATTCCAAGGCCGATAAACAAACCGATAAATACGGCCAGGGCGATTGAAAAACCAAGGTGGCTGTAATAGCCAAGATCCCTGAAAATTTGTCTGGTCTCATTTTTCATCAAGTGCCTCCGGCAGCAACACCGGCGACCAAAACCGTCGCTGCTTCTAAAAGCTAAGTTTATTAACACAACCAAACCCGGCGGTCAATAAAAAAACAGAAAAAGCCGGCCGGATGAGAAAAAGGCAATCCCGCAGCTTACTGGCGGCTAAGCCTTCTGTACTTTATCCTGTGAGGTCTTTCAGCCTCAGCCCCCAGCCTTTTTTTCCTGTCTTCTTCGTAATCGGCATAATTGCCCTCCACCCAGATCACCTGGCTGTCGCCCTCGAAAGCCAGTATGTGGGTTGCGATACGGTCGAGAAACCACCGGTCGTGGCTGATGACTGCAGCACAGCCGGCAAAGTTTTCAAGGGCGGTTTCAAGGGCCTGCATGGTGTTTACATCCAGGTCGTTGGTGGGCTCGTCGAGCAGTATGACATTTGCGCCCTGCTTGAGCATCCTGGCCGTATGCACCCTGTTTCGCTCGCCGCCGGAAAGCATTTCCACCTTTTTCTGCTGGTCTGCGCCGGAAAAGTTAAACCTGGACACGTAAGCCCTTGACTTGACTTCCGCGTCCCCGAGCCTGATTATGTCTTCTCCGTCTGATATGGCCTCCCATACTGTCTTTTCCGGGTCCAGGGAAGCCCGGCTTTGTTCAACGTAGGCAAGCCTGACGGTGTCTCCGATTCGCATGGATCCGGAATCCGGCTGTTCCTCTCCGGTGATGAGCCTGAAAAGGGTGGTTTTGCCAGCTCCGTTGGGGCCCACCACTCCGACGATTCCTCCGGGGGGCAGGCTGAATGACATGTTTTCAAACAAAAGCGCGTCACCATAGCCCTTTGAAACATCCTCAGCCTCCACCACTACCTTTCCGAGCCTTGGACCGGGCGGGATATAGATCTGCATTTCCTGCGCCCGTCCGGGCCCCTGCCGGGAAAGCATTTCCTCGTATGCCCGTATCCTGGCCCTGGACTTGCTCTGCCTTGCTTTAGGAGACATCCTGATCCATTCAAGTTCCCTCTCCAGTGTCTTTTGTCTTCTGGATTCGGCCTTTTCCTCCTTTCTGAGCCGCTCCTGTTTCTGCTCAAGCCAGGAGGTGTAGTTTCCCTTCCACGGAATCCCCCTGCCACGGTCAAGTTCAAGGATCCAGCCGGCCACGTTGTCTAAGAAGTACCTGTCGTGCGTAACTGCGATGATAGTGCCCTCGTATTGCTGCAGGTGGCGTTCCAGCCATGCCACTGTTTCGGCGTCAAGGTGGTTTGTGGGTTCATCGAGAAGCAGGATGTCCGGTTTTTCCAAAAGTATTTTGCAAAGGGCCACCCTCCGGCGTTCGCCGCCTGAAAGAACCTTTACCGGGGTGTCTCCCTCCGGGCACCGCAGCGCATCCATGGCCATTTCAAGACGGGCGTCAATGTCCCAGGCGTCTGCTGCGTCAAGCTTTTCCTGGACATCTGCCTGTTGCTGTATCAGTGCGTCCATTTCCTCGTCTGACATGGGTTCTGCGAATGTTTCATTTATACTGTTATATTTTTCCATCAGCTCCATGGTGTCTTTAACTGCCTCTTCCACCACGGTGCGCACCGTTTTTTCGTCGTCGAGCACGGGTTCCTGTTCCAGCATGCCCACCGAGTATCCCGGGCTCATGGCGACCTCGCCGTTGTATGACTTGTCAATCCCGGCCATGATGCGCAGCAGCGTGCTCTTGCCCGCCCCGTTTAATCCCACAACGCCTATCTTGGCACCGTAGAAATAAGACAGAGAGATGTCTTCTATAATCGGTTTTTTGTTATGATACTTGCTTACCCTGTTCATTGAACAGATGACTTTGTTTGGCTCCTGCCGGCTCATGTGAGTGGTTCTCCTTTGAATTTTATGCCTTATTCCGGCATTATTATCTTTCTTTTGACGGGATCCTGATGCTGGCGGTAAAAAATTGCCATATGGCCGATCATGCCCACCATTTCTGCTTCGGTTTCCTTTTCGATTTCCCCGGCAATTTGTTTTTTCTGTTTTTTTTCCTTGAAATCCTGGAATTTTATCTTGATGAGTTCATGGGCATCAAGTGCCTCGTTGACTGCATCTATCACGGGTGAGGACAGCCCTTTCTGTCCTATGAACACAAGGGGCTTTATACTGTGGGCAAGCCCCCGGAGATGGGTTCTCTGGTATCCCTTGAGTTTCTGCAAAAAAGTTCCTTCCTGTGTGTTGTGATTTTTCCTTTTTCAGCGTTATTTATTACGGCAACATGTATAACGGATACACGAGGGGTTTTTCAACCGCAATATCAAAAACAGGACAAACGTGGAAAAAATGATTGACAAAAACCTCCTGATGCCTTGATTGTCAGGACACGGGCGACTCAGCAGCACTTGATGTCAGCAAAAAGGAGGCTATTTTGGCAAGGCGAACAGTTACACCGGCCTATGTAATATTCTACATCCTGTTTCTGCCTGATTCATGGCGTATCTTAATCGGGCTTGCCGCAGCAGCAATGCTGGATCATTTTTTTACCGGGTCTGCCGCAGATGCAGTGGGCCGTACAATAATTTTTCTAATGGCGGCTGCAATAGGTTATGCTGCATCGGCAGTTCCGGGCAGGCTTATTGCCGGCATGATGAAAAAAATGATATTGGGGGCGGGCAGGGATAGTTTTAAACGTGACCGCTGGTAATTTTTCAGCGAACCCCGGGCTGTGACATTATTCTCAGCTGACCCTGGCGGCAGGGCCGCTTTTCATTACCTGGCCGGGCAGGGGATGGCCTAGGATTTTTTCAAGCATGAGGGATGCCTCTATAAGTGCGGAGAGGTCCATTCCGGTGCTTATTCCCATGGACTCAAACATCCATACAACGTCTTCTGTGGCAAGATTGCCTGCTGCCTGGGGCACGTTCGGGCATCCGCCGATGCCGCCCAGGGAGGTGTCAAACATGCGCATGCCGGCAAGATAGCCTGCATAAAGATTTGCCATGGCAATTCCGCGGTTATTGTGCAGGTGAAGGCACAGAAAGGTTTCAGGCAGGCGGTTTTGAACTAAAGCGGCCATATCTTTTATTTGAGCCGGGTTTGCCATTCCGGTGGTATCTGCAAGGGTGATGCGGTCAGCCCCCTTTGCGGCAAGCCTTTCTGCTATTTCAACAACGTCTGTTTCCGGTACCCGGCCCTGGTATGGGCAGCCGAAGGCAGTGGCGATTGCAGCGGCCACGGGCGCCCCGTATCCGGCTGCAAGTTCAAAAACCCTGTCTATTGCGTCAAGTGATTCGCTGATGCTTCTGCCCACGTTTTCCCTGTTATGTGCCTCTGATGCTGATAAAAAGACTATAAGGCGGTCCACGCCTGCATCCAGTGCTGACCGTGCTCCTTTGGGATTGGGAACCATAACTTCGTGGAGCAGGTTTCCATGAGGAACCTCTGCCATGAGCTCTGCTGCGTCCCGCAGCTGGGGCACGGCAGCCGGGCTTACAAATGAGGTGGTCTCCATGAAGGTCACCCCGGCGCGGGCAAGGGCGTCTGCAAGTGCAAGCTTGTCCTTTGTTGCCACAAACTCTTTTTCAGACTGAAGCCCGTCGCGCAGGGCCACTTCCCGGATTGTTACTTCCATGTCAAAAAACCTTGCTGCTGTTATGTATCTGACGGATTATTCGAGGCCATTTCCCGGAGCTTGTATTTCTGGATTTTGCCGCTGGCCGTGGTTGGAAACTGGTCCACGAAGTAAATATAGCGCGGTATCTTGTGAAATGAGATCCGGTCTTTGCAGAATTTCCTTAATTCGTCTTCGGAAAGTGAATCCCCGTTTCCAGGGCGTATAAAGGCTGCTACTTCCTCGCCGTATTTTTCATCCGCAATGCCCACCACCTGTACGTCCTGTATGCCGGGATGAGTATAGAGAAACTCCTCGATCTCCCTTGGATAGATGTTTTCGCCGCCGCGTATTATCATGTCCTTGAGCCTGCCCTGGATGGTACAGTTGCCTTCTTCATCCATGCTTGCCAGGTCCCCGGTGTGCAGCCAGCCATCTTCGTCAATGGCCTGCCGGGTCTTTTCAGGCATCTTGTAGTAGCCTTTCATGATGTGGTATCCCCGGCTGCAGAGTTCTCCGGTCTGCCCGGCAGGAAGCGTTTTCCCGGTTTCCGGGTCAACAATTTTAACCTCAACATTTGGAAGGGCCCGGCCCACGGTCTCGGTGCGTATTCGCATTGAATCGTTGCGGCGCGTCTGGGTAATGCCCGGCGAGCTTTCAGTCTGTCCGTAGACGATGGTGAGCTCCTTTGCCCCCATTTTTTCCATCACGCCTTTCATTACTTCAACCGGACAGGTGGATCCTGCCATAACGCCTGTGCGCAGCCGCGAGGTGTCATAGTTTTTGTTGTCCATGGCCTCGAGCATGGCTATAAACATTGTGGGCACTCCGTGGACCGCGGTGCATTTAAAGGAGTCTATGGTCTCCAGTACGGTTTCTGCATTAAAGCCGGTTACAGGAGCCATGGCAGCCCCGGAAACAGTGCAGCACATGGTGCCTATGACGCAGCCAAAGCAGTGGAAGAACGGAACTGGTATGCACAGGAAGTCATCCGGTCCCAGGGCCATGATTTCCGCCATGCTCATTGCGTTTCCTACGAGGTTGCGGTGGGTCAGCATAACCCCTTTTGGATATCCGGTTGTCCCTGAAGTGTACTGCATCATGATCACATCGTCCGGATCCAGGCTTTCAGCTCTTTCATCCAGTTCTGCGTCCGGGATGTTTTCGCCCAGCTCAAGAAGATCGTTCCAGTTATACATTCCGGCAATATCATCATCTCCGAGATGGACGATGTTTTTGAGAAAAGGCAGTTTTTCGGTTTCAAGCCCGCCCTGTAAGCAGTTGTCCACCTCAGGGCATACCTGCCGCACGATCCTTAGGTATTCATCAGGTTCGCGAATTCCCTGGGTCATTATCAGTGTGGTTGCGTCCGACTGGTTGAGCAGGTATTCGAGTTCATACGCCCTGAAGTTGGTGTTTACAGTTACCATGACAGCCCCGGCCATGGCGCTTCCGAACTGAAGATAAACCCATTGGGGCAGATTGTTTGCCCATACCGCGATATGGTCTCCGCGCTTTACTCCAAGGGCCATAAGGCCTTTTGCTGCCTGCCTGCAGATGTCCCTGAATTCCGGAAATGTTTTTTCAAGCCCGTATTCATGATAGGCAAGTGCGACTCGGTCCCTGAATTTCCGGGCGTTTTGCTCAACGATATCGCCTATCCGAAGAAGATTGTCTTCACTGGATTTCAAGGGCATAACTCCTTTCCTCCGATTCTTATTGTTGTTTATTCAGATTTATGGAGAAATCACCGGACAGAAAGGTAAACGTTGTTTTGAAAAAAATAAAGGATAAAATTAACGTATGCGTGAAAAACAACCCTGTGCCGGTCATGCAAAAAGCAGCAG
>JBKHES010000015.1:0-30947 GCA_046540695.1 Desulfobacterales bacterium
TTTCTGCCCTCCCTGACGTCAATCCTGGGCTCCGGCTCTTTATCGTCTGAAAACGGCCACGCAGGGAAAAAATCGTCTGCCCCGAACGGATCCCTGAGCCTGTAGGGCAGGTTTCGCGTTCCGGTTTCCTGTGCTTGTTTCCTTCGCCTTTTCCATGGTATGAGATTTAACATTGCATATCACCTCCTTTTATTAAGGGGATATTTTGAAAAATCTATATTAGTATCAGTAAGATAAACACATCAACCCGGTTGTCAAGACCGGAGGCGCCCGGCGTTTTTTCGTACAAACTGCTGAAATTTTGAAACAAAGGGGGAAGCAATGCCTGATCCTGCAGCCGGCAGGAGCATTCTGCTGGACTTCGGAAAATTCCGGCTGGAAGCCGTGCTTTTTAATACCCGGATTGCCCGCAGTTTTAAAGAAAACCTGCCTTACACGGTGGATTTGACAGGGTGGGGCAAAGAGCTTTACGGCTCAATAGGTCTTGGCCTTGGGGAGGAAAATCCGGTTGATGAAGTCCCTGAAGGCGCAATAGCCTATACCGGCCGCGGGAACCTGGTGTGCGTATTTTTCGGCCAGAAACCCGCCTGGCCGGTTGAGTATATCGGGCAGATCAAAGAAGGTCAGTGGCAAAAGCTCCTTGAAAACGATGAAATACGTCGCGTGGAGATCCGCCCTGCCTGAAAATCTGCTGTCCTTTTCAGTGGCGGCCCAGCATGGTCAGTAGCTCTTTTTCGGATATGTCATACCAGTTTTCATAGGCCTCAGCCACGGCAAAGGACATCCCGCTTCTGATATTGGCGCAATAAAGCCTGTCCACTTTTTGGGCCACGGTTTCCGCGGCCTGCAGGTGGGCCGTTGGGACGGCGGCCATTACTTTATCAGCCCCCGAGTTTGTTACAGCGTCAATTGCGCACAGCATTGTAAACCCCGATGCCAGGCCGTCGTCTACGAGCACTGCGGTTTTGCCGGAAAGCAGGGGGAACCGCGTATCTCCTCGCAGCACTATATTTCTGCGGCTGACTTTTTCCCTTGTATTTTCGATTCCTTCATTAACCTGCCGCTCCGTCAGGTTAAGCCGTGCCATCAGGGGCTTGTTTAACCTGATGGTTCCGTCAAATGCAACCGCCCCGTAACCGGCCTCACTGTTCCACGGCAGGGTGATCTTGCTGACCGCTGCGATATCGAATTCAAGCCCCAGTTCCGACGAGATTGCCAGGGCCACCGGAACGCCTCCTGCGGGAATCGCCAGCAAAATCAAGCTTTCATCCATATCAGGCTTAATCATGTCCGCAATGATCCTGCCCGCCTGGTCCCTGTCGTTAAAAACATGGACCCGGTTTTCGAGTTCAGGCAATGAAATGATTTTTTCCCGTACCATGCAGGGTGCCCCTGTTCGGCATAGTTTAAGATTATCTGAAAATAAAATAAATCGGATTGTTGCAGTCTGCAAGGTTCGCACTGATTTGAAAACCGGTGCTGCATGTTAATAATTATTGTTTAATGGCACCGAAAAAATCTGTTTATTCCGCTTGAGTAACTTCAAAAAAGTTACTTTTAATGATTGATTTTAAATTAAATCAGATAATTATTGGAGGATAAAATGAACAGGGCTGCAAAAGTTACAGCAGGAGTGGTTTTGATTGTGCTGGCCTCGGTTTCTTTGTCTTACGCTCATTGCGAGATCCCCTGCGGGATCTACGACGATCAGGCGAGGATAGAACTGATGCGCGAGCACATAGACACAATCGAGCGCTCCATGAACCAGATTCGTTCCTTAAACAAGGACCTTGAAAAAGAATCCGACGTGGAGCATCAAAATCAGCTGGTCCGCTGGATCAACAACAAGGAGGACCATGCTGACAAGCTTCAGCACATTGTTTCCCAGTATTTTATGACCCAGCGGATTTCAACGGGTGATGACAAGTATTCAGAGAAAATTTCGTGCCTGCATAAAATCCTGGTTGACGCCATGAAATCCAAGCAGACGGTGGATGAAAAATACGTCAAAAGCCTCAGGGATCTCGTGGACCGGTTCGAAAAGCTCTACATGGATTAATCCGGGTCATCTGCAGGCAAGAACTGCCTGTACTCGTCCGGCCGGGGTATTTTGCCCAGGATCGCCGTGACAGCTGCCAGTTCTGCAGATCCGAGGTATACGCGGCAGTTGTCGCCCATCCTGTGGGGGAAATTCCGGGTCGAGGTGGAAACCACAACCGCGTTGTCAGCCACCCTGGCCTGGTTGCCCATGCACAGCGAGCAGCCCGGAACCTCCATGCGCGCCCCTGCCGTGCCGAAGGTGTAATACCAGCCCTCATTGCGGAGCTGCCGGGCTGCAAGCCTCGTGGGGGGTGCAATCCACAGGCGCACCTTCGCCCCGGTTTTACCTGCTTTTTCAAGTATCCTGCCGGCGTTGCGCAGGTGCCCGACGTCGGTCATGCAGGAGCCTATAAACACTTCATCCACCTGCGTGCCGGCGATTTGCGATAAAGGGCGCACGTCGTCCGGGTCATTGGGGCAGGCTGCAAGGGGCTCGGTTATGCGTTCGAGATCGATCTCCAGGTCAGCGGCATATTCCGCATCACTGTCCGGCCTTAAAAGGCGGGGGTTTTGTGCCCACCGGCGCATTTGCCCCAGGCGCCGCTGCAGGGCGGCTGAGTCTTCGTAGCCTTCTTTGATAAGTGATGAGAGCTCTTGTGCGCTTTGCTCCAGGAAACCCGCGACCTGGTTTTCATCCAGGCTTATGACCGCGGCCGCGGCTGAGCGCTCGGCTGCGGCGTTTGTCAGCTCGTAAGCCTCGGAAACCGCCAGTTCCGGCAGTCCCTGGATCTCCATTATTCTGCCTGAAAAAACGTTTTTCTTGCCGGATTTCTCCACTGTGACAAGGCCTTTTTCAATTGCGGTGTAAGCAATTGCATTGACAATGTCGCGCACCGTGATACCGGGCTGCATTTTTCCTGAAAAATTCACCCTCACGGATTCAGGCATGTCCAGCGGCATAAATCCGAGGGCTGCGGCAAATGCCACAAGTCCTGAGCCTGCGGGAAAGCTTATGCCGAGGGGAAACCGCGTGTGGGAGTCTCCGCCTGTGCCCACTGTGTCAGGCAGCAGCATCCTGTTTAACCAGGAATGGATTATCCCGTCTCCGGGATAAAGTGCCACTCCGCCGCGCCGGCTTATGAATCCCCGGAGGGTTTCCTGCATCTCTATGTCCACGCTCCTGGGATAGGCCGCTGTGTGGCAGAATGACTGCGTCACAAGGTCTGCCGAAAATTTAAGGCAGGCAAGTTCTTTTAGCTCGTCGCGCGTCATCGGTCCGGTGGTGTCCTGGGAGCCCACTGTTGTCATCTCCGGCTCGCAGTACTGGCCCGGGCGCACCCCTTTTTCCCCGCAGGCACGGCCCACAATTTTCTGGGCCAGGGTATAGCCTGTGTCAGTTTCAGGCGGCTGCACCGGCCTGCAAAACACCTCAGAGGGACCAAGACCCAGGCGCATTCTTGCCCTGTCTGTTAGTCTGCGCCCTATGAGCAGGGGGATGCGCCCCCCGGCCCGGACCTCGTCGGTTATGGTGGAGGGCTTCAGTGTGAACTCAGCCACCTTTTGTCCTGTGTCCTTATTTTCCACCACGCCCTGGTAAGGACGGATCACAAGCACGTCGCCGTTGTTTATGCCCGAGACATCACATTCCACCGGCAGGGCTCCCCCGTCCTGCAGGGAGGTGAAAAATATCGGCGCTATCTTTCCGCCAAGCACTATCCCTCCCCGCCGCTTGTTGGGCACGTGCGGGATATCTTCGCCTATGTGCCACAAAAGCGAGTTCACAGCGGACTTGCGGGACGATCCCGTACCCACGACGTCTCCGGCGAATGCCAGGGGATGGCCCTTTTCTTTAAGCCGGGCCATGTTATCCAGGGGGGTGCTGATTCTGCTTTTGAGCATTGAAGTCGCGTGAAGGGGTATGTCCGGTCTGCTCCATGCCTCGGAGGCCGGAGACAGGTCGTCTGTATTGGTTTCTCCTTCAACCTTGAAGGCGGTTACAGTTATGGATTCAGGCAGCGCGGGGCAGTTTTTGAACCATTTTGCACCTGCCCATGCCTGAACCACCTTGTCCGCCTTTTTGTTGTGGCCTGATTTTTCGAAAATATCGTCAAAAGCATCGAATATGAGGGTGGTTGTCCCGAGGGCGTCCGCCGCGGTTTCGCTCAGGCCGGGATAGTCCAGCAGCTCGATGAGAGGGTCAATGTTGAATCCTCCGCCCATGGTTCCCAGCAGATAAACAGCCCGGTAAGGCGAAATAACCGGAGAGCCTGTAATTCCTTTTGCAACAGAGGCCAGAAATCCCGCCTTGACCTCTGCTGCCTCGTCCACCCCGGCCGGCACCCGGTTGGCAATAAGATCGTAGAGAAAATCAGGATCGTGTTCGCCAGGATCTGCAAGAAGCCCTGTCAGAGCCTCCACCTGGGCCGCGTTAAGCGGCTTTGGAGGTATTGACAGGGCCCTTCTGTCTTCTGCGTGCTTTAAGTACTTTTCTATCATTATCAAAATTGCCTGTTAAATGTGAATCCTGGCAGATGCTTACCCAAAATTCAGCCATACATCCGAAATCCGAAACCCGAAATTCGAAACAATACCAAATTACAAAAATTCAAATTATCAAAACCGGATTTTGGAATTCCATTATTGACTTGAGCATCAAATGTTAATGCCGGCGCTGTAACCCTTGTGCACCGCCTCAAATGCCCTTCCGATGTCTTCGGCGTCTCCTGCCACGCTGTGCGGTATTGACTTTTCCTTGAGAAAAGACTCCAGGGCATTTTCCGGCCTGGCGCCAACACAGAGCACCACCGTGTCCGCCGGTATTTCCTCTTCATCCCCCCCGCCTTCCTTCTGCACGCGGATTCCGTTTTCAGTGATTTCCAGGGCTTTTGTGGCGGTGCGGGTTTTTATCCCGAAGCGCCATGCGTCCTGGAGCATGCTCCAGCGGGTGGTTTTGCCGAAATCCTTGCCGATTTTTTCAAGCATCTCAATGAGGGTGACTTCCTTGGTCCCCCTGGTTGCAAGTTCGTAGAGTACATCCGGGTTTTCAGCGCGGTTTACAAGCAGAAACTTCAGGGTCTCTGCTGAAACCGTTCCCTTTTCAGCCAGAAAAAGCGCTGTTTCCACGCCCACGGCGCCGCCGCCAAGCACCGCCACTCGTCTGCCTGTATATATTTTTCCTGCAAGCACGTCCCATGACTGGACTACATGCGCCATTTCCACTCCCGGAATCGGCGGGGTCATGGGTTCTGCGCCCGTTGCCAGCACCACGTGATCCGGTTTTTGCCTGTCTATTACCGGGCCGTCAACCGTCTGGTTTAACCTTACATCGATTTCGCGGCATCTTACCTGTTGTTCCAGGTCCCGGGCCAGCTGTGCGAATTCCTGCCTTCCCGGAGGAGCTGCAGCCAGGTAAAGCTGCCCTCCGAGTACGCCGGTTTTCTCGTATAAGGTGACCCTGTGGCCCTTGTCCGCGGCAGCTATCGCGGCATTCATGCCTGCCGCCCCTCCGCCGATTACCATTACGTTTTTGGGCTGGTCTGCGCGTGCAGGGCGGGCCTCGTGTTCATGCCCGGCTACGGGGTTGCAGAGGCATTCCACGTGCTTCAGGCTGAAAATATTGTCAAAGCAACCCTGGGCGCAGGCCACGCAGTGCACAATTTCATTTTCTTTTCCCTGCCCTGCCTTTTGCGGCAGAAAGGGATCGGCTATGAGGCTTCGGCCCATGGCAACCATGTCGCACATGTCATCTGCTATCATTTCCCTTGCAGTGTCAGGGTCATTTATCCTGTGGCTTGCAATCACCGGGATGTCGACTGCTTCCTTTATCCCGCGCGATAAATAGCCGAACGCGCCCCTGGGAACTGCAGTGGTTATCTGGGGCACGCGGGCCTCGTGCCAGCCCACGTTTACGCAGATTGCGTCGATGCCTGCCTTGGAGCTCAACTCAGCGGCGTATTGCTTCAGCTCGTCGCGGCCCTGTCCGTCCTGCATGAAGTCATTTCCGTTCATGCGCACTATCAGGGGATAGTCCGGCCCCACTGTGTCCCTCATGGCGCTCATGACCTCCAGGCCGAACCGTATGCGGTTGTCAAAGCTGCCTCCGTATTCGTCCTCGCGCTTGTTGGTAAGCGGTGACAGGAATTCGCTTATGAGATAACCGGTTCCGTGCAGGACCTCCACTGCGTCAAAGCCTGCCTGTTTTACGCGGCCGGCTGCCCTGGCAAAGCTTTCCACTATCTGTTTTATTTCATCTTTTTCAAGCGCGCGCGGGGTTTCCTTGGTCATTCTGGAGGCTATTGCAGAAGGGGCAACAGGCTGGCGACCGTCTATGAAAAACGAGAAGTTGTAACGGCCGGCATGGTTTAGCTGCACGGCGCTTTTTGAACCGTTTTCGCGGATTGCGTCAGCAAGGCTTTTTAATCCCGGAATGAACTCATCTTTGTGCGCGCCGATATTGAGACTGTTTCCAGAAAGTTCGTCAATGGTGGCGTAACCCACGCATATCATGGCGGCGCCGCCTTTTGCACGCTCCCGGTAAAAGGCGTTTATCTGTTCGGTGACGTGAAAATTGTCTGCCATGCCCAGGTGCATTGCAGGCATGTATATCCGGTTTTTCAACTCTGTCTTGTTCACGGATATCGGCTGGAACAAAGGATCATGCATCATCATTTCCCCCTTGATGTCGGGTTTGGGTTCAAAAAACAAAAAAATTCCTTAATCCGGCCTTTCAGTCAAGCAAAAATTTGACCGCCAGCCGGAATTTAGCCGGGTTTTAGGCTTTCATGCCGCAAATAAGCGCATCAATCTGTTCGATGGCCTCTTTTGCAAAAGAGCTGTCTCCGGTCACCCTGGCAAGAACTCCTGCGCCTTCAAACAGGGAAAGCATTAGAGCAGCGATTTGCTCGGCATCAGTGTCAGGTTTGATTTCTCCTGTTTTAATGCCCGCTTTTATCAGGTCTGCTGCCTGTTTTTTCCATGACAGCACAGTCTCGGATACTTTCCGGCGCAAAACAGGATTGGTGTCATCTGCTTCGGCTGCTGTATTTAATACAGGGCACCCTCCGTAGTCTGTCATGAATTTATACAGCTCGCTGAAAAACGACGGGTATGCTGCAAGCTTCTGCCCCGGGGTTTCGGCATTTGCGGTATGTCTTTGGAAAATACTGTTTATGGTTTCCGTGTGGTAGTCGTAAACCGCTGCAACCAGTTCTTCCTTGCTGCTGAAATTGCCGTATATACCGCCCTTTGTCAGGCCGGTGGCGTCAGCCAGGTCAGCAATGGATGTCCCGGCGGCGCCCTTTTTGTTAATCACAGGGGCGGCCTTTTCAATTATGCGCCTGCGGGTCCGCTCTGACTTGGTGGGTTCGTATGATTCCATGGGGATCTTTTATACCGAGCGGTATATTCTGTCAATGCAAAATGCCTTTTACCGCCCTGCAGATTAAGGGGCTTTTCCATGTGCCGGCTTTGTGGTAAAAGGAGTTATCCGCGGTGGGTTGCGCGGAAATTCGGAACTGCAAGGAGAATATTTTGGAAAAGGGTTATATTCAGGTATACACCGGAGACGGCAAGGGCAAGACCACTGCTTCACTGGGGCTTTCGCTGCGCGCCGCCGGTGCGGGGCTAAGGGTCTATATCGCCCAGTTCATGAAAAAGGGAGAATACAGCGAAATCCGGGCCCTGCAGCGTCTTTCGGATCGGATTACAGTGGACCAGTTCGGTACGGGCCGCTTTATACGGGGCAAACCGGAGCCGCGGGACATGGAAGCTGCAAAAAAAGGGCTTGCAGCAGTTTACGAGGCCATGCGTTCGGGTACTTATGATCTCGTTGTGCTCGAAGAGGCCAATGTGGCATACGGAGCAGGGGTCCTAACTGAAAAGGACCTGCTCGATGTGATGGAGGCAAAGCCCGAAGGAGTGGAACTCGTGTTTACAGGCAGGGGCGGGGCGCCGGGAGTGATGGAAAAAGCGGATCTTATAACCGAGATGACCCCGGTGCGTCATTACTTTGAAGATGGCGTACCCGCAAGAACCGGAATTGAGAACTGAAAAATGGCAGAAAAACAGGTTCATCTGGTACTGGGCGGATGCAGGAGCGGAAAAAGCAGTTATGCGCTTGAGATCGCAGAAGCGGCTGCGGGAGGAACCAACATATTCGTTGCCACATGCGTTCCGGCAGACGAGGAGATGCAGGCACGCGTGCTTCGCCATCAGCAGGAAAGAGAAGGGAAATGGACAACCGTGGAAGCCCCGATCGCGCTTCCCGGTGCAATTCGGGAGCATGCTGCATCCGCGGACGTTCTAGTCGTGGATTGCCTCACCCTGTGGGTGAGCAACCTCATGGCGCGATATGAAAAAAATGAGCAGGTAACGGAGAATGTGAAATCCCTGGCCGAAGCCCTTAATGCTGCATCCTGCCCGGTGCTGTTGGTTTCAAACGAGGTGGGCTCCGGCATTGTGCCTGAAAACCCCATGGCAAGGCGCTTCAGGGACCTGGCGGGTTTTGCCAATCAGCATGTCGCAACATTCGCAGACAGGGTCACTCTTATGGTGGCCGGAATACCAATGCAGCTGCGATAATGCCCGGGGCTTCAGGACGTTTCTTTTCGAAGCTGCTTTTTGTCTAGTTTGCCCACCGCAGTAAGAGGCAGTTCACCGCGGAACTCGATTTCTTTGGGCACCTCGTAGGGAGAGAGCTTTTCTTTTGCAAAATCAAAAAGCTCTTTTTTGATGGCATCTTTGTCTTCTGCTGCAGCGTATTGCTGCGAAAGCGTTACATATGCCCGCACCAGTTCCGAGCCGGGACGCCCGGGGTTCTGGGTGCCTATAATGGCCACCATGTCAACTGCCGGATGCCGGCTTAAAACATCTTCCACCTTCCTGGAAAACACCTTGAATCCGCTGACAATAACCATGTCCTTTGTCCGGTCGACTATCCTGAGGTATCCTTCTTCATCAAATATCCCCACGTCGCCGGTGTGCATGTATCCGTCTTTATCAATTGCTTTTCGGGTTTCTTCCGGCCTGTTTAAATAACCCGCCATTACCTGGGGTCCCTTTATGCAGATTTCCCCGGCCTCGCCGGGTGCTGCTTCACTGCCGGTTCCGGGATCCATGAGCTTTACGTCGGTGTTTGGCAGGGGCAGCCCTATGCTGCCGAGTTTTTTCTTTCCGCGATAAGGGTTTACAACGCTCAGGGGCGAGGTTTCAGTCATGCCGTAGGCCTCCACGAGTTTGCCCTTGCCCACGATAGCCTCCAGGGCCTTCTGGGATTCCTCCGGAAACGGTGATGCCGCTGAAACGCAGGTATCCAGGCGTGAATGATCAAGCTGTGCAAATTTCGGGTTGGCTATCAGGAGCTGGAAAAGCGAGGGTACGTTTACCAGGGCACTTGGCTTGTATTTTGCAAGCTGGTCGCAGATGTGATCCGTGTTTCTGGGATCCGGGATAAGTATCTGGGTCCAGCCCAGGTAAATGCAGTTCTTGTTGAAAAACATCCCTGCGATGTGGAAAAACGGAAATCCTGACAGTGCCGTGCCGCTGCCTCTTTCCCAGCCGAGCCAGCTCTGGACTATAAGTAGATCCGCCACCACGTTTCTGTGCGTTAGCATGGCACCCTTGGGCGGCCCCGTTGTTCCGCCCGTGTATTGTATGTAGGCGATATCGTCAGGGGTGAGCTCGACTTCCGGATGCTGTTCAGGGTAATTGCGGGTCTTTATGATTTCCTCAATTGTAAGCACCCTCTTGCCGGTAATCGGCGTAACCCGCCCTTTGGGTATTTTGCCTAAAACCCTGCCCGCAGTTTTTTTGAGCAGGGGCAGAAACCCGCCCACGCTGCAGGCAATTATCAGCTTGAGCCCCGGGAGTTTCTCCGCAATTTTTTCCACGCGGCCGGCAAATGCCGCGTCCAGGGTAACCAGGGCGGATGCCCCGCTGTCTTCGAGCTGGTTGTGCATTTCTTCAGCGGAAAGAAGGGGTGAAACCCCTGATACAATGCAGCCCGCCTTAAGGGCGCCGAGCCACGCTATAACGTATTCCGGGATGTTGGGCAGATTTATGCCCACCACGTCGCCCTTGCCTATTCCCTGCTTGATTAGCATGTTTGCAAACCGGTTGGAATATCGGTCGAGTTGTGCAAATGTGATCTTGACATCCATGAAAACAAGGGCCGGGGTGTCAGGGTAGTTTTCAAATGCCGGTCTTATTGCGTCAACATAAGAGATCTCCCAGCTTTGCGGGTCCAGGTCTGAAATGCCTTCATCCCAGGATTTTTTCCAGAATCGCGTTTCTGACATGTGCCCCCCTCAAGTAAGATTTTTCCCTTAAAATATGAACATTGTTTTTAGTGTAATCCATTTTCTAAAAGCAAAAAAGCATTTATTTCCAGGTGGTTTCATAAGAAAGTCGAGGGTCAGGTAAGCAGGATCTCAAAGCAGCGGGTTTGTTCGGGCAGGGGCACGTTTTCAGTAAGCGAAAAGCTTCGTTCGCAGAAAACCAGCCTGCCCGAGTTGTCCACCAGTACAACCGAGGAGCTGCGCGTACCGTAACCAGGGCTTGCAACAAACACCGGGGAAAGCATTCGCTCCCACTGAAGTCCGACTCCTGTATCAGGCAGGCTGTCGTCGGGCGGCACAGTCCGGTCAAACATGAGGTCAAGCAACTGGTGGGGCTCTATTATCCTGCTGCTGGTGATAAGCGCGTGTAGTTTGCGCTTTATTGTTTCGGTTTTGGGCCAGGGTGTGTCTAAAAGATGGTTGCTCAAAGCGTGAATTCCGGGCGAAAGCTTTACTATTCCGCCGTCCTTGTTGGAATACCACCACATCTGGCGCGTATCTCCTGCCAGCAGGTTAAAGCCCGTGTATCTGTCTCTTTTTTTTTCAACCTCTGCAAGGTAGTCTTCGGCTCTGGCGTTTTTCTCCAGGTAAGCCCTTACAAGCTGCCCCCTTGATTCGCCCCGGGGGGTCATTGATGAGGGATCCCTGTAGTTTGTAACGGCTGCGATTTTACCGCTGCGCGTCACGCCCAGCCATGTCCCCCTGCTTTGCAGGTCTTTTCCGGCTAGAATTTCCGGGTTGTCGTCCCAGAAGGCAAGGGGCGAGGTGGGACGGCTGTAAAATTCGTCCCGGTTGGCGGCTATAATCATCGGATACTCGGGGTGAGCCTCAATGGCTATGGAAATAAGGCACATGGTTCAGCTGTCCGGGGTTTGTTCTTGTATTTGAATTGTAAATCTGGTATTATAATTAATTTATTAAAATAACAATAAATTGTTTAATTTTAAATGCTTGTTTGCACAAAGGTTTCCATTATCAAGATAAAAATAGCAAGGAGGATGCGGATATGCAAGAAGTTGTGATAGTCAGCGCAGCCAGGACGCCTGTCGGTTCATTCGGCGGCTCCTTAAAGGACGTCACCGCAGTGGATCTGGGCAGCCTGGCCATCAGGGAGGCAGTCACGCGCGCCGGGCTGCGGCCGGGGTTGAGCGAGGAGATGAAGGCGGCGGCTCCCGATCCTTTCCGGGACCAGGGAGAAACTGAGCTTGAGAAAAATGCCTCCCAGTGGGATGACCAGGCGCAGGAAACCGCCTTTGACGAGGTGATCATGGGCAACGTTCTTATGGCAGGCCAGGGGCAGAACCCGGCCCGGCAGGCCATGATACGGGCGGGTATGCCCAAGGAAACCCCTGCATACACAGTAAACAAGGTCTGTGCATCAGGGCTCAAATCCATTGCGCTCGGAGCGGCTTCAATTATGTGCGGCGAGGCCGAAGCCGTGGTGGCAGGCGGCCAGGAGAGCATGAGCTGCGCACCAATGGCGCTTCCCAAGGCCAGATGGGGCCACCGCATGGAAGTCACAGGAAAGGGGGAGGTCCTTGACCTGATGGTTTACGACGGGCTCTACGAGATTTTTTACGGCTATCACATGGGCGTGACTGCTGAAAATATTGTTGGAAAATACGGGATTTCCAGGCAGGAGCAGGACGAGCTCTCGGTTTTGAGCCACAACAGGGCTTGTGCGGCAATCGCTGACGGCACGTTTGCAAAGGAAATTGCACCGGTGACCGTAAAGACCCGCAAGGGCGACGTGGTGGTTGACACTGACGAGCGGCCCATGGAAACAGATATGGAGAAAATGTCAAAGCTAAAGCCCGTGTTTAAAAAAGACGGCACTGTTACTGCGGGCAATGCTTCTGGTGTTAACGACGGGGCTGCAGCTGTTGTGTTAATGAGCAGGCAGCGGGCTGATGCCCTGGGCTTAAAGCCCATGGCGAAAATCCGCAGTTTTGCCTCCGGCGGTGTGGATCCTGCATACATGGGACTGGGGCCGATTCCGGCAATCCGCAGGGTGCTTAAAAAAACCGGAATGACTGTGGATGACCTCGATCTCATAGAGTTAAACGAGGCCTTTGCCGCCCAGGCCATAGCCTGCATGAAGGAGCTGGGTATTGCCACGGAAAAGCCCAACCTTTACGGCAGCGGCATTTCACTGGGCCATCCCATAGGATGCACCGGCGCCAGGCAGATGGTTACAGCCGCTCACATGATGGGGAATACCGGGGCGAAAACCGGCCTGATTTCCATGTGCATCGGAGGCGGCATGGGCATGTCAATGATCATAGAGGCCTGTTAAATAAAAAAAGATTCTTCCCACAGGAGTTGATGCATGAATACAATCGAGTCCATCAGCAGAAAAATCGGAATCCTTGTAGTTTTCGGCATACCGGTCATCGTTGGCGGCGGCATCGCATATCATTTCGCGCAGAGTTTTCCGGCCATGTACGCCTTTGAGGCGGTTCTGGTGCTGCTGGCCCTGGGTTTTGTCAGCAGGTAGAAAGTAAAAAACTGAAATCATAAAGATCGACCCTGGCCCGGGCGCCCCGGATGTTTGCAGCCCGGGCTGATCAAGGAAAACTGTGTCCGGCCTGCCCGAAACGGCCAGGCAGGGTTTTTGCCTTGTGGAAACAAGTGTTTCCAAAGAAACCGGAATCCTTACCAGGAGCCTAAATGAGCGAAATTCAGCAGCGGATAAATGAAATTGCAATAGACAGCGAAATGCGGCAGTCCTACCTGGATTACGCCATGAGCGTGATCATCGGCAGGGCCCTGCCTGACGTGCGCGACGGTTTGAAACCCGTGCACCGAAGGATTCTGTTTGCCATGCGCGAACTGAGAAACGACTGGAACAAGCCGTATAAAAAGTCCGCCCGCATAGTCGGTGATGTCATAGGTAAGTACCACCCCCACGGCGATTCTGCGGTATACGATGCAACAGTCCGCATGGCGCAGAAATTCACCCTCAGATATCCTTTTGTAGACGGCCAGGGAAACTTCGGTTCCGTGGACGGCGATCCCCCTGCGGCGATGCGTTATACAGAAGTGCGCATGACGCGGCTGGCGCACCAGATGCTCGAGGATATAGACAAGGAAACTGTGGACTGGCAGTTAAATTATGATGAAACATTAAACGAGCCCATGGTGCTGCCTGCCAAGATACCTTCTCTTTTGTTAAACGGTTCTTCAGGTATTGCCGTGGGCATGGCTACAAATATACCGCCCCACAATCTTTCCGAGCTGGCAGAAGCCATAAAAGCCCTCATTGAAAATAGCGAGATCAGTATAGAAGAATTAATCGATTATATGCCGGGGCCTGATTTTCCAACCGGAGGTATAATTTACGGCACAGAGGGGATACGCCGAGCCTATAATACCGGCCGCGGCAAGCTCCGGATTCGGGCAAGAATAGATATAGAAAAGGAAAAAAAGACCAAAAACGAAATTATCGTGGTCAAGGAGCTGCCCTACCAGGTCAACAAGGCCGCGTTAATTGAAAAAATAGCAGCCCTGATAAGGGAAAAGCAGATTGAGGGAATCAAGTATGTCCGCGACGAGTCTGACAAGGAAGGCATACGCGTGGCCATTGCCCTGAAAAAGGACCAGGTGGCGGAAGTTATTTTAAACATGCTCTACAAGCATACGCCCCTGGAGACCAACTTCGGGATTATCTTCCTTGCTGTGGTAAACCGAAGGCCGGAGCAGATGAACCTCAAGGAGATACTCGAGCATTTCGTGGTCCACCGCAAGGAGATTGTCCTCCGACGCACCCGCCACGATCTGAAAAAGGCCGAAGCCCGCGCCCATATACTGGAGGGCCTGATCGTTGCACTGGACAATCTCGACGAGGTGGTGGCACTGATCAGGAACGCGGCTTCTCCGGCAGAGGCCAAGGGGCAGCTCATGGAACGCTTCGAGCTCTCAGATGCCCAGGCCCAGGCGATACTCGACATGCGCCTGCAGAGGCTCACCGGCCTGGAACGAGACAAGATCAAGCAGGAACACGCGGATGTTCTCGAGGCAATCGCGCGCTACAAGGAAATTCTGTCCAGCGAGCGGCTGGTTCTGCAGATCATAAAAGACGAACTCACAGAGATCCAGGAAACTTTCGGAGACCAGAGGCGGACCAAGATCGTATCCGAGACCAGGGAAATCACCATGGAGGATATGATCGTACAGGAGGACATGGTCGTTACAATAACCAATGCCGGATATATAAAGAGAAACCCCATAACCCTTTACAGAAAGCAGCACAGGGGCGGCAAGGGTAAAACCGGCATGGGCACCAGGGACGAGGACTTTGTGTCCCACCTGTTTGTGGCCTCCACGCATCACACCTTCATGTTTTTTACAAACCGGGGAAGGGTATACTGGTGCAAGGTATATGACATTCCCAGGGGAGGAAGGACAAGCAGGGGCAAGGCAGTGGTGAACCTGCTCAACTTCGCACCGGACGAGCGCCTGACAACGGTTGTTGCAGTGCCCGAGTTTCTTCCCGGCAGTTACGTGCTGATGGCCACCAGAAAGGGCCTGATCAAGAAGACTGATATCATGGCTTTTTCCAGGCCAAGGTCAGGCGGAATTATTGCTATAAACCTGGCTGAAGGCGATGAGCTCATTTCAGCCAGGCTTACAGACGGCACCCGCCAGGTGTTTCTGTGCTCGCTTTTCGGCAAATCCATACGGTTCCGGGAATCAGACATCCGGCCTTCCGGGCGCAAGTCAATGGGCGTGCGCGGCATGGGCCTTGTCTCCGGCGACGAGCTGGTGGGCATGGAGGTGCTTACCTACGGCGAAACTCTGCTTACAGTGACTGAAAACGGTTACGGCAAGCGAACTCTCATAGATGAATATCCGGTTCAGAAACGCGGCGGCAAGGGAGTTATCACCATAAAGACCAACGAGCGCAACGGCAGGGTGGTGACCATTCTGGTGGTAAGCGATGAAGACGAGGTGATGCTTATAACTGATGCGGGAAAGATAATCCGCATGGCAATTGCTGACATCTCCGTGATCAGCAGAAATACCCAGGGAGTCAAGCTCATAGGCATGGAATCCTATGAACGGATGGTAAGCGCGGCGAGACTGGCGGAACAGGAAACCCCTGAAACAGATGATGAAGCGCAGGAGGGGGGACCAGCACTCTGAGGTGGTAAAAAATGAATGCTTACAACGCGACAACGAAAATAGGGGTTATAGGTGCAGGCAGCTGGGGCACTGCTATTGCCGCAATGCTCGGGTCCAAGGGCTACAGCCCGGAGTTATGGGCTTTTGAAAAAGAGGTCTGTCGCAGCATAGACCGGCAGCGTGAAAACAATGTTTTCCTGCCCGGGATCAGGCTTTCTGAAAACATCCAGGTCTCAGACGATCTGGGCCGGGTGGCTGCTGACAAGGACCTGGTTGTCATGGTGGTGCCCTCTCATGTAATGCGTGAAGTGGCGGGCCGGGCTGCAGGCAGCATTGAAAAAAGAACAGTCGTGGTATCAGCAGCCAAGGGAATAGAGAACAGCACGCACCTTACAATGACAGGGGTGCTGTCCGAGGTGCTGCCGAAGCACAGAGACCGCCTGGCAGTGCTTTCAGGACCTAGTTTTGCCGGGGAGGTTGCCAGGGAAAATCCCACAGTGGTTACCGCTGCAGCACAGGATTCCGAGCTGGCTGCATACGTACAGCAGGTGTTTGCAACCCCGTATTTCAGGGTGTATACTAATCCAGACGTTATAGGAGTTGAACTGGGAGGCGCAGTCAAAAACGTCATAGCAATAGCCTCCGGCATAGTCGACGGACTCGGGCTCGGCTTAAACAGCCGTGCAGCCCTTATCACCCGCGGTTTGACTGAAATCCGCAGGCTGGGAATCAGGCTCGGCGCAAATCCCCATACCTTTGCAGGGCTAAGCGGGGTGGGGGACCTTGTTCTTACATGCACCGGTCCGATCAGCAGAAATCATACTGTGGGCAAAATGATCGGCGAGGGAAAAAGCCTGGATGAGATACTGTCGAGCATGGCCATGGTGGCCGAAGGAGTGCGCACTGCCAAGTCGGTGCGCAACATGGCAAAAAAGCTCGACATTGAAATGCCGATCGCGGATTCGGTTTATGCATTGCTCTATGAGGGATTAAAGCCGCGGGAAGCTGTGCACCAGCTTATGACCCGAAGTCTTAAATCCGAGCTCGAGGACGTGGAATAAAAAAACAACTCCGGATGCCTGAATCCGAAAAAGCTACAGGTTTAAAACCGGGTTTATGAATCAGAACCAGCAGCATAAGGGAGAGGGCCACAGGCGCAGGCTGCGGGAGAAATTTCTGGAGTCCGGCTTGAGCGGATTCCACGACTACGAAGTGGTGGAATTGCTTTTAACCCTGGCGACCCCCCAAAAAGACTGCAAGGAGCCCGCAAAGCAGGCCATGCAGAGGTTTCAGACACTGCCGGGGGTGCTGGATGCAGCCGTGAATGAACTCTGTGAAATCCAGGGAATAGGGCCGAAAAATGTTTTCGGTGTCAAGCTTGTCCCTGCGGTTGCTCAGCGTTATCTTGAAAAAAAGGTGGTTCGATCCGACCCGGTGAGCAATGCCAGGGCCCTGTTTGATTACCTGTATCACAGCATGGCAGGCAAAGGCAGGGAATGCTTCAAGGTGTTGTTTCTCGATGCCAAAAACAGGGTTGTAGACACGGAAGTTCTCTTTGAGGGGACCCTGACCTCAGGTGCAGTCTATCCCAGGGAGGTGGTGAAAAAGGCCCTGGATTACAGGGCGGCCGCAGTGATCTTTGCCCACAACCATCCCTCGGGAGACCCTGATCCTTCGCCTGCGGACGTCGCGATCACCAGGCGGCTGGTTTTTGCCTGCATGAGCACCGGCATCACCGTGCACGAGCACATAGTAATAGGCGACCGGAGGTATTACAGTTTTGCGGATGCCGGTCACATAAGAAGAATGTGTGCCCAGTATGAGCAGGAGCTTGCAAAATTCATGGGGGAATATGACTGACTCTGAAAACCGCCCGGAATGTTTCGGGGTGCTTGAGCTGGTTTTTCCCATGGCGGAAAATGGCCTGCGCCAGAGCCCGGAAGTCTGCATGGCATGCGAGCACAACACAGCCTGCCTGAAAACCGCAATAAGGCGCGGCGGAGGGCTCAGGGTGGAGGACGAAAAAGTGGATCGTGCCTATCAGGCCGGCACTATTACTTTTTTCCAGAGATGGGCCAGGAAGAAGTCCATACACCTGCGCAAACAAAGGAAAGGCGCAGGCGGCAAAAAATCCTGAAAACGCCTGCAAAGGAGGCTTGCAAATGAAATCCGTCAAGGAGTTGGACCTGGAAGGCAAAAAGGTTCTTGTACGCGTGGACTTAAATGTTCCCCTGGATGAGCACCAGAATATAGCCGACGACACACGGATAAGGGAGGTGCTTCCCACCCTGCACTATATCCTGGACCACAGGGGAAGCCTTGTTATCATGTCCCATATGGGCAGGCCCAAGGGCAAGCGGGTGGAAGAGCTGAGCCTGGCGCCGGTTGCCAAGCGGCTGGGCAGGCTGCTCGGGCAGGACGTGGATCTGGCACCGGACTGCGCAGGAGATGAGGTTGAAAAACAGGTCGCAGGTATGGGGGAAAATGAAGTCGTACTCCTTGAAAACCTTCGCTTTCATCCGGGTGAAGAAAAAAATGATCCTGAGTTCGCTTCCAGGCTTGCTTCCCTGGCGGATGTATATGTAAATGATGCGTTTGCAGTGTCTCACAGGGCCCATGCATCAGTAGAAGGCATTGTTCGACACTTTAAAGAGGCTGCGGCAGGGTTTCTTCTTCTCAAAGAGCTCAACTATTTCAAGGACGCCATGGAAAAGCCCCGCAGGCCCCTGGTGGCCATTATAGGCGGGGCAAAGGTCTCCGGCAAGTTCGGAGCCCTGGAAAACATGCTTTCCAGGGTCAACAAGTTCATAATCGGCGGGGCCATGGCAAATTCGTTTCTAAAGTCCATGGGCTTTGACATGGGCCGCTCCAAGGTGGAAGACGACCTTGTGGATGCGGCAGGGAAGCTCAGGCAAAGGGCCGTAAAAGAGGGAATCAAGTTCTATCTCCCGGTGGACGCGGTTGTGGCTCCTGAGCCGGACCCAAAGGCCGAGACAAAGATAGTTCCCATCCAGGAAATTCCGGAAAACTGGATGGCGCTGGATATCGGGCCTGCAACATCCCGCCTTTTTGACGAAGCCCTTTATAATGCAAAGACAATTGTCTGGAACGGTCCCATGGGCATGTTCGAAATAGATGCATTCAGCCGCGGCACCATATCCATGGTATACAGCGTGGCAGACTCCTACGCGCTTTCCATTGTGGGCGGCGGCGACACTGACGTGGCAATCCACAGCACGGGCCAGACCGACAGGTTTTCCTATATCTCCACTGGCGGAGGCGCCTTTCTGCAGTTACTGGAGGGAAAACCCCTGCCCGGAGTCGAGGCCCTGGGAGGGGCTGATACGCCCTGATAAGAATAAGGATCCTTTCTTTTTGGCAGTGAGTATGTTTTCACGGGGATCGTTGTTGCGTCGAGCATCGCGCCCTTGTTGATCGGATGCCGTTACCGGGCAAGGCTTTCTCAATGGGCCGGGAGGCAGAAGCGCTGATAATTGTTTGACAATTCAGGAAAAACAGATTATACTATTCGTAAAATGCTGCGGGCCCGCCTCAAACCATTGCTTAAAAGGAGAAAGTGTCTTTGTACTGGCGTACCAGGGAGGAACTGAGTTTAGAAAACAGGCTTAGACGATCTTATTACGAATTGCTCCGCGATGAGCTCGATCAGTTTATACTTGCCCATTCACTTAAAGAATCCTACGAAAACTTCAAAAACAACAACACCCCTTATCCGTTTGTGGAAAGAAAGGAGTTAAAGCCCCGGGCCCGGATTCCCAAGGATGAATACAGCCTTCACAACTCCTTTCTTGTGATTTTCGCCGAAGATGCGATTCCCGAAGCCTACAAGAAGTATATCCGGTTTTTCGAGTCCAACAAAACCACCAAGACCAACCTGCTCAGGTCCAAGACCCTGTCGCTGGGACCTGATTTTGACAGAAGCCAGAAATTCCTGGATTCAGTTCATTTCTACAACTTTTTAAAAGATCTGCTGCCGGTGGACTACGCGCTTTTAATCCAGCGCGACATCAGCCAGGCAAAGTCCAAACACCGCTATTATCTTTCTCATTTCCATGTGCGCATAGACTGGCCCATTGCAGAGGCTGCAGAGGACCTGGCCCGGCATTTGCGCTATATATCAAAGGATGTTTACGAAAAGGGTGAAAAATACGCTGAAGACGTACAGAAAAAATTCTTTGAATACTACGGCCTGCCGGAGATGAGCGGCGGGCGGCGAACGGCTGCAAGCGTTGCTGCCCAGTACCTGCGCAGGCTGTCCTTTATTTCAACCGTATATGTTTCCAGCAGTGAATCGCGTTCCCTGAATCGCTATTCCGAGCAGGGTGTTGCCAAGATGGTTCTGATAAGTCTGAGCGCAAAAGAAATGGATCAGGTCGCAGAGCGCAATTCCATGCAGGTACGGGAATTAAAACGTTTTTACATGCTGGACCAGAACGGAAAAGACGGGGTTTTTCTGTTCAGGGTCTCTTATGCACACACCGCTGCGGCGCTTCCCCCTGAAGACGGGAAATTAAGAGATATTAAGCCGGAGCTGTTCTGGCTGACAGTCAAGTACCAGCACCTCCTGCCCCTGCCGGGTATATGGGAGCACCCTCCGCTGCGGGTGAATCTTATTTACGCATAGCCTCATATCTGTTTTAGAAGGGCGGTCTCGTCGCAGTCCGGAAACTTGACGCAGTGGATGCAGTCCGCCCATATCTTTATCGGCAGCTCAGACTTGTCAATAACTATAAAGCCGAACTTCTTGAAAAACTCCGGCCTGTAGGTAAGCGTGAAAAGCTTCCTTATTTTGTAGAAGCGGGCTTCCTCAAACGCGTTTTCAAGAAGCCGTGTTCCAATGTTTTTGCCCTCATGCGATTCAGCAACCGCAAGGGAACGTATTTCCGCCAGATCCTCCCAGCAGAACTGCAGCGCGCAGCATCCCACTATCTGCCTGGTTTCCGGGTCCTCGCACACGAAGAAATCCCGCACATGATCGTATAGGCGGCTCAGGGGGCGCGCCAGCAGTTCTCCCTTGGCGCCGTAATGCTTGAGCATGGCGTGGATGGGCTTGATGTCTTCTATGGTGGCTTTGCGTATAATCATAGGGCATGTGTACCGGCTGAAGCGATTTAGATCAAGTCTTTTATGCAGGCTTTTTCCCTTGACACGGCAGGCGGTGTTGATATATTTTTTTTAAAATCAAAGGCGCGTAGCTCAGTTGGTAGAGCGCTACCCCGACACGGTAGAAGTCAGCAGTTCGAGTCTGCTCGCGCCTACCAGTAAAAACAAGGGCCTTGCGGGCAGCAACACTGCCGCAGGCCTTTTTTTTATGGTCTGCCGGGAAATTTAATTAATGGCGGCAAAACTCTCATTTCATCCGAAAAGCATCAAACGTATTCAGGCAGCAGGATAATATGATTTTTCCCGGCGCATGAAAATGTGCCGTACTGGAGACCCATGACCACTCCTTACTGGATAAAGCCGCTGATCAGTGTTGAGGTAACGGATAAATGTGCGGGCTGCGGCCGTTGTACCCGGAAAATTTGCTTTGTTGACGCAATCCGGCTCAGCGGGGGGAAAGCTGAAATTGACCGGGACCTTTGCAGGGGCTGCGGCAGGTGTGCCGCCGCATGCCCGAACAACGCGATTGAGGTCAGGATCAATGACCCGTGGTTCGTGCAAAACACCATCGAGCGTATCGCAAATTTGGTGGAAGTAAGGTGACTGCTTTTTTGCGATCTCACTTGTTCATTATTTTTTGCGCTTTTTTTTGTCCCCCAGCACTTCGTTGGCTATAACCATTTTCTGTATCTGGGATGTCCCTTCGTATATGGTCAGCACGCGCGCATCCCTGTAAAACCTTTCCACGGGGAATTCCGTGGTGTAGCCGTAGCCTCCGTGGATCTGCAGGGCCTGGCCCGTGACACGGTTGGCCATCTCAGAGGCATACAGCTTGGCCATGGAGGCCTCCCTGCTGCATCTTTCGCCGCGGTCCTTTTTGTCCGCCGCATTGTAGACAAGCTGCCGGGCGGCCTCAACATCAGTTGCCATGTCAGCTATCATCCAGCGAAGCCCCTGGTTTTCAGCTATGGGGCGGCCGAACTGTACGCGCTGTTTCGCGTAATCAGATGCCTGGTCAAGCGCAGCCTGACCCAAACCGAGGGAAAGTGCGGCAATGCCGATCCTGCCGTCGTCCAGCCCTGACATGGCAACAATGAAGCCTTCGCCTTCCTGTCCGAGAAGGTGGTCAGAAGGAACCCTGCAGTTTGAAAAAACAAGATCAGTTGTGTCAGAGGCGCACTGGCCCATCTTGTCCTCGAGCCTGCCTGTGGCGAATCCTTCCATGTCCCGGGTGACAAGAAAGGCGGAAATTCCCTTGTGCCCTGCGTCCGGATCGGTCCTTGCAAGCACTATGAACAGCCCCGAGGTGGCGCCTCCAGTGATCCATCGCTTGGTGCCGTTTAAAACATAGAAATCTCCGTCCTTTTCAGCAGTGGTCTGCATGGATGCCGGGTCAGAGCCTGCTTCCGGCTCCGAAAGCGCAAAAGAGCAGATGATTTCACCCGCGGTCATAGGCACAAGGTAGCGTTTTTTCTGATCCTCCGAGCCGAACCTGAGCAGGCTTCCGCAGCAGATCGAGTTGTGCACAGACATTATCACTGCCGTGGATGCGCATGCATAGGCCACTTCTGTCATGGCCAGCACGTAGGACAGGGTGTCGAGGTCTTCGCCGCCGTATTCTTCGGGAACGAGCATTCCCAGAAGGCCGAGCCCGCCCATTTTTTTCAGGCTTTCCGCGGGGTATTCGTGGTTTTTGTCCCGTTCTGCAGCCAGCGGTTCCAGGTCTCTTCTGGCAAACTCCCTGGCGGTTTTCTGGATCATTATCTGTTCTTTGGTGAATTGCATTTCAGCACCTTACGGGTTGGTGTTTCAGGTTGTTCTGCTGTCTGCAGACCGCGGCCTGTTTTTCCTTTAACTGCAGCATACTTCCTGTTTGCGTTAACTGGAATTTTTACCGGATAATTCCGGGTTTCGCAACTGATTTTTTCAAACAAGGCCGGGTTTTCGCCCCGCAGGCACAATGCATGAAACAATGGCCTGCGGGCGCCTGCTGGTCACTGCAGGATCAACTCCACGGACAGCTTATCTTCTGAGATGTCTTTTATGTTGATGCCAAATGATTCAAAGGAATGCGTCAGAAGATCGTCAGCGAGCTCCTGGGCGGTGCCTCTGTAATCGACTGCAAGGGAGGCTGATCTTGCGCTCATGTCCGTGGTGTGAAGCCCTGATACTCCTGACTGCTGTTTAATTGCATTGCGGAGCTTTTCAAGGTGTTCGAGCACCGGCTCTCCAGTAACCCTGATTATAATCTGTTCCGCGGATTCCGAGTCCTGGAGCCGGATTGAGGCGATGCGAGCCGAAAGCTTCCTTCCGGCCTGAAAGGCAGCGTCTGCCATTGCGTTTCTGCCGGCTTTTTCCGCATTCCGGCTGACCGTAATGGCCTGCTCCCGGATTGTGGTCAGTTTTTCACCGGATTCAGCATCAATTACGCGCAGGTTTATTGCGGCCCTGAAGGTGCGGATATCCTCGCCCATCCTGTTGGCGGTGGTTTCGGCAGTGGCCGTGCCGGCTACAACCAGTTCTGCTCCGAGGCGCCTTGCTATTATGGATGCCTCATAGTCTGCAGGTTCGGGGCCGGGCTCAAGGTTTTTGAGTGTGTTTGCAGAATTTGAGCCGTCATCCGGGGGCTCTATAACTGTAAAGTCATTTTCAAGGAAGATCTGTCGTATAGACGGGATTGCAGCCGGATTTGAAAAACTCCTGTATCCGCTGCGCCACCAGTAGTCAAAATCCAGGTCGTCAAGATTCTTCTCCGCGATCATGAAAAGGACTGAAGGCAGCTGCGGGGGCGCGGTTTCGATACCTTCCTTTTTGAGGGCCTGCCTTATTCTGTCGTGGGATACAGTTGCACGGATCAGCACCTGATGCTTGTCTTTTACCCCGGCTTCTTCAAGAATCCTGTAGTTCCGGATGAAGTCATCGTTTTTTTCGTCGAGTATTTCCGCCAGGGTCTCAAAGTTCTGCCTGATTGTCTCTTCTGACAAAAGGCCCGAGGCGGCGCTGCGCACGGCAGATCGCATGGCCGACGAAACCGCCTCTTTTCTTGAGTCTGCCTCATCACTGGCGCCCTGGCTGCTGCCGAAAGCCACCACAGTCCGGCTTTCAGCCCCGTCGCTTGCGCCGTGGACAGCGGCTGCCGAAAAAATCAGAGACAGCATGATGCAGACGGCAAAGACGGTTTTTATACCTGCGTAAGAAAATTTTTTCATGATTGCCTGTATCCTTGTCTTTTTGCCCCTTTAAATTCCCTGCTGCTTGTCATGAACTCCTGCGCAGGGCGTAATCTGCCAGGGTTTCGAGAATATCCCGTGTCTCTGACGGGGAAAATATTTCCAGCTGTTGTTTTGCCCGGGCTAGATTGTCAGATGCCACTGTTTCAGCATAATCGAGTCCGCCGTATTTTTCAAGCAGATCGAGCAGGGTTTTAAAGTCGCTTTCGCTGAAGTCTTTATCAGCTATCAACGCCTCCATGAATCTTCTGTCCGAGCCCTGGGCCTGCCTTAGCGCGTAAATAAGAGGCAGGGTCAGCTTGCCCTCCCTTAGGTCTGTTCCCACGGTTTTTCCGAACTCAGAGGTGTCAGCGGTATAATCCAGCAGGTCATCTGCTATCTGGAATACCAGTCCAAGGTGCCTGCCGTATGCGGTCAGGGCGTTTTTCTCCTGCTGGCCCGCTCCTGCAAGAATTGCCCCGGTGCGGCAGGCTCCTTCTATGAGAATTCCGGTTTTGCAGCGGATTATATCCATGTAGTCATTTTCCGTGATGTGAATGTCGCCCTTTTTGATCAGTTGGTTTATTTCTCCCTGCGACATCTCTTCGGTCATGGAAGACACCACCCGGATGATTTCCGGATCCCCGGCTTCCGAGGAAATGCACAACGCCCTTGCCAGCAGGAAATCTCCCACCAGCACGGTCACGGGAGCGCCGTAAATGGAGTGGGCTGCCGCTTTGCCGCGGCGCATGGATGCGCCGTCTATGACATCGTCATGCAGCAGGGTGGCCGTGTGGAGAAATTCGAATGTGGATGCGAATTTGGGAACAAAAGGGCTTTCGTGCCCGCAGATGCGGGATGAAAGTACAACCAGAAGCGGCCGAAGCCGTTTACCACCGGAAAATATAAGGTGCCCCGCTGTTTGGCTGACAAGATTCATGTGCGGGTTCAGGTTTTGAACCAGCGCGGATTCAATTGTTTCCAGATCCGGGTCAACCTTTTGGAGTAGTTTCTGTTTTAAACCGGTCATTCCGGAACTCCTGTAAGATCGTATTCATCGGCGTCAGTAATGCGTATGTCCATGCATTTGCCGATTTCTGCTGTTTGTGTTTCTATAAAGGTCACCCCGTCAACTTCAGGCGCCTGCAGCCTGGTTCGGCCGTAAAAGCGGCCGTCTTCCGCCCTTCCTTCCACGAGCACTTCAACGCGGCTGCCGATTTTTTCCCGGTTTTTGTCAAGCGATATATCAGCCTGCCGCTGCATCAAAAGATCATGGCGGTCCTGCGCGGTTTGCGGGTCAACATGCCCGTCCAGGCGATGTGATGCAAGGTCGTCCGCGTCGGAATAGATAAACGCGCCAAGATGATCGAATCCGGCCTGTTCCACGAATTCAAGCAGTTCATCAAAATCCGCATCGGTTTCCCCCGGAAACCCTACCAGAACTGTTGTGCGCAGTGCGGCATCAGGCATGGCGCCGCGAATACGCTCGATGCATTCCATTAATTTCCGCCTGTCGTATCTGCGTCCCATTCGCTTTAAAACCCGGCTGCTGACGTGCTGGACAGGGATGTCAAAATACCTGCATATACAGGGATGCTCTGCAACCGTTTTCAGCAGCCGGTCATCTATCATTTCGGGGTGCCCGTATAAAAACCGCAGCCTTACGTCGTTTGCAGCACAAGCGGTTTTTTCAAGCAAATCCGCCAATGACTGGCCGGCGTCTAGATCCGTGCCCCAGGAGGTGGTTTCCTGGCCTGCCAGTATAATTTCTGCAAACCCCTTGTCAGCAAGAAGCCCGGCTTCCCTGGCAACGTCGTCTGCTTGCCTGCTTCTGATCGGACCCCTGAGCTCGGGAATGATGCAGTAAGTGCAGCGCCTGGCGCAGCCCTCCATGACCTTTATGTATGCCACCGGCCATGTATCGTGTATGCGGGCCGTGTCCCAGGACGGAAGAGGCTGCCGGGAAGGCGGGGGAAGAAGGCAGGTTCCTGGCTGCAATTTTCCATTCACTGCCTCTTCAATGCTTTCATATGCACCTGTGCCGAGAAATACGTCCACTTCCGGCATTGACTCTGCAGCCTGTCTTCCGTATCTCTGGGGAAGGCAGCCGGTTACTACGACCTTGGTGCAGGAGCCCTGTTTTTTAAATTCACAGAGCGTTAAGATCTCGTCCACCGCCTGTTCCGCTGCGGACTCAATAAAGGCGCAGGTGTTTATAACTATCACGTCAGCGCTTTCCGGGCTTTCGCACAGGATGTGTCCGCACCGGGACAGCCTGCCGGCCATCACCTCGCTGTCCACCTGGTTTCTTACGCATCCCAGGCTGGAAACGTATATGTTCATCTGTGTGCCGCTGCCTGTTTATTCGCCCGTGAAAACGGGCTTTCTTTTTTCCGAAAAAGCCGAAATCGCCTCCATCAGGTCCCTGGACGGGATTATGTTGGTGCTGATCGTGGCCACGTATTTCAGTCCCTCTTCAACAGTCCTGCCGGCCCCGTAGTTGAGAACGTCTTTTGATGCCTGCACTGCAAGGGGAGGGTTTTCAGCTATTTGACCGGCCAGGTCCCGGGCGGCGTCCATCAGGGCCTGGTAGTCCGCATACACCTCGTTTACCAGGAGTATCTGGTTTGCTTTTTCAGCGTCAAACTCTTTTGCGGTATAAGCAAGTTGCCTTGCGTGTCCCTGGCCTACTATGCGGGGTATGCGCTGCAGGACCCCCACGTCGGCAACAAAGCCCACAGCTGCTTCCTTGAGGCAGAACCGGGCGTCAGAGGAGCATAGCCTTATGTCGCAGGCTGTTGCCATGTCCAGGCCCGCGCCCACGCAGTGGCCGTGGATGGCTGCGATCACGGGCTTTCTGCACCATTCAATGCAGCTTATGGCATCCTGCATGGCGTATATTTTTTTAAGCAGTGCCCACTTTACCCCGCCTTTCTGGCCTTCGTCCATGAGCTCCGGCAATTCGCCTGCCATGCCCATCAGGTCTATGCCAGCGGAAAAGCATGGACCGCGGCCGGCAATAACCACTGCCCGGATGTCTTTATCGCTGTCCAGATCCTCGAAGATTGGAATGCTTTCCTTCCAGGCAGGAGGGTTCATGGCGTTTTTCTTGTCAGGCCGGTTCAGGTATACCCACGCCACCGGCGGCTGTTTCACCACCTCATAGAATTGATAATCGCTCATCAAAACTCCTGTTGTTTGGGGTTTGAGAATTTATTTCCGCGTCGCCGCGCTTATTTTGTTGAGTGTTTTTCAATACTTTTTTCAAGGCACTTTATGCAGTCGGGCTGTTTTTTCCCGCTCCTTTCCCTGTGGAGAGCAAAACCTTCGAGCCAGTCGGCATTAGTTCTGGGACAGGTGTCTATGTATTTGATAAAAGCCACCAGCCGGTCCACTGCCGCCCTGTCCATTGCGTGCTCCATTCTGCAGGCGTTGTCTTCTGCCGTGGTTTCGTCGAGCTGGAGCACATGGCTGAGAAAGTTTTTTATAACCATGTGCCTGCGGTTTATTTCCCCTGCCACCTGGGTGCCTTTTTTAGTGAGGGTGATAAAGCTGTAGGGCTCGTAATTGATAAGACCTTTTTCAGCAAGGCTCCGCAGGGCGCCTGTGACGGAGCCGCGCAGCACCCCCCGGTGTTCGGCTATGTCTTTTACCCTGGCTACCTTGTTGGTTTTTTCCAGCTCAAGTATGGTCTCCAGGTAATCCTCCAGGTTTTCGGATAAGTCTATCCCTGTCATGGTAGGCTCCTTTTGTATTGTTGCAGCCTGATGTATACCCGATTTTTGATCAAGAAGCAAACAAAAGATAAATTTATAAAAAAAGATGTTGACAGCAAATAAAGTTAGGTATACCAAACAAAATACAAACCAGCTCTGTTTATGTTTTAAATTTTATTTTTCGGAGGAATCTAATTATGCAGAAGATCAACATGCGACAGATGAAGCAGCGGCAGTCAGGAAAGATCGCCTCAATCCGGGCCAGAGGAGAGCTCGGAAGGCGGATGCGCGATATGGGCCTGGTTCCCGGCACCGTATTTACTGTAAAGGGAAGGGCGCCCTTGAGAGACCCTGTGGCCCTTCGCATCGCGGGTTTTACGCTGACCCTTAGAAACAGCGAGGCGGATTTTATAGAAGTGGAGGTGGAATAATCAAAAATGGGCCATACAATTGCATTGGCGGGAAATCCGAATTCAGGAAAGACAACCCTTTTTAACACGCTGACCGGGGCGCGCCAGCAGGTGGGAAATTACCCTGGTGTAACGGTTGAGAAAAAAACAGGCGTCTACAAGATAAACGGCCTGGAACTCACCCTTGTGGATCTGCCCGGCACCTATTCCATGACGGCCTATTCCCTGGAAGAGGTTATCGCCCGGGACTTTATAGCAACGGAAAAACCCGCGGTGGTGGTGGATATAGTTGATGCCGCAAACCTGGAGAGAAACCTTTATCTGACCCTGCAGATCATTGAAATGGGCGTGCCGGTCTGCATTGCCCTCAACATGATCGACGTGGCCGAAGGCAGGGGAGTGCGCATAGACGCAGCGCGCCTGTCGGAGCTGCTCGGAGTACCTGTGGTGCCGACCGTGGCAAGAAGCGGCAGGGGCAAAAGGCAACTCATGGAAGCTGCAGCACATGCCGCAGACATGCCCTGGCGGGCAAAGGGCCCGGAGGTTTCATACGGCGCAGACATTGATAACGCCTTGTCGGAAATGGAGCCCCTGATTTCAGAGGCGGGATTTCTTACACAATATTATCCTGCCCGCTGGGTGGCGCTAAAATACCTGGAAGCAGACGAACAAATAGTTTCCGCGGGGCACGAGGCAGACCCGGAGCTTTCTTCAAGGCTTTCACAGATAGCAGACAGGGTGGCAGGCCACCTGAACGCAACCCTGGACACGGATCCTGAATCGGTGATCGCGGATCAGCGTTTCGGGTTTATAAAAAGCATTATCCGGCAGGGCGTGGTGCATGTGGACAATGAGCAGAACCGGCTTTACCTGTCTGACAAGATCGACAGGGTGCTCATAAACCGGCTGGCAGGACCCTTGATAATGGCGGGCGTGGTTCTGCTGTTGTATCACTTAACGTTTGCCCTCAGCGAGGTTCCCGCAGCCTGGATGGAATCGGGATTCGCTGCGCTTCGCGGCCTGGCTGATGCGCATATGGCGGAAGGAATGCTCAAGTCCCTGGTGATTTCCGGAATTATTGACGGAGTGGGAGGCGTTCTCGGGTTCGTGCCGATTATCCTTTTAATGTTTGTCGGGATAACCATCCTGGAGGATTCGGGCTACCTTGCCAGGGTTGCTTTCATGCTGGACCGTGTGTTCAAGGTATTCGGCCTGCACGGAAGCTCTGTTATGCCTTTCATAGTCTCCGGCGGTATCGCGGGCGGGTGCGCCGTGCCCGGAGTGATGGCCGCGCGTACCCTGAAATCTCCCAAAGAGAGGCTGGCTACCCTGCTGACAGTGCCGTTTATGAACTGCGGGGCCAAGCTTCCTGTGTTCGCCCTGTTGATAGGCGCTTTTTTCTCGGGCTACAAGGCCTGGGTTATGTTTGCAGTCACTGTTATCTCCTGGGCCGGAGCTCTGCTTGTGGCCAGGCTGCTGCGCATGACCGTGATCCGGGGCGAACCAACGCCTTTTATCATGGAGCTTCCGCCGTACCGCCTTCCCACCCTGCAGGGCGTAATAATCCATGCCTGGGAGCGCACATGGCAGTATATCCGAAAGGCCGGCACTGTTATCCTGGCAATATCGGTTCTGCTGTGGGCAATGATGAGCTTTCCGACCCTGCCGGAACAAAAGGCCGAGATGTTCGGCCCGGACCAGCAAGCCGAACTTGCGCGCGCGGAGCTTCAATATTCAGCCGCAGGCCGAATCGGCACCTCACTTGAGCCGGCAACAAGCATGGCCGGGTTCGACTGGCGAACCAATATTGCACTTGTGGGCGGGTTTGCAGCCAAGGAGGTCATCGTGTCAACCATGGGCACGGCTTATTCAATGGGGGAAGTGGATGCTGAAAAAAACTCCGGGCTTTCTGCCAGGCTTTCGAAATCTGAACACTGGAGTCCGCTCACTGCTTTTGCCCTGATAATATTCGTGATGTTTTATTCCCCCTGCTTTGTTGCTGTGGTCTGCATTGCACGGGAGGCCGGATCATGGAAATGGGCGCTGTTTTCAATGGGGTTTAACACGGTGCTTGCATTTTTACTGGCTGTTGCGGTCTACCAGGGAGGAAGTCTGCTGGGCTTTTGACAGGTAAGACAGGAGAGGGAAATGATACAGGAAATAACGGTGTTTATAATCATAGGCGTGGCCCTTGGATTCACGGTTCGAAGCATTTACCGCAAATTCAGGGCAAAGGGCAACTGCGCCTGCGGGTGCGGCGATTGCGGTCAGAGCGGTGAATGCGACGGCCATTTTTGACATGTTTTTAAAACAGGGGTGCGGAAATTTATAATTTTATGGGCATTGCTCTCAGGTTCATGAAAAAATTAAAGACCGGGTCGCGGTAAAGGCGGATGTTGGCTGCGATTCGGTCTCCTGTTGTGTCCTGGCGCGTGTCGCTTACGAATTTAAACAAAAAGCACGGGGTCTGAAACCTGCGTGCCGCCTGAACAACCGCCGAGCCCTCCATGTCCGAGAGCTCGGCATAAAAAGATATTTTCTGCCGCTCCTGCGGGTCGATAACTGGTTCATCGCGCGTGGCAACACGGGCGGTTGGAAAGCCTTCCAGAACGTCAGGCCGGTGGCGGAAAGGCTCGCCGGTTTTAAAGTGCCTGCGGTCTGTTTCAAGTGCTTCGGTTATATGGTGTATGCTTCCCACGGGCATGCCTTGTGTGTTTGCCCCTGCCGCGCCTATGTTTATGATGCATCCGGGTGTTCTGGCTGTACAAAGCCATGCGCATGCAGCGGCAGCGTTTGCCTTGCCCATCCCCGAGACCACAAGGGTCAGGTTGTCTGCACAGTATACAGGAAACGGGTTTTTATCAGAGCGCTGCCATGTGATTTTTTCCACGAATGGCTTTGCTTCTATGTAAGTGGCCATTATCAGGCCGATGGAAATATGTGCTGTCATTTAACTGCTTGCTGTTTTGGGTTTCTGTTGCCCGGGTTTTT
>JBKHES010000016.1:0-28933 GCA_046540695.1 Desulfobacterales bacterium
AGACCAAAATACACTTTTTTTAAAATTTAATCTTTCATCCTGATTTTATGGTATTTTTTCTTCCCGGCCCGCAGCAATATTTCATTTCCTTCAAAATCATTTTCCGTAACCAGATAGTTCTGGTCCTCGATCCGCCTGCCGTTTATATATGCTCCTCCCTGCTTGATAAGCCGCCTGGCTGCGCTTGCGGAATCTGAAAGCCCGACGCTGTGGTAGAGCTTGAAGACCGGGATACCGGCCGCGAATTCGGACCTGTCAAGCAGGGTGAAAGGAACCTCTGCATCTTTTTCTCCCCCTGTCTTTCTCGCAATGTCGCTGGAAGGTAAAAGCGAGTCAGGGATTGTGCGCTGACCGAACATGCTCGCCGCAGCCTTGTGAGCCTTTTCAGCCTCCTGTGTGCCGTGGGCCAGTTTTGTAGCCTCGTAGGCAAGCACAGCCTTGGCGTTGTTTAATTCAGCATCCCGAAGCTTTTCTGTTTCCATGATCTCTTCCATGGGAAGAAATGTAAAAAGTGAGAGAAAACGCATCACATCCCTGTCGTCCGTATTGACCCAGTACTGGTAATAATCATATGGGCTTGTACGCTCAGGATCCAGCCATATCGCGCCCTTGGCGGTTTTACCCATTTTGGCTCCGCTGCTGGCAGTAATCAGGGGAAAGGTAAGCCCGTATGTTTCTACCTGCCGGATTCTGCGGATAAGGTCAATTCCGGCCACTATATTTCCCCACTGGTCGTTGCCACCCATCTGAAGCCTGCAGCCGTGGGAATCATATAGCTTTAAAAAATCATAGGCCTGAAGCAGCATGTAGTTGAATTCAATAAAGTTGAGCCCTTCTTCTGATTCCAGCCGCACCCGGTAGCTTTCCGCCCTGATCATCCGATTCACGGAAAAATAGCGTCCTATGTCCCTTAAAAAGTCTATATACTTCAGCCCCACCAGCCAGTCAGCATTGTTAAGCAGAATTGCGCTGCCCTGGTCGAAATCAATGAAGCGCGAAAGCTGGGATTTTATGCCAGCGGCATTCTCCTCGACCATTTCCAGGGTCAGCAGCTGACGCATTTCAGTCTTGCCGCTCGGATCACCCACCAGGCCTGTTCCCCCTCCCACAAGTGCAACCGGACGGTGTCCGTGCCGCTGCATATGAGCCAGAGCCATTACAGGCAAAAGATGTCCCACATGAAGGCTGGGCGCTGTCGGGTCAAACCCGACATAACAGGTTACCGGAGATTGGTTTTCAACATGATCGCGAAGTTCCTCCTCATGGGTTGTTGCTTCTACGAATCCGCGCTGCCGAAGTATATCAATTACGTTCATGATGCCTGCCTGCTATTTGTTTGCATATTCCACCGCACGGGTCTCCCGGATCACAGTGACTTTTATCTGTCCCGGAAACGTAAGGTTCTCCTCTATTTTCTTGGCGATATCCTTGCTAACAATCGTTGCGTCATCGTCAGACATCCTGCCTCCGTCAACAATCACCCGAAGCTCGCGTCCGGCCTGGATTGCATATGCATTAGCCACTCCCTTTGCCTCCTTGGCTATCCCCTCTAAGTCCTCAAGGCGCTTGATGTAATTTTCAAGCAGTTCCTTTCTTGCCCCGGGACGAGCGCCTGAGAGGCTGTCTGCTGCCTGTACAAGAAGGTCGTAAACAGATTCGGGGGCCACATCCTCATGATGAGCTGCTATGGATTGAATAACTTTCGGCGACTCCCCGTGCTTTTTTGCAAGCCGGGCGCCGATTTCCGCATGTGATCCGTCAACCTCATGGTCCACCGCCTTGCCGATATCGTGGAGAAGACCCATGCGCTTGGCAAGCTTGACGTTCAAGCCAAGTTCTCCTGCCATTGCCCCGCAGAGAAAGCCCACCTCAACAGAATGCTGCAGGACGTTCTGTGCATAGCTTGTACGGAATTTAAGGCGCCCGAGATACTTTATCAGCTCATTGCTGATGCCGTGCACGCCTAAATCAAACGCCGCTTGGTTTCCAGCCTCCTTGATCGCGGTCTCAACTTCCTGGTCGATCTTTTTGACCACATCTTCAATCCTTGCAGGGTGGATGCGCCCGTCTTCGATGAGACGCAGAAGTGAAAGCCGCGCCACTTCTCTTCTAACCGGATTGAATCCTGATAAAATAACAGCTTCCGGGGTATCATCTATAATAAGATCAATGCCTGTGGCAGCTTCCAGAGCCCGAATATTTCTGCCTTCCCTGCCGATTATCCTGCCTTTCATCTCATCATCAGGCAACTGTACAACAGAAACAGTGCGCTCTGCCACAAAATCTCCGGCATACCTCTGAATGGCTGTGGCCATTATCTTCTTGGCTTCCTTGTCAGCATTCTCCTTTGCCTCTGCCACAATCCTCTTGACTGTTTTTGCGCTGTCATGCCTGGCCTCGTTTTCCATTGACTGCATGAGCAGCTCCTTGGCGGCTTCCGCAGTCATGCCGGAAACAGCTTCGAGCTGGTTTTTCTGTTCTTCTATTAACTGATTGTAATGCTGCTCCTTTTTGGAAATTCCTGCTTCACGCTCCTGGAGTTCGCGCTCAAGACGGGCGTTTTCCTTTGCCTGAAGCTCGATCTGTTCATTTTTCTTATCGAGGTTTTCCTCCTTTGAAAGAAGCCTTTTTTCCATCTTTTTTAGCTCGTCGCGGGCCTCGGCAGTCTCGGCATCAAAATCGCTTTTCATCTTGAAAAGCCGGTCTTTTGCTTCCAACTGCGCTTCCTTGACAAGCGAATCCGCCTTGCGCTGGGCGGAATCCACGATCATTTTGGCTTTTTCCTCGGCATCCTGGATCTTCTGACCGGCAAACCGGCTTCGTATCAGGTATGAAAGGGCAAATCCGATCCCTGTGCCGAGGACAATCAATAAAATATATGTCAGAATATATATTCCTTGCATAATTGCCCCCTGAAGATAATGTCCTGCGGCGGCCCTGCATTTTATTCGCAGGGTCCCGGGATGTTTTTCAAACGTGCATGCAGCAAACGGGTGTAATCAAACAAAAGGAGGTGTTCAGCTGGGTAAGAATATCGTGATGCCTCAGGCCGGTTAACGGTCGCTTTGACAGACCAGGCATCTGATATACATGCAAGGAAATTGCGGCGGATTATCTCTCCGGCAAGATAAGCCCCCCGCTGAGCCGTGTTGAAAGAGCCTTGAACCAGGCTCAAAAAGTGGGCGCCTTATGACTTCTTCAGGCTTTTCCGTACGAGCGGAACTTGCACACCAAAGCCAGTGAAGGCTCCCGTTCGTGTAGGTGTTGGGTCAAGGGGCACCGTTCAATCACGCACACAGCAGGGGAGCTTATTTTATCCGCTTCTTCCGTGAAACCATCCCCGGGGTAAAAAGATTATCCCAGGGTAAGTCAGTAACATGAACTCGAAGCAATCATCCGGTCCATTCTGGCGGCACGGCCAGCCACGGAGTTTACGAACTCTCCGTGATGCATGCTTAATTCAACATGCTGCCTTGCAATATTTAACGCCGCGGATACAATAATTGCCAGCTTGTTGGTTTTTCGTGCATGCGACGGAAACATTGAGGCAGCCTGGTTGACCTCTTCTATAAGGCGGTCCGTTACTTCCTTCGCGTCTATCCGGCTGTCAGGATCAACCTTGAATTTAAAATGTTCTCCCAATAGTTCTATGGTAATTATTTGTTCCAATGGGTGCAAATCTTTCTTTGCAAATTTTATTCTCCGGCTGCCTTATTTTCGGTCACACTGTCAAGCCTGGCAATAAGATTGTCGATCTTGGAGCGGATCTGATCCTTTTGCCTTGCAAAATTGTTCTCGGCCTGGATTTTTTGCTCGAGTTCAGATTCCAGCTGTTTTACCCTGTCGGTCAAATCTGCGTTTTCCCGCTCAAGGGTTTGACATCGTTTAATTAAACCATCAACCTTTTCCACAAGGTTGTCTATCTGAAGCATCACTTCATCTGTGTCCACTGTGTCACCTCATTTTCAGTTTATAAAATTCACTGTAAAGAAAGTCAAGGCTTTTCATTTTTACGGATTATGGCTTCCACCTTTTCAAGATCCTGCCTTGTATTTATGCCACACATCTCATTGCTATCCAGACAAAGCATCAGCTCGGAGCTCTCTCCTGTTTCAGATGCAATACCAACAATGTCAGTAAGATAAATTTCATTCTGAGCATTATCGGTGCCTATCCTGTAGAGGGCGGATTCAAGAAACTTTCTGTTAACGCAATAAATTCCGGTGTTCACGGTGGTTATTTTCTTTTCCTCCTCTGAGGCGTCTGCCTCCTCTACTATACGATTTACGGTCCCGTCCGGGTTCTGCTTTATACGGCCGTATCCCGAGGGGTTTTCAACTTCAGCTCCGAGTACGGTAACTGCCGGATTGCGGGTGGTATGGCTCCGGATCAGCCGCTTCAGAGTTTGAGCAGTAATAAGCGGAGCATCCCCGCAAAGTAAAACAACATGATCAACATGTGCACCCAGGGACGAAAGAGCACACATTGCAGCGTGACCAGTGCCAAGCTGGTTTTCCTGCAATGCAAAATCCACATACGCATGTTCAGAGACCAGGGCTTTTACTTCTTCGGCCTGTGTTCCCACAACTACGACTACGTCCCTGCCGGCAGCCCTTACTGCCGTGTCAACAACATAAAGAATCATGGGTCTTCCAGCCACAGGAACAAGCACCTTGGCATTGTCTGACTTCATACGGGTGCCTTTTCCTGCTGCAAGAATAACCACCCCAACTTTCGGTCCGGCTTGATTTTCTTTCATTTGCACGTCCTTGACGTCAAAAAGGGCAAATCAATCAAGTTGATTTGCCCTTTCTTAATTTTCAGTTTTGCATTCGGAAGCCGGGCTATGAATGAAAAGCCCGGAGCCGTGACTCCATCAATGCAGGCTACCCCCGCCTTCTGATATTCTCATCCGCGTCATGGCGCGGTGAAGAGCTGACTGGGCCCTGGCGTAATCGACATTTTCCCGTTTTTCCGACAGCCGCTGCTGAGCGCGTTCATATGCAGCCTTAGCCCTTTCGTAATCGATATCCTCCTTCTTCTCAGCGGATTCGGCCAGAATGGTGACCCTGTCAGGCAGAGCCTCGGCAAATCCTCCGTTAACGAAGATAATTCTGTCATTTCCGCTGGTATCGCGGTAACGGACTTTTCCGATTTCAAGCGATGTCAAAAAGGGCGTATGACCGGAAAGAACACCGAACTCACCAAGAATACCCGGCGCCATGACTATCTGAGTGGATTCGCTGATCACGTATTTTTCCGGAGTCACAATCTCAAGCTTTATATTTTCAGACATGGGCAGTTCCCCTTAAAACTTATTATGCAGACGCCATCTTGTTGGCTTTCTCCACCGCTTCATCGATTGTCCCGACCATATAAAATGCCTGCTCAGGAAGGTCATCATGCTTGCCATCGCAGATTTCCTTGAAAGCACGGATGGTGTCTTCAATCTTGACAAAAGCGCCCTTCAGGCCGGTAAATGTTTCAGCAACATGGAACGGCTGGGAAAGAAACCTCTGAATCTTGCGGGCACGGGCAACCGTAACCTTGTCCTCGTCGGAAAGCTCCTCCATGCCAAGAATCGCAATGATGTCCTGAAGGTCCTTATAGCGCTGGAGAACTGTCTGGACTTCACGGGCGACACCGTAGTGTTCCTCTCCGATGAAGTTGGAGTCCAGTATCCTTGATGTTGAATCCAGCGGGTCAACTGCCGGATAAATACCCAGTTCTGCAATCTGCCTGGAAAGAACAACAGTTCCGTCAAGATGGGCAAAGGTTGTTGCAGGTGCGGGGTCTGTCAAGTCGTCTGCAGGGACGTACACGCACTGGACTGCCGTAATCGATCCCTTATCCGTGGAGGTAATCCGCTCCTGCAGGTCACCGAGCTCGACAGCCAGGGTCGGCTGATAACCGACTGCAGAAGGCATGCGGCCGAGAAGCGAGGAGACTTCCTGGCCTGCCTGGGTAAAACGGAAAATGTTGTCGATAAACAAAAGCACATCCTGGCCTTCTTCGTCACGGAAATACTCGGCGCTTGTAAGCGCTGTAAGCGCCACACGCATTCTGGCTCCGGGAGGCTCAGTCATCTGGCCGTATACCAGGGCTGCCTTGGGAAGAACTCCGGAGTCCTTCATTTCATGGTACAAGTCGTTGCCCTCACGGGTCCTTTCACCAACACCGGCAAACACGGAAATACCGCCGTGGTGCATTGCGATGTTGTTGATCATCTCCATCATGATAACTGTCTTGCCGACCCCTGCTCCTCCGAACAGTCCCATTTTTCCGCCCCGGGGAAACGGAACGAGAAGGTCGATAACCTTGACTCCGGTTTCAAGCACCTGAACGGATACGTCCTGTTCCGTCAGCAAGGGTGCCTCTCTGTGGATTGGAGAGTTATGTTCGCTGGTTACGGGCCCCAGACCATCGACAGGCCGCCCCACTACATTTAAAACCCTGCCCAGCGCCGGCTCGCCCACGGGCACCGTGATCGGGCTTCCGGTGTCCTTGACAGGCATTCCCCGAACCAGCCCGTCGGTTATGTCCATTGCAACCGTGCGCACCACATTGTCGCCGAGATGCTGGGCAACCTCCACAACCAGGTTGTTCTCCTGGTCGTTGATGGCAGGGTTTGAAATCAAAAGGGCCGTCAAGATTTCGGGAAGCTTGCCCTGTTCAAACTCGACGTCAACCACAGGTCCCATAACCTGCGTAATCTTACCGATATTCTCTGCCATGAATAGACCTCCTATTATAAGACGCAGAATTGACTGTGTGGATTATCCCCGTAGGGCTTCGGCGCCGCCGACGATATCCATAAGCTCCATAGTAATTGCCGCCTGCCTGGCCTTGTTGTATGTCAGGGTCAGGCTTTCAATCATATCATCACATGCCTTGGTTGCATTGTCCATTGCCTTCATCCGGGAAGCATGCTCACTTGTGGATGTCTCAAGCAGCGCATTGTATAGCTGTATGGCCACATTGCGGGGCAGCATGGCGTTTAACAGCTCTTCCGGGGAGGGTTCGCATATGTGCTCAGGCAGGTAGCCCTTCTCCTCTTTATCTTCCTCTGAGTCAGCCTTTTCGGCTACTTCAGAAACTGCTATGGGCAAAAGTTGCTTTATAACAGGCGGCTGGCTTGCCATGCTAAGGAACCTGGATGATACGATATGGACCTCATCGTATTCATGGTCCAGAAATCCGTTGATGAGCTTCTGAGCTGAGGTAGAGGCTACATTGAAGCCGAACTTGGAGCCAACAACACCTAAATATTCATCCACAATTGTCAGCTTTTCCTTGCGGCACCAGTCACGGCCTTTTTTACCGAAAGTGGTAAACGAGACATTAATCCCTGCCTTGACTTTTTCATTCATAACATCTTCGGCCGTCTCGATGAGCTTGGTGTTGAACCCTCCGCAAAGGCCGCGGTCAGAGGTAAGCAGCACAATATGAACGTTTTTGACCTCATCGCGCTCAATGAGCAAGGGACTGGTTTCTTCCCCGGATCTTCCGGCAATATTGCCAAGCACCTCTGCAAATTTCTCTGCATACGGACTGAAGGCTGACATGGCCGCCTGTGCACCGCGCAGTTTTGACGATGCAACCATGTTCATGGCCTTGGTAATCTGCTTGGTCTTTTTTACACCATTTATTTTGGACTTTACTTCTTTTAGGGATGCCATATATCGACTCGCCTTATACGCTTATGGTTCCGATTAGACTGCTCCGGCTACTTAAGGGCGGCGTTGAACTCCTCGCCGTATTCCTTGTAGGCCTGTATCATCTTCTGGTCAAGATCGTCTGTTATCTGGCGCTTTTCCGCGATCTCGGAGAATATTTCCGGATAACGGTTTTCGATAAACTGGTAAAGCCCTTGTTCATACCTGGCAAGTTCACTTGTGGGAAGATCATCCAGAAAGCCCTTTGTACCTGCGTAAAGAATAACCACCTGCCTTTCAAGGGGCAGTGGCTGATACTGGGGCTGTTTCAGGATTTCAACCAGCCGTTCACCCCGCAGCAGCTGTTTCTGGGTTGCTGCGTCAAGATCGGAGCCGAATGCGGCAAAAGATTCAAGCTCCCTGTACTGGGCAAGGTCAAGGCGCAGTGTACCTGCAACCTGTTTCATTGCCTTTTCCTGGGCGGCTCCTCCGACTCGTGAAACCGACAGACCGACGTTAATTGCAGGGCGTACGCCGGCAAAAAACAGGCCGGGCTCAAGGTAAATCTGGCCGTCTGTAATTGAAATAACGTTTGTGGGAATATAGGCGGAGACGTCGCCTGCCTGGGTTTCAATGATCGGCAGGGCGGTAAGGGATCCGGCTCCCAATTCGTCATTCAGCTTGGCTGCACGTTCAAGAAGCCTGGAGTGGTTGTAGAAAATATCGCCGGGAAAGGCCTCGCGTCCCGGAGGACGGCGCATCAAAAGAGAAACCTGGCGATAGGCTGCAGCCTGCTTTGAAAGGTCATCGTATATTATCAGGGCATGCTTGCCGTTGTCGCGGAAATATTCGCCGATGGCGCAGCCTGCGTAGGGGGAAATATACTGCTGAGTTGCAGGGTCGCTTGCGCAGGCGGAAATAACTGTGGTGTATTCCATGGCCCCGTGTTTTTCCAGGGTTGAAACAACCTGTGCCACCGTGGAACGTTTCTGGCCGGTGGCTACATAAATGCAGTAGACGTCTCTGCCCTTCTGGCTGATTATCGCGTCGATGGCAACAGCGGTCTTTCCGATCTGGCGGTCCCCGATGATTAATTCGCGCTGCCCGCGTCCGACCGGAGTCATGGCATCAATGGCCTTGAGTCCGGTGTAAATCGGCTCATGAACGCTCTTGCGGTCAATAACACCCGGAGCGACCATCTCGATCCTTCGATACTCCTCGGCTTCAACAGGGCCCTTGCCGTCAACCGGTTCGCCAACCGCAGAAAGCACGCGGCCCAGAACAGCATCGCCCACCGGTACCTGGGCAATCCGACCTGTCCGCTTGACGATGTCGCCTTCCTTGATATCGGTGTCCTGTCCCATAATGGCAACACCGACGTTGTCTTCCTCAAGGTTCATTGCCAGCCCGAGAACTCCATTGGGAAACTCCACCAGCTCCAGGGCCTGAACCTTTTCAAGACCATAAACACGGGCGATACCGTCACCAACCGAAAGGATGATCCCGGTTTCGCTCAGTTCGACCTTTTTGTCAAACTCTTGAATCTGATCCCTGATAATCTGGCTGATTTCTTCGGCTTTTATTTCCATTAGACACTCTCACCCCTTTTTAAAGATTCACGCATATTTTTCAATTGTGTCCGAATACTGCCATCCAACACAAGATCCCCTATTTTCGTCACCACTCCGCCAATAAGTTCAGGATCCTTTCTTGATTCAAGGACCACATCACTGCCTGTCATCTTTGACAAAGATTGACGGATCTGTTCAAACGAATCGGGGGAAAGCTCGGTTGCTGAAACCAGTTCCGCCCGAACAATGCCCTTGAGTTCATCTGCCAGCTTGTTGTAATGCTCGTTTATATGCCTGATATAATCAAAGCGCTTCTTCTTGAAAAGCAGGGCAATATAAGATTTCATAACGGCTGACAGATCAAGCTGACCAAGAACTGCTTGCAGGATTTTTTCCCGTTTTTCAGAATCATGAAGAGGATTGTTAACGGTCTGCTCCAGGACGGGCTGGGCATCCAGCATATCTATGAATCCCTGGAGTTCCTCCCGGTAATTTTCCGCCCTGCCGTCATCACGGCCGACAAGAATCAGGGCCTTTGCATAGCGTCTTGCAATAGCTGAGCTTTTCACTTTGTCACCACCTTATCTAGGTATTCCCTTACAAGGTTTTCCTGGTCATCGGGGGTTGTTATCCGTTTGAGCTTTTCTTCGGCCTTTTCAAGTGCCCTATCAAACACTTCGGTTTCCAGGTGAAGCTTGGCCTGGGCAAACTCGCGTTCTATGTTTTTTCGGGCCTGCTCCTCGAGCTTGGCAGAGGCGGCCTCTGCTTGCTTTAATATATTATCCCTGAGATTTTCACCCTGCTTTCGGTAATCCTCGATTATCTTCTCGGACTCCCGGGTTAGCGAAGCCAGCCGCTCATTGTATTCAGCAAGCTTGTTTTCGGCTTCCTGCTTCTGTTTTTCAAGGTCTTCAAGCTGCTCACGGATGCTACTGATACGGTTTCCGAAAAACTGTTTTGCGGGATTTTTAAGGGCAAAAATAAGAATTGCCGCCAGAACCACGAAGTTGATGACACGGTAGGTATCTGTTGCCATCCAGCCGGCATCTTCGGCTGCAGCGGCAACCCCGGCGGTCGCCAGAAGCATTGCGGCTGCGGCCAGGCATACGGTCGCAAGCCTGGAGGCTTTAAACTTGTCTGCAATCATTGGACCGCCCTCCCGAGAATCTTTTCACTGATTTGATCCGCAAACTGATCGATCTGGGGCTCAAGGGATTTTCTGACCGATTCGGCCTCGCGGGAAACTCTTTCCCGGATTTCTTCCAGCTCAGATCTTGCTTTTTCATTGATCTGCTCGATCATCCGGCGTTCCTGCTCCTTCGCCTGCTCTTCAAGGGCTTCTTTCTCCTTTATTCCTTTTTCGCGGGCCTCCTTTATACCGGCTTCTATCTCTTTGTGCTTTTCTGCGGCATCCTGCTCGCACTTTGAAGCCCCTTGTTCCAATCCGTCCATCTTTTCTTTGCGCCGGGCGATGACTCCCCGGATAGGACGGTACAAAACGAAATTCAGCGCCCAGATTAGAACAATAAAATTGATCATCTGGATAATTAGCGAGCCGTCGATGTTTATCATGAATAAACCTCCGCATTCATACTTAAGCCGTGACCCGTTTATACCCCGGAACCCATTAATTTAAGCACTACCTAATAGCACCAACATCGCTGTCTTGTCAATTATTTTTAACACTTTTTATCTATGAAGTTGCAAACCGCCTCATGCTTATATTCATCAGCAGCCCCAAACCCAGCAACACAGTTAGAAGGGAGGATCCGCCGTAACTTATAAGCGGCAGAGGCATCCCTACCACGGGCATCACCCCTGTGACCATTCCGATGTTGAATACAAACTGCCAGAATATCATGGCGGTTATTCCAACCGCGAGCATTACCCCCAGGGGATCCCTGCAGACATGGGCAATGTTTAGGCCGAACAATATCAGAAGAAAAAACAGGGTAAGCAGAAATACAGATCCTGCAAAACCGAATTCTTCTGCTGCGACTGAAAATATGAAGTCAGTATGCTGCTCCGGAAGAAATGATAATATGTTCTGCGTCCCCTCCATAAAGCCCTTGCCGTAAAGCATGCCTGAGCCCACCGCTATTTTTGACTGCAGGCTGTGGTAACCGGCACCGAGTGCATCCGACTCCGGAGAAAACAGCATAAGTATTCGCATTTTCTGATAATCTTCCAGCAGATGCCACCCCAGAGGAAGGAATATGATGCTCAGGACCGCAAGGGAATAAAAGGTTCTGCGTTCTATCTTGGCAAAGACCGTCATGGTAGCCGCCACCAGCGCTATTATTCCGGCGGTGCCAAGATCAGGCTGCAGCGCCACCAGCAGAAACGGGAGGCCGGCAATAAACAGCGGCGGCATAAGGTCCCGCAAGACCAGGCCTTCGGGTTTTATATTGCGGGAATAATACCGGGCCAGCATAAGAATCACTGCCAGCTTCACAACTTCCGAGGGCTGGAGCCTGAAGGAACCGATTGCCAGCCACCGGGTTGATCCGCCTATGGTTTTGCCGAGCCCGGGAACCAGTACAAGAGCCAAAAGAACCAGGCAGACCGCGTAAATCAACGGAACCCATCGTTCAAGGCGTTTATATGAAAACAGAAAACTGACAGCCATCAGGAAAAGACCCAGGGCAAACCAGATGACCTGCCTTATGTAGAGCCCCGCCATGGGATTGTGCTCGCCTGCGTTAACCGCACTGTAGATAAGCAGTATGCCGATGGAGCCCAGAAGAAGTGTAAGCCCCAGCACCCACCAGTCGAAGTACTGGATTAGTCGACGATCAAACATTGACTGCCTGCCATGAGATCAGCATTTATATGCATTACTTTTGAATTGTTTCCAAAGAAGACACTATTATGATATTCATTTAACAATTGCAAGTGATTTTGCCACGGCAGCAAACAAGTTTTACATTGTCCTATATCAAGGCTGACGGGAGATTCGGCAATAAGATGCCGTTTAGTATTTGATGCACAAAAAAACCGGAACGGAGGCACTATGACAAGCAGGGTCTATTTCATGGATTTCAGGGCTACCTATAAGGACAGCGGGGTTAAAAAACTCAAAAGGCTCGTGGACGAAGCCGGACTGGGTTCATGCATCAAGGAGCGGGACCTTGTCGCAGTCAAGCTTCATTTTGGCGAATACGGAAATACTGCATTTATAAGGCCGGTATATATCCGCCACATCGTTGACATGATAAAACAGGCAGGCGGGGTCCCCTTTCTAACCGACTCAAACACACTGTATGCAGGAAGCCGTGGCGACGCAGTCCACCACCTGTCCACGGCCTTGGCCAACGGGTTCGCCCATCCGGTGGTGGAAGCCCCGCTGGTAATTGCAGACGGCCTTCGGGGACGCACGGAAACTGCTGTTGAAATCAACCAGAAACGCTTCAAGGAGGTATACATTGGCACAGAGGCGATAAACGCTGATGCAATGATTTCAGTTGCCCATTTCAAGGGCCATGAACTCTCCGGCTTTGGCGGAGCCATAAAGAACGTCGGAATGGGGTGTGCTTCAAGGCGCGGCAAAATGGAGCAGCACTCAGGCGTGGGCCCGAAGGTAAAAGAAAAAAAATGCATCGGCTGCGGCGACTGCGCGGAGCACTGCTCTGTGGAGGCCATAGAAATAGTCGACGATATAGCCAGAATAGACCGGGAAAAGTGCATAGGCTGCGGGGAATGCATTCTGGTTTGCGAGCAGGGGGCAATCCAGATCCAGTGGGCCAAATCCGGAGAGGAATTTCTGGAAAGAATGGTGGAATACACCCTCGGGGTTCTAAAAAACAAGACCGGCAAAACCCTGTATGTAAATTTCATTAATCACGTTTCACCGGCGTGCGACTGCGTTCCCTACAACGACGCACCTATAGTTAGGGATATCGGGATTGTCGCGTCAACCGACCCGGTGGCAATAGACCAGGCGAGCGTTGATCTGGTCAACCAGGAACCCGCACTTCCGGACTCCTGCATTACCACGCATACAGACGCCGGTGCGGACAAGTTCCGCGGGGTCTACCCGGATGTGGACCACACCCATCAGCTGGTTTATGCGGAACAACTGGGCCTGGGCTCCCGGGACTACGAGCTGGTGAAAATATAAAGCCAAAAAATCCGAAGCACGAAATTCGAAACAAATCCGAATCACCGAAATTCAAATGACCAAAACAGAAGATCCGGGAATTTATTTAAGTTTTGGAAATTCGATATTCGGATTTAGTGCTTCGGATTTATAAACGATTTATTCTTTCCCGGGTCCGTCAGTCTGCACGAACGCGGAATCCGGGAAAAAGCAGTAGGGACATTTCTCCGGGGGCTTCTCGTCGTAATGAACATACCCGCAGACGCGGCAGCGCCAGACCGATTCCTCAGGTGCGCCCCGCGCGCCGACTTCATCAGGATGTACGTCCCTGTGTACCGGCAGCTCTTCTAACGGCGGCATGACAGGTTTGTAGTTGTTTAAAGCATGTCCGGCAACTATCATGCGCTGTATTTCGCTTGTTCCCTCGTAAATGGGATAGACCCGCATGTCACGGAAAAGCTTTTCAACCGGGTAAAAACGGGTATAACCGTAGCCGCCGAATATCTGAAGGGCCTCATTTGCAACCTGCACGGCAGCCTCTGTGGAATAGAACTTTGAAATGGAAGCCGATACAGTGGGATCAATCCCTTTGTCCGCCTCCCAGGCAGCTTTCAGCACCAGAAGGCGGGAGGTTTCAATCTTTTGATACATCTCCGCGATCTTGAACTGAATGGCCTGAAAATCCGACAACTTTGACCCGAAGGCCCGTCTTTTTTTCGCGTAGTCAATTGCGAACTCCATTGCCGAACGTGCTGCCCCGGTTGCAAAGGACCCGATCGAGGGCCGAGTGCGCGAAAAGGTCTTCATTGCCAGTGCAAACCCTTTTCCCGGAGGTGCAAGCATGTTTTCCCTGGGCACCTTTACCTTGTTGAAGTGCACGCCTGCTGTATTGGAATTGCGCTGGCCCAGCTTGGGTATTGGCCTGCCTGTCTCCACGCCGTCGTAGTTTTTTTCCACAAGAAAGGCGCATATACCCTCGTGCCTGGTCTCGGGATCAACTGTTGCGAATATGGTGAAATAATCGGCAATCCCCCCGTTTGTAACCCAGTACTTGGTGCCGTCCAGTATATAATGGTCGCCTTGTTCCTTAGCCCTGCACCTGATCCCGGAGACATCAGACCCCATGGTGGGCTCAGAGGTTGCAAAGCTTATGAGATTAAACGAATTTACAAACATCGGAAGATATTTCTGCTTTGCCTCCTCGTTGTCGGACAGAATAAGGGGCTCGAGTCCCAGGGAATTGTCAAACAGAGAGGTGGCTATACCCGGGCAGGCAGCTGCAATCTCTTCGGTGACAAGGCATCCGTCCACTATACCACGGCCCTGACCACCGTAGGCCTCTGGAATCATGCCCGTGGACAGACCGGCTTCGAATGCCTCCTTTAAAATCTCAACAGGGGTCTCATCTTTTTCATCGTAATAGGCGGCAATCGGCAGCACCCGCTTTAGCGCAAACTCCCGGGCCTGTTGCTGAAGCTGCTGCTGTTTTTCAGAGTAATCGAAATCAAGCATACCCCCTCCTCTTCAAAAATTCGAAATTCAAACATCGAAATTCAGATTTTGCCTGAAAAAACCATTTTGTTCAGGCTTTGCCCTTCTGTGACTTCTGGATCTTGGCCCAGGTGTCACGCAGGGTTACAATCCTGTTGAAAACCGGCCGGCCCGGGGCCGAATCCCTGTGATCAACATAGAAGTATCCCAGCCTTTCAAACTGAAATCTCTGTTCGGGACCGGCGTCTGCCAGCTCCGGCTCCAGCATGCATTCTGTCAGGGTTTCCAGGGACCCGGCATTGAGACAAGCCATGAAATCTTCTTTTTCAGCGGGATTTTCCACATTAAACAGGTGATCATAAAGACGCACGGTGCAGCGGACTGCATGGGCGGCAGACACCCAGTGCAGGGTTGCCTTTACCTTCCGACCGTCAGGGGCATCGCCGCCCCTGGTTTCAGGATCGTATGTGCACCGCAGCTCGGATATTTCGCCTGATTCATCCCGGATTACATCCTTGCATTTGATAAAATACGCATAGCGGAGCCTTACCTCGCGGCCAGGGGCCAGGCGGAAAAACTTTTTGGGGGGGTCTTCCATGAAGTCGTCGCGCTCTATGTAGATGACCCTTGAAAACGGGACTTCACGGGTTCCCATGCCCGGGTCTTCAGGATTGTTTATTGCGGTGAGCATCTCGGTTTCGTTTTCAGGATAATTTTCAATCACCACCCTGACAGGCCTTAACACGCCCATTACCCGCATTGCTCTTTTGTTCAGGTCCTCACGGACGCAGTGTTCGAGAAGCGCAAGGTCCACATTGCTGTCGCGCTTTGCAACCCCGATGCGCTCGCAGAAATCACGGATGGAAGCAGGCGTGTATCCCCTTCTGCGGAAACCCGATATTGTCGGCATTCGCGGATCATCCCAGCTGTCTACATATCCTTGTTCAACCAGCCGGATAAGCTTGCGCTTTGAAAGAACAGTATGCGAAAGATTGAGCCGGGCGAACTCGATCTGGCGTGGATGATAAACCCCTAGTTTATCCAGTATCCAGTCGTAGAGCTCGCGGTTGTTTTCAAACTCCAGGGTGCAGAGGGAGTGGGTGATACCCTCAATTGAATCCGACAGGCAATGGGCAAAATCATACATGGGATAAATGCACCACTTGTCTGCCGTCCTGTGGTGAGATCTGTGGCGTACCCTGTAGAGCGTAGGATCCCGCATAACGATGTTGGGGGAGGCCATGTCTATTTTAGCCCGCAGCACGCACTCACCCTCTGCGAATTTTCCCTGCCGCATTTTTTCGAAAAGCTCCAGGTTTTCCTCCACCGAGCGGTTCCGGTAAGGGCTTTCCTTTCCGGCCTCGCTCAGGGTACCGCGGTACTGCCTTATCTGCTCGGGGCTGAGACTGTCTACATACGCATCACCGGATTTTATCAGATCAAGTGCATACCCGTACAGCTGATCAAAGTAATCCGACGCAAAATACTCATGTCCCTGCCAGTCAAAGCCCAGCCACCTTACGTCCTCCTTGATTGACTCCACGTATTCCACGTTTTCCTTCATGGGATTTGTATCGTCAAAACGCAGATGACACCTTCCTTTGTACTGCCTTGACAGTCCGAAATTAAGGCAGATGGATTTTGCATGTCCTATATGCAGATAACCGTTGGGCTCCGGCGGGAATCGGGTCACAACGCTGCCCCCGTATTTGCCGGCTTCAATATCTGATTCTATTATCTGTCTGATGAAATGACTTTTCTCTGCCTGATCACTTCCGATAGTATCTTTATTTTCCTTGCCGCTGCTATTCATTTGCCTGCTCCCGGTCATCCGCGTTTTGTGCAGATTCCCCGTCATTGTCGAAGTTCAAATAAGTAAGCATCATATCCTTTGCTACAGGGCCGGCTTCTGAAGATCCTCCCCCCCCGTGCTCTATGATAACGGACACTGAGATGCGGGGATCTTCCGAGGGGGCATAGCCTGTAAACCATGCATGGGTGAAATGCTTCTTGTGAACAATTTCGCTTTCCATCATGTCATCAAGCCTGCGGCCTATTACCTGGGCGGTTCCGGTTTTTCCGCTGATGTCCGTTTCCTCCGAGTGCACATACCAGTAAGCCGTGCCTTCGCGCTTATTTACAGTATCATAGAGACCCTTTTTTATTATTTCAAGCGTTTCCTGGGCTGCAGGCAGCTTTCCGGCGGGCTCCGCATCAGATTCTTCCACGGAGCTGCCCTGCACTGACTCAATGGTGTCCATGACATTGGGCTTGTACAAGGTTCCATTGTTTGCAACCGCGGAGGTAACCACGGCCATCTGCAGCGGAGTGACAAGGTTGTAGCCCTGTCCGATTGCAATAGAAAGATTCTCCCCCGGCTGCCAGGGTATCCCATGGGTCTTTTTCTTCCATTCAGAAGTAGGGACAAGGCCCTTTTTTTCGTCTGAAAGGTTGATCCCTGTTCTTGTACCCAGACCCGAAGCCTCTGCATACCGGGCAATTCTGTCCACTCCCAGGGCCTTGCCGGCCTGATAAAAATACACGTCGCAGGACTCGGAAATGGCATCAATCATATTCATCTCCCCGTGTCCCTGGTCCTTCCAGCATCGATAAACCCGGTTGCCGAACCTCATGCTGCCAGGGCAGTAGACAGTGGTGTCTTTGCTCATCACACCCTGTTCCAGCGCCGCCATTGCAGTTATAATTTTATATGTGGAGGCAGGGGGGTATTGACCATGGATGGCCTTGTTTCTTAAAGGCCGCTCGGGATCATTTACAAGCTCTCTCCATTTCTCCGATGAAATTCCGTTGATAAACCGGCTCTGCATGAATCCCGGGCTGCTTGCCATGGCAAGCACGTCGCCGTTTTCAGGGTCCATTGCCACGATTGCCCCGCTTCTTCCCCTCAGAAGTTCCTCTGCTTTTTCCTGAAGCCGGAGATCAATTGTAAGATAAAGGTTATGTCCCGGCTTGGCGGGTTCCTTGTCGAGTACCCTTACCTCCTGTCCGGTGGCGTTTACCTGTACTATCTTCACCCCAGGCACTCCGCTTAATTCGATCTCAAATGTTTTTTCCACACCGGATCTGCCCACCATGTCTCTGCCCTTTTTATAGGGATACACGCCGGCTTCAAGTTCCTTTTCAGAAATTTCACCCAGATAACCTATAAGATGCGCAGCCAGAGGATCATAAATATAATTCCTCCGCGAGCCTGTGGCAATTGTAACTCCCGGAAGATCATACCTGTGAGAAAGGATAACAGCCATGAGATCCCGGCTTATATCCTTTTTAAGAACAACAGGTACATAGCCGTACGGCCCCCTGTTTTCTCTGACAAGGGATTGAATCTCTTCTGCATCGGCATCAGCGTATTCAGAAAGCAGATCCGAGACCCTGTCAAGAGACCTGACATCGTTTGGGATGATCTGCAGGTCATAGGAGGGGCGGTTGTCAACAAGCATACGCCCCTCCCTGTCGTATATAAGCCCCCGTAGCGGCTCTATACGCTGTTTTCTGAGGCAGTTGTTGGAAGACAGCTCCCTGTAGTGCTCACCCCTTAATATCTGCAGGTAAAACAAGCGGGCTGCAAAAAGCGCAAACACCAGCATCGCAATCAGCATCATCACCAGAATCCGGTTTCTGAACCAATCCTGATCTACTTTCTGTAAAATGCCGTTTACCATTCAATTACCCGGGCCTATTATTCGCGGATCTTTCTCTATCTGGCTTCAATTCTGCCATGGTCCCCAAAACAATACTTAAACGCCAGCCACAGAAACGGGGCAGTGACCACGGTCCATAAAACCTGCAGAAAGATGAGCTCAAGGCTGTCCAGGGTGAAAAACACCCTGGGAGAGCTTGAAATCAAAACAACCGAGAATATGAGATTTTCGAAAACAACTCCCAGAACAGCCAGCAAGGAAAACAGCAGGTGATCCTTGATCCCCACCCAGCGGGCAACCCGCCGAAAGGCAAGAAACACCCAAAGGTATGTGGTAAGATAGATTCCTATCGGTGCGCCGGAGAGCATGTCCATGACCAGGCCTGCTGCAGCAAGAACGGGCAGGCCGTGGCTTAACGGCTTGTAAAGGCTTAAATAGACCACAAACGGTACCAGGAAATCATAGAACTTTAAGATTCCGGGCATGTACGGTATAATGCTTGTCTGGACAATCACCAGGAAAACAACTGTAATCAGATAAAACAGGTAGCGGATCAATTCAATACTTCATCAATATCGGGGGAATTGAGTACAACAAGCACTTCTTCAAGCTTGTGGAAGTCGGCATACGGCATGACTTCAACCTCCTGGAAGATTCCGGAGTTGCGGCGGATCACCTCTGACACCCTGCCTATCCGCAGTCCCTTGGGATAAACTCCGTCAAGGCCGGATGTTATGATTGTATCGCCTGCCCTGACATTCTGCTTTCTAAGGGCAAAATCGAATCTGCTCTCATTTTCAGAGGAAAGCCCTGAAACCACTCCCCTTGTCCTGGTCCGCTGCACCATTGCATCCACTGCGCTGTTTCTGTCGATGATCAAAAGCACCTTCGCATAGCCTGAAGACCGTTCGGTTACCTGCCCCACAACTCCGTCGGGTACGACCACAGGAGAACCTCTTTCCACGCCGTCTGCTTTTCCCTTGTCAATAATGACGCTTCTGTACCACGGTGAGGGGTCCCTGGCTACCACCCTGGCTGCCTGCATTGACAGGTCAGAGTCCTTCTTGAAATCCACAAGGTCTTTGAGCCGATCATTTGCCTGCCTGATTTCACTGCACTCGTGTATCTGAAGCCTGGCCTCCGCCAGTTTGCGGCGAAGCTCGCGGTTTTCTTTGGCTGCGTCCACAAGGTAAAAATAGTGTCCCCACAGATCCCGGCCGAAATTAATACTGCCGGTAACAGCAGCCTGAACCGGGGAGACAAAAAACAGTGCAGTTTCCGCGGCAGCGGACGTAAACGAGGTCTGACGGATGTAGTTGAATGAAAAAACAACACCGTTTAAGACGATCAAAATCACCGCCCCTGCCGCGACCATGGATTTTTTGGAAAACATGGGATCAGTCGATGACTACCCGTCGTAAGATCTCGATGCTGTTGAGAGTCTGGCCGGATCCCATGGCAACTGTGGTCAGCGGATCATCGGTCACCGTGATCGGCAGGCCGGTTTCCTCTCTCAACAGTTTGTCCAGATTCTTCAGCAGCGCCCCTCCGCCTGTAAGCACAATGCCCCTGTCGACAATGTCTGCTGCAAGTTCGGGCGGGGTCTGTTCAAGTGCGATCTTTGTGATCTCAATTATAGCATCTATCTGCTCGGCAATTGCCACCCTGATTTCCTCGGAATCAATGGCAAGGATCTTGGGAATCCCGGAAACCAGGTCGCGCCCCTTCACCTCTATTGTTTCATAATTTTCGGAATCAGGGTAGGCGTTTCCTATGGTGGTCTTGATTATTTCCGCACTGCGCTCGCCTATCAGCAGATTGTATTTGCGCTTTACATACTGAACTATGGCCGCGTCCATCTTGTCTCCGGCCACCCTTATGGATTTGCTGTATACTATGCCGGCCAGCGAGATCACCGCGACCTCCGTGGTTCCGCCGCCGACATCCACCACCATGTTGCAGGTCGGCTCGGTAATTGGCATGCCTGCTCCAATAGCTGCAGCCATGGGCTCCTCGATTAGAAATACCTCCCTTGCGCCCGCGGATTCAGCGGCTTCCTTTACAGCACGCTTTTCAACAGGAGTAATGCCGGTGGGGACAGCCACAACGATTCTGGGGCGTACAAAGGTCCTCCGGTTGTGCACCTTATGAATAAAATGACGAAGCATTGCCTCTGTAACGTCGAAATCAGCAATAACTCCGTCATGCATGGGGCGAATGGCAACGATATTGCCCGGCGTGCGGCCGAGCATGTTCTTTGCTTCCAGGCCCACCGCAAGCACCCTGTTTTTGGAGCGTTCATCCGTACGAACCGCCACCACCGAGGGTTCGCTTAAAACAATCCCCTTGCCTTTAACAAATACCAGCGTATTGGCGGTTCCCAGATCTATGGCCAGGTCGCTGGAAAATATTCCGAGCAATGAATCCCAAAACAAGTTCGCTCCTCCTTGTATCAAATATAGATAATCGTAAATTCTTACCAAATCCGAAAGTTAATGACAAGCGGAAAATAAGCACCCGAAAATCAGAAAAACAAGGTTTTCAGTTATTTTCCGCCATATATGTATTCAACCGCGGCATCGTGGATAACCGGCCTGAATGTCCGGATTTTTTCATTTTCCCGGCCGGGACACACCCTGTTGCTCAACAGGACAACTATAATGCCCGAATCAAGGTCCATCCAGAAAGAAACACCGGTAAATCCAAGGTGTCCGAACGATCGCCCTGCGGTAAAATAACTCCCGCTGCTCGAATCACTGCCCGAAGGAACGTCAAACCCCATGGCCCGCTGCGCGCCTTCAGGAATTTTCAAAAAATCCCTAACCACAGGACCGGAAAACACCGTGCTTTCCGATTTGTCATTTACAGTGAGCAGCAGGGCCAGGACAATATCAAAAACCGCGCGGGCGGAACCGAAAAGGCCGGCGTGACCGCATACCCCCCCGACTGCCCTGGCGTTTTCATCATGCACCCGCCCGCGGAGAAGCCCGCAGTCGCTCATTTGCTCCGTGGGTGCATAAACCCTGGCATCATATCCTGATTCTGATTCTGCAGGTATAAAAAAAAGATCCGGGATTCCCATGGGCTTATAAATGAATTTTTCAGAGTAGCGGTCAAGCGGCATGCCAGATTTGCGCTCAACAACCCAGTCCAGAATCATGAACCCGGGATCGCTGTATACGGTAACCTGCCCGGGCGGATAAAGCAGATCCTCTGCGACAAGCATCTTTCTGAGTTCATTCCTGCTGTCTTCCGGAGCAGAATCCGCCAGTTTCAGGTAATAGGGCCGGTAGGCAGGCAGACCTGAATTATGGCACAAAAGATGCCGGATCCTGATGTCTGACTTATCCGACCCGAGAAACTCGGGAATTATATCTGCGAGCCTGTCTTCCGCCGCAATTCTGCCCGCTGAAGCCAGATGCATGAGCGAAGCCGCGGTTGCCAGCGGCTTTGTCAAAGAGGCAAGATCATAAACTGTATCGCATTCAACGTCTCTGCGGCTGAAAGGATCAACAACACCGTAAGCCCTGTGGATAAATATCTGCTCATAGCGCGCGGCAAGAAGCACGGCTCCGGGAAAAACGCCTTCGCCCAGGGCCCTTTGCATCAATGAGTCGACCTGATTCATCTGCCGCCGGCCCCCTGCAGATCCCCGCTGCCCCGCACGGCCCGCTCATGATAGATCAGGGCGGCAGAAAAACTGTCTAGAGTTGCTTCAACTCCCAGGGGAAGGGTGATGTTCGGCCGGCAGTGACCCGCGGGAAAGCCTGTAACAACCGGAAAACTGCTGTTTGCAAAGAGATCCGCAATTATCCTGTGCAGCATGTCTTCCGGACCGCAGTTTCGAAAGGACCCTGCAGCAAGGCCCGCAATATAGTCAAAGCAGCCGGCAAGCTGCATCTGGGTAAGCATTCTGTCGATACGATATGGCTTTTCCCCTGTATCCTCGATAAACAATATGCATCCCTTAAAATCCGGCGCATATGGGGTGGCAAGCAGATGACACAGGGTGGCCAGATTTCCGCCCAGAACCGGCCCGGACGCCCTGCCCTCCCGGATCACAAGGGCGGGGTCTGCCTGTAGTTGCAGAGGCTGAGAGCCTGCAATTGCATTTAAAAACCCCTTTAGAGTCTTTTCATCAGCATCTGCAAGAGATGCAGCAACGGGGCCGTGAAAAACCGGCATGCTGCATCTGGAATAAAACGTATTCAGAAGTGCGGTAATATCGCTGCAGCCTATAAAAATCTTGGGAGTGTCGGAAATTGCCTGATAATCAAGCCCTGAAAGCAGGCGCATGGTTCCGTATCCGCCGCGGGTTGCCCACAGAGCCTTGACATCCGGAGATGCAAAAAACTCTTCTATATCCCGTATCCTATGATACTCTGTACCTGCAAGATAACCGTTTTTATGAAAAATCCGGTCCGTGAAAACCGGTTCAAATCCCATACGCTGAATCACTTCCAGCGCGCGTTGAAACCGGTCCCTGTCAAAGGGGCTTGCCGGCGCGACCATTGCGATTCTGTCACCCGGCTCAAGTGACTGCGGGTAGTTAAGTCTCATGGCTTTCAACAGATTGAACTCGGAACAAAAATTCAATGCAGCACCCGGCACCACTATCCGCGCTTAAACTGCCGAACGCTGAATCATTTCCCGGAGAAATAAAACTGCACTGCCAGAATTATCGCTCTTATTTGCGTTCCAGGGCAGCAGCAATGAACCTGGAAAACAGGGGATGGGCTGACATGGGCCTGGACTTGAATTCCGGATGAAACTGGCATCCAAGAAACCAGGGATGCTCCTTTAACTCCACTATTTCCACCAGGTCGCCCCTGGGCGAATACCCGCTGAAAACAAGACCGTGCTCCTCGAGAGGCTCTTTGTAGTCCATGTTGAACTCGTACCTGTGGCGGTGCCGCTCGGAAATGTGTTCCCTGCCGTATGCTTCAAAAGCCCTGGTGCCGCGTTCCAGATTGCAGGGATAAGCACCGAGCCTCATGGTGCCGCCCTTTTCTGAATTCACATCACGCCTTTCCATGGTCTGGGTTCTTTCGTCAAACCATTCGGTCATCAGGTAAATCACCGGAAAAGAAGTGTCCTGCTCGAACTCAGAGCTGTGGGCATCAGGGATACCAGCAACATTCCTTGCAAATTCGATTACAGCCAGCTGCATGCCAAGGCAGATTCCGAAATACGGAATATTGTTTTCCCTGGCGTACCTGATGGCCTCTATCTTGCCCTCTATGCCCCGGGAACCGAAACCGCCCGGCACCAGAATCCCGGTGGCCCCGGAAAGGGTTTGAGCGCAGTTTGCCGCTGTCAGCTCTGCAGAATCCACAAACAGGAGCTCGACCTTGGCGTCATTTGCAATACCGCCGTGATAAAGGGCCTCGTTCAGGCTCTTGTAGGATTCCGTAAGATCGGTATACTTGCCCACAACAGCAATGGTAACGCATCGAGAGGGTGATTTGTAGCGCTCAACCATCTTCGCCCAGTTTTCAAGCCTTGGCGAGCCGGTCCAGATATTTAAGACCTCCAGAACCTTGGCATCAAGGCCTTCCTTGTTAAACACCAGCGGACACTCGTAGATGCAGTCCACGTCCTTGGCAGTAACAACAGCGTCCTTGCTTACGTTGCAGAAAAGCGCGATCTTGGACTTCATCTCGGGGGGGAGATACCGGTCCGTGCGGCACATGAGAATATCGGGCTGAATTCCTATGCTTCGCAGCTCCTTTACGCTGTGCTGGGTGGGCTTTGTCTTGAGCTCGCCCGCCGCCGCGATATAAGGGATAAATGTCAGATGTATGTAGAGTACGTTTTCCCTGCCCGCGTCAAACCTGAACTGGCGGATGGCCTCGAGAAACGGTAGACTTTCAATGTCGCCTATGGTGCCCCCGATTTCCACTATAACTATATCGGCGTCATTGGAGGCCTTCCAGATACTTTCTTTGATCTCGTCTGTAATATGCGGGATAACCTGCACCGTGCCGCCGAGATAGTCTCCCCTGCGCTCCTTGCTGATTACAGAGTGGTAGATCTTGCCGGTTGTAAAATTGTTATCCCTTCCCAGGCGAACGCTGACAAACCTCTCGTAATGCCCCAGGTCCAGGTCGGTTTCAGCGCCGTCATCCGTTACAAAAACTTCTCCGTGCTGAAACGGGTTCATGGTCCCGGGATCCACATTAATGTATGGATCAAGCTTTACAAGGGTTACTGTCAGCCCCCTGCTTTCCAGCAGGGCGCCTATGGAGGCAGATGCAAGCCCCTTGCCCAGAGAAGAAAGCACTCCGCCTGTAACAAAAATAAATTTGGATTTTCCTGACATACAATTTCCTTGCAGCGGCCCGCAGGTTTACCTGGAAGCCTGATTGCCAAGTGTTTAAAGCCTGCAGCTGTAAGCCGGTTCTTTCAAGGGTTCTTTAAAAGGGGCTCCGGGACATCTTTGCGCTGTTTCCCAGTTCCTGCTCAATTCTTATCAGCTGGTTGTATTTTGCCACCCTGTCGCTTCTCGACATGGAGCCGGTCTTTATCTGGCCGCCAGATACACCGACCACAAGATCCGATATGAAATGATCCTCTGTCTCTCCTGACCTGTGCGAGATCACGGTGGTATATCCCGCGGTCTTTGCCATTTCTATGGTGTCCAGGGTCTCAGAGACAGTGCCTATCTGGTTGAGCTTGATTAAAATTGAATTGCAGACGCCCTTTTCAATTCCGCTTGCAAATATTTCCGGGTTGGTTACAAAAACATCATCGCCCACAAGCTGGACATGAGGGCCCAGCTTTTGCGTCATAAGGGCCCAGTTATCCCAGTCCTGCTCTGCCAGCCCGTCTTCTATGGAATAAATCGGGTAGCGGTCAACGAGATCAGCATAATAGTCGATCAATTCCTCTGCAGACAGCCCCCTGTTTTCCGAGGCAAAAACGTAGTTTCCGTCCTTGTAGAACTCTGTTGCAGCAGCGTCTATGGCCAGTCCTATGTCTGTTCCCGGCCTGTATCCCGCTTTTTCAACGGCTTCTATTATAATCTTTAACGCAGCCTCGTTTGATTCAAGATCAGGCGCAAACCCGCCTTCGTCTCCAACGGCTGTTACCATGCCGCGTTTTTTGAGCAGGCCTTTCAAGCACTGGAAGGTCTCGGCTCCCATGCGGATTGCTTCCGCAGCAGAGCCCGCGCCAGCAGGCATTATCATGAATTCCTGTATATCCAGGCTGTTTGCCGCATGGGCTCCTCCGTTCACAATATTCATCATGGGGATGGGAAGGCTGAGTGCGCGTAATCCGCCTATATAACGGTAAAGCGGCATCCCGAAGGCATCTGCTGCCGCCCTTGCTGCGGCCATTGATACCCCGAGAATGGCGTTTGCCCCCAGCCCTGACTTGTTTTCCGTGCCGTCGAGTTCGATCATGGCGGAATCCAGCATATGCTGGTCGGAAGCATCCAGGCCGATCAGTTCGGGGCAGATCCTGTAGTTTACGTTTTCCACCGCCTTTTCAACCCCCTTGCCCCCATAGCGCGATGAATCATCATCTCTTAGTTCAAGGGCTTCGCGGGATCCGGTTGATGCGCCTGAAGGAACAGCAGCGCGTCCGAACGCCCCGCTTTCCAGTAATACATCAACCTCAACTGTGGGATTTCCTCGTGAATCAAGTATTTCTCTTGCCCTGACATCAACGATTTCTGTCATGCCGTCCTCCAGATGTTTCATGATATGTCCAGTACCCGATTACAGGCTTTATTATCGGCCTTGACTAAAACGCAGAGCATGATACGATTTCCGTTTTAAAGTGTCAAGCAATTGAAAACATCGATTGCAGGAAGCCTGCCTCACGGTATAATCTTGGGCCGGGACCTCAGAAACAGCAGCAATTAAGGGTAAATAAGCCATGAAAGCAAACAGCCTTTACAAAGAAGCTCACCTTCTTGTGGCAGCAGTCCGGATCCTTGAATACAGAAACGACAGCCCGCCGGCCATTGAAGATGCCGCGGGCCTGCTGTCGATCTCAGCAGAGGAGGCCGGCCGCCTCTGCCGGAAGCTCAAATCCATGGGCATCATAGAGACGGTTGAAAAATCCGGTGAAACCCGGCTTTTTGTAAACGATCACCTTCGCATCGAAGAAATCGGGGACCAGCCAGAGCAGAGCTCCATTTCCGAGGAGGTTGAAAAATTCCGCAAACAAAAGCAGCACGAGCGCAGATCGCTGCATGAACTAAAAGAGGGCCAGCAGCAGAAGCGCAAAAAAGTCCGCGAGGATATCGAGCGCCAGCTCAAGGAACGGCTGTCGCAGGATAAAGACAAAAAATAGCCCGGCCCGGTTTTTTATTCAAGCGATTGAGCCACCTCTGTTAGAAACCTGCTTGCAGGGGTAAACTGCCCTTTCCTGTAATCCGCTGTTGTGAGAAACAGATACTTTTCCGCCCTGGTCATGGCAACATACATCAGGCGCCTCTCCTCCTGGATCTCGGCCTCTGAGTCCCTTGATTTCCAGTGAGGCAGAAGATTTTCATCACAGCCCACTACAAACACTGAATGAAACTCCAGTCCCTTGCTGGCATGGATTGTCGCCAGGTTGACCCCTTTTTCCCGAGACTCCTGGTCCTCCTTGTCCTCGCGGATCAGCGCGGCTTCCTCCAGGTAGTCAAGCAGGGTTTCATAGCCGGACGCAGCGTATATGAGCTGATCTATATTTTCCATGCGCGAGGTGTGTTCATCAGAGGTTTTTGACTGCTGCTTTAAATACTCGTCATAACCTGTACGGGAGATAACCTCCCTTATGGCGGCATCCGGGGCCATGGGCTCGATATCGTTTAAAAGCCGGATAAGCTCAGAAAGTTCACCGTGAATCTTCGGGGAAAGCATTTTTTCTGAAACCGCCCGGGTCGCACCTCCGAAAAGACCTGAACCCGGCGTGCGGCAGGAATTCAGTTTTTCGATCATCTTGGGGCCGATGCCGCGCTTGGGGGTGTTCAAAACGCGCTCGAATGCAGCGTCATCCTTTCTGAAAACCGCAGCCGTGAGATAGCAGTTGATGTCCAGGATCTCCTTTCTTTCAAAAAATCCCTTGTCACCCAGCATTTTATACGGAATCCCGCTGAAGCGCAGCGCCTGTTCAAACGGCAGCGAGCAGAACTTCGTGCGGTAGAGCACCGCTATCTTATCATAAGCAATGCCGCCGCGGCGCAGCATCTCTATTTTGTCAGCCACCCATCCCGCTTCTTCCTCGTCGCTGAAAAAATCGTGAATTTCAACAGATCCTCCCGTGTACATTGAAAAACACGACTTGTCCATCCGGTCCCTGTTATAGCTGATCAGCCCGTTGGCTGTCTTGACTATTTCGTCTGCTGACCTGTAGTTCTGCTCCAGGCGGAATATGCTTGCATCATTGTATGCCCGGCTGAATCCCAGGAAGTGATCCACGTTGCTGCCCCTGAAGCCGTAGATTGCCTGCCAGTCGTCGCCAACGCAGAAAAGGTTGCCGTTTCCAAGAAGAAGCCGGGTCAGCTCGGCCTGCAGGTTGTTGGTATCCTGGTATTCATCCACCAGGATATAGGAAAAATATGCCCTGTAATCCTGCCGCACCGCCTCGTGGTCCCGCAGAAGGTCCCGCGCCTTTAAGAGAATATTGTCAAAGTCCACCGCATTTTTTTCCCGCAGCTCTGCCTCGTATGCCTCGTAAATCTCCTGGAGCCGAAACGGCCCGAGCCGAGGCCTTTTGTTAAAATATGCCCCTGGATCCCCGGAGTTTTTGGCGCTGGAAATAGCCCCCCGCAGGGCGTAAAAATTTTTCCGGTCCATGTCAAAACGGATCATGATCTCCTTTATAAGCTTTTGCTGCTGATAATCCGAATAAATCTGCAGGGGAGGCTCATATCCAAGCAGACGGCAATGCTCCTTTAAGATCCTGAAACAGGCTGAATGATAGGTGCGCACCCATGGAAACCGCTCAATTGAAAGTCCTGTTATCTCCATGAGCCTGCGTTTCATCTCGTCTGCGGCCTTGTTTGTAAAAGTAATGGCAAGTATCCTCTCGGCAGTGTAGCCCAGCTCTATTAGATGGGCCACCTTTGCGGTCAGGGTCCGGGTTTTTCCGGAACCTGCGCCGGCCACCACAAGTGCCGGGCCTATATGTTCCACAGCCTGCCTCTGCTGGTCTGAAAGCTCCATTTGCGGTCAATTCCTGTTTTTTAAGAGGGGTAAAAAAGTCCTGCGCGATCGGAGCGTAAGATAATACAGGATCATCCCCCGGGTCAAGCAGGGCCTTACAGGAATAGCCCTTTCAGATCAAATAATTTAAAAAGCTCCGGAATAACACTGAATTTACTTTCAAAACATCGTTTTTAACACAAAATAACAATATCATAGTTTACTCATGTTTGCGGTTATGTTAGTAATTTAAATGACACTTGAGTTTACTTTTTTCATGGCAGTGAAAAACAGGGGGGGAGGAATGAGACAG
>JBKHES010000017.1:0-28231 GCA_046540695.1 Desulfobacterales bacterium
CTGCGCACCCTGAAGGCAGCCTCCGGGCTGCACACCGTGTGTGAATCCGCGCTTTGTCCCAATATCTCGGAATGCTGGAATTCGGGGCATGCTACTTTCATGATCATGGGCGATGGCTGCACCCGCAACTGCGGATTCTGCGGTGTAGGAAACAGCCCGGAGCCCCTTTACCCTCATGAGCCCGCACTCGTGGCGGAAGCCATAGCATCCATGGGACTTGATCACGCGGTTGTGACATCTGTCACCCGGGATGATCTTTCCGACGGCGGAGCGTACCACTTTGCAGCCGCCATCAGGGAGATAAGAAAAAAATGCCCGTATGCCGGCATAGAAGTGCTGGTGCCTGATTTCAACGGCAGCCTGGGCGCCCTGGAAACAGTGCTTGCAGCAGGGCCTGATATTGTTGGCCACAACGTTGAAACAGTACCCGGGCTCTACCCGGAAGTACGGCCGCAGGCCGATTACAGGCAGTCCTTGTCGCTGCTTTCGGCAGTAAAGGAAAAAAGGCCGTCATGTGTTACAAAGTCCGGCTTGATGTTGGGGCTGGGGGAAACACTTGAGGAAGTCCGCAAGACCATAAGGGAAATTAGGGCAGCAGGCGTGCAAATACTTACCATGGGACAGTATCTTAAACCCGGGCCTGCAAACCTGGAAGTAAAAGACTATGTTCCGCCTGAAACCTTTGAACAGCTAAAATCCTTTGCACTGGACACCGGCTTTGCAGCCGTGGAATCCGGTCCCCTGGTGCGAAGCTCCTACGGGGCGGCCCGGCAGGCAAGAGCCCTGGGAATAGGGCAGAAAAACCGAGTTGACAGGTAAAAACAGAGAGGGGCACGAAAGCCAATGACCTATAAAGGCCCATGGAGCGCCGAATATATTGAAAGCCAATACAGCCTGTGGAAGCAGGACCCCGGTTCAGTGGACAAGGACTGGCAGTTTTTTTTCCAGGGCTTTGAACTGGGGCTTACGGGAAAACCCTTAGCCGGCGGCGAAGAATGCGAACCCTGCGACGAGGAATCGGTCCGCAAGCAATCAAGAGTCGAGGCGCTTGTCTACAGGTACCGGGATATAGGGCACCTGCTTTCATGCCTTGATCCACTGGCAGCATGCCCCACGGATCACCCCTTGCTAAACCCGGGATCCTTCGGCCTGGATGAAAAAGACATGGAACGCAGGTTTTACGTGCCAGGCCTGCCTGAAAACATGAGCAGGCAGATGACACTGCGCGAGCTTGTTGATCATCTGCGCCGGACCTACTGCAGGTCAGTGGGGGTGGAATACATGCACATGCAGGACCCCGGGGAACGCAGGTGGCTGCGGCAGCGAATGGAATCAGAACAAAACATGCCTGAAATCCCGGGAGACGAAAAAATCCGGATTCTTAAGAAACTCATCGAGGCTTCCGGGTTTGAACAGTTCATCCACAGAAAATACCTGGGCCAGAAACGTTTCAGCGCCGAAGGCGCGGAAGCTATCATCCCGATGATAGACACCCTTTTCAGCCACGCGGCTGCCGCCCACGGATGCGGGCAGATAGTGCTCGGAATGACCCACAGGGGACGACTGAATGTCCAGACCAATATCTTGGACAAGCCCTATGCAGACGTAATCCGGGAGTTCGAAAGCCATCACAACCCCGAAGCCGAGGTCGGGGCAGGTGATGTCAAGTATCACAAGGGCTTTCACGGAAAAATAAAAACCGCGGGCGGCAAGGAACTTGACGTAATAATGGCTGATAACCCCAGTCACCTGGAATCTGTCAATCCGGTGGTGGAAGGAATGGCAAGGGCAAGACTTGATGCAGCCGGCAATAATAAAGACACCGCCCGTGTCATGCCCCTGCTTCTGCACGGTGACGCCGCATTTTCGGGCCAGGGCATAACGGCTGAGACACTTAACATGTCACAGCTCGACGGATTTTTTACCGGCGGCACGGTGCACATAATAGTCAACAACCAGATCGGATACACGGCCCTGCCAGATGACCTGCGCTCAACGCGTTACGCCACCGACATCGCAAAAAGCCTTATGGTTCCCATATTCCACGTGCACGGTGAAAACCCCGAGGCTGCGGTGCATGTGGTGAAACTGGCCTGCGACTACAGGATGACCTACGGCAAGGACGTTGTCATTGACGTGGTATGCTATCGCAGGCACGGTCACAACGAAGGAGATGAGCCCTATTTCACCCAGCCCCTGATGTATGAGAGGATCAAAAACCGGCCGCCGCTGGACCAGCTTTACGCAAAACAGCTCGAAGAAGAAAAGGTGATCGACCGGGATTCTGTCACGACCATGGGCGAGCAGACCAGGCAACGTCTCCAGGATTCTTTTGACAAGGTGCAGCAGGAAAAACCCGGACAGGAATCAGAAGAAACAGCATCCTCAGAACATCCCCCCACCACAAAGCCGGAAAGCATTCCCGAAAAGAAGAGGGACGGTCAATATTCGGATGCAGACACCAGAGCCGATCCTTCTTTTCTAAGGGACCTGGCTGAAATGATAAACACGGTGCCCGAGGGCTTTAAGGTGCACAAGAAGCTTGAAAAACTCCTGGAAAAGCGCCTGGAAGCTGTAAAAAACGGCAAGGGAATAGACTGGAGCAATGCAGAGTCTCTTGCTTTTGCCGCAATTGTAAACCAGGGCACGCCTGTGCGTCTTTCGGGCCAGGACAGCCAGAGGGGCACTTTCAGCCAGCGCCACAGCGTTTTGTTTGACACCTCCAGCAATGACGAGTATGTGCCGATAAACCGGGCTGCAAAGGGAAAAGGCTCTTTTGAATCCATCAACAGCCTGCTCTCCGAGGCAGGGGTACTGGGTTTTGAATACGGATATTCATTGCTCCGCAAAGACGGCCTGACAATGTGGGAGGCCCAGTTCGGCGATTTTGTAAACAATGCCCAGGCCATAATCGACCTATATATTGCCAGCGGGGAGACCAAGTGGGGCTGCGCAAGCGGCCTTGTACTTTTGCTGCCCCACGGCTATGAAGGCCAGGGGCCCGATCATTCAAGCAGCCGCGTGGAAAGATTTCTTCAGCTTGCAGCAGATGAAAACTTTTTTGTCTGCAATCCCAGCACCCCGGCGCAGTATTATAATCTTCTGCGGCGCCAGGCAGCAGGCAGTATATTAAAGCCGCTTATCATACTTACTCCAAAAAGCCTTCTGCGCCACCCTGCCGCCGTCTCCGGCATAAACGAACTTGCAGAGGGAAAATTCATGGAAGTAATCGATGACCCGGAGCCGGTAAAAAAACCTGACCAGGTGATTTTTGTGTCAGGCAAGCTGTACTATGACCTGCTTGAAGCCCGCAGTGAAAGGGGTATAAAAAACACTGCGATAGTAAGGGTGGAACAGCTCTATCCCTTTCCCGCACAGCAGATAGGTTCAGTGATCAAGGGTTACAAAAACTGCAAAAACTGGGTATGGGCCCAGGAGGAGCCTTCAAACATGGGGGCGTGGAACTATATCCGGCCCCTTCTTGAAAAAAATTTTTCCATTACCCTGAAATATACGGGCAGAAAGGCCTCTGCAAGCACGGCCACGGGATACCATCACGTTCACAAACAACAGCAGCAGCAGATAATTGACATGATAATGGGCGGTAAATAACAGGTGAAATCAGGTTATGGATGAATAAAGCGTTAAAAATTCTCAAAGCCCCGAAGGAGAACCCATGAAAGTCGATATCAAGGTGCCTGAGGTAGGTGAATCCGTAAAGGAAGCCATGCTTACCGAGTGGTTCAAATCAGACGGCGACAGGGTGGAAAAAGACGAGCCTCTTTTCGTCCTGGAAACAGACAAGGTAACCCTCGAGGTGCCGGCAGATGAAAGCGGGACACTGGAAATAGTCGTCCAGGCGGGCGAAACCGTTGAAATAGGCACTGTTGTGGGAAAAATAGATACAGAAGCCAAACAGGATAAATACAGGGAAAAACAGCCTGAAAAGCCTGCTGAAAAAGAAAAGGAGCCCGAAGCCAAACCCGCCCCGGAACCGGAAGCAGAAGCCGAAAAGGACAGGGAGCCCGAAACCGCTCCAGAACCTGAACCCGAGGCCGCAAAGGCCGCAGAGCCCCGAGAAAAAGAAGACACCGAACAGGCCGAAGTCATGGCGCCTTCGGTGCGCCGGCTTGCAAGCGAAAAAGGCGTGGATGTTTCAAAAATCAAGGGAACCGGCCCCAACGGAAGGATCACCAAGGGAGACGTTATTTCTTACCTTGAGTCCAACGCTGCGGAGACCCCGGCGAAACAGGAGCAAAAACCCCCCGAAACAGCAGAAACAAAAGAGGCCGGGCAGAAAAAACAGCCCCCCGTGGAAAAAACCGGCGGCGAAGAAGTAACGCGCACCCCAATGTCGCCCATACGCAAGCGCATTGCCGCCCACCTGCTCGATGCCAAACAGAACACGGCCATGCTGACCACGTTTAACGAAATCGACATGAGCAGGATTAAAACCATCCGCGAGCAGTTCAAGGACACATTTTACAGCACCCACGGGGTGCGCCTGGGGTTCATGTCATCTTTTGTAAAAGCCGTTGTATCGGCGCTCAAGGAATTCCCGGAAATCAACGCCCGCATAGAAGGAGACGAAATCGTCTACCACCACTACTATCACATAGGCATTGCCATAGGCGCCAAAAAAGGGCTGGTGGTTCCCGTGATCAGGCATGCAGACCGCCTGGGGTTTGCGGAAATCGAACAAGCAATAGTTGATTTTGCAAAGCGCGTGGAGCAAAACCGCATCACCCTCTCCGAACTCGAGGGCGGTACTTTTTCCATAACCAACGGCGGGATTTACGGATCGCTTTTGAGCACGCCGATTCTAAACATGCCCCAGAGCGCAATACTTGCCATGCATAAGATAGAAGACCGGCCCGTTGCAATAAAAGGAGAAGTTGTCATCCGGCCCATGATGTACGTGGCGCTCAGCTATGATCACAGGATTGTAGACGGAAAGGACGCGGTAACTTTTTTGCGCCGCATAAAGGAATTCATAGAAACCCCGGAACGCATGATCATGGAGATATAAAAATGGCTGAACAATCACCCTATGACCTGGCAGTCATCGGCGCCGGCCCAGGCGGTTACGTGGCGGCCGCCAGAGCCGGCCAGCTTGGAATGAAAGTCGCCTGCGTGGACATGTTTGAACGACTCGGCGGGGTATGCCTCAATTACGGGTGCATCCCGAGCAAGGCACTGCTCGATTCCTCTGAGCATGCGGCCCAGGCGGCGAACTCTTTTAAAAAACACGGCGTCCTCGTGGGAAAGCCGGAAATCGATTTAAAGACCATGATGGGCAGAAAATACGAGGTTGTCCAGGCACTGACCGACAACGTTGAAAAACTGCTCAAGGCAAACAGCGTGGATATTTTCAAAGGCAAAGCCCGGCTCGAAAGCACCACGGAAATAAAAGTGGACAACGGCGGCAGCGGGCAGACAATCGAAGCAAAAAACATACTGCTTGCAACCGGCAGCAGGCCCATGGAGGTAAAAGGCCTTGAATTCGACGGCAGCTTTATTGTCAACTCCACTGAAGCACTCGCCTTTGAAAAAATTCCCAAGCGGCTTCTCATAGTGGGAGGAGGATATATCGGCCTGGAGCTGGGTTCAGTCTGGTCGCGCCTTGGCTCAAAGGTTACAGTGGTGGAAATGACAGACCGCATCGCGGGCAATGTTGACAGCCAGTTGTCGCGCCGCCTGCTTCGTATTTTAAAGAACCAGGGAATAGAGTTTAAATTAAAAACCCGTGTCACGGGAGCCGACGTGCGCAAAAAAACAGTAAAGGTCACAATGGACAGCAGCGGGGAAAAATCGGAGCAAACCTGTGAAAACGTGCTGGTGGCAGTGGGCAGGAGGCCGCTTGCAGAAGGCCTTGGCCTGGAAAACGCCGGGGTGGATACTGACGGGCAGGGTTTTGTCAAGGTGGATGAAAGTTTCCGCACCAGTGCAGACAGCATTTATGCAATCGGCGACCTGATCGGCCAGCCGATGCTGGCTCACAAGGCTTCTGCAGAAGGCCGTGCCGCAGTGGAGATAATGGCGGGCAAGGCCGGCGAAGTCAACTACGATGCTGTTCCCATGGTTATATACACATTCCCCGAGGCCGCGGCTGTGGGCAAGACAGAAGAGCAGTTGAAAGAACTGGGAGTTGACTACTGCACCGGGACCTTCCCGCTGACAGGTGCCGGGCGCGCCCGCTGCATGGGAGAAACCGAGGGCATGGTAAAGGTTTTGTCCCACAGGAAAACAGACAGGGTTCTGGGAGTGCACATAATCGCCCCGAGGGCCTCGGACATGATAGCAGAGGCAGTGTTTGCAATCGAGTTCGGCGCGTCCTCGGAAGATATAGGCCGCATTATGCACGGCCATCCGACTTTTGCCGAAGCACTGCAGGAGGCTGCCCTGGTGACGCAGCAGTGCTCGATATATTCAACATGAAGGTTCAAGGTTCAAGGGGAAAGGGTCTCGGCCCGGGGGAATACTTCCAAGGAAGCCCAAGGTTGGGATCGGTTTTTGAAGCGACATTGAGCGCTCCTGCGGTCAGGAGCGAAAAAACTGATCCCGACCGCAGGGCTTCCTTCCTTCAAAAACATCGGGCTATGTGAGATGTTTTTTACAGGCTTATCAAGGTACACGGAGATCAAAAATGGAAAACTCTTTTTATGACGTGATAATACTCGGAGCCGGGCCCGCGGGCCTTCAGGCGGCAATTCATGCCGTGCGCAGGAAGGCGTCCGTGCTGGTGATAGGCAAAACAGCCAAAAGCAGTGCTTTCAAGGCGCACATTGAAAACTTCTGCTGCATCGAAGGACAGTCCGGAGCCGAAATGCTGGAAATTGCCAAAGAAAACGCGGCATCCTTCGGGGCGCAGTTTTCAGATGAGGATGTTACAGCACTTGACAGCGATGAAAAGCAGTATTCTGTTGAAATGGAAAGCGGCAGGGTATTTAATTCCCATGCCCTGATACTGGCAATGGGAATTTCCAGAAACACCCTCGGCCTGACGGGTGAAAAGGGACTCGTGGGCAAGGGGGTCAGCTATTGCGTGGACTGTGACGGCCCCCTTTTCAGGGACGAACCAGTGGCTATCGCCGGCTGCGGAAGCGCTGCAGCCAGCGGGGCCCTGACAATGGTATTTTATACAAAGGAAATCCACCTGGTATGCGAAAAGCTCGAACTGGGCGAGCACCTTGCCCAAGGCCTTAGAGACAGCGATATCGAAGTACATGAGGGCCGCAAAATTAAAGTTATCAAGGGTGAAGACAGCCTGGAAGGAGTCGTACTTGACGACGGCACTGAAGTTCCCGTAAAGGGGCTGTTCATTGAACTGGGCGCCAAGGGTGCGGTCGGCCTTGCAGGCGGACTGGGCGTGGTTCTCGATGAGACCATGCAGTATATTTCAGTCAATAAAAAACAGGAAACCAACCTGCCCGGGGTTTATGCAGCAGGAGACATCTGCGGCCCCCCGTGGCAGGTTGCAAAAGCCGTGGGCGAAGGCTGCGTGGCAGGTCTCGAGGCGGCAGCCTATGCCCGCCGTAAGTCTTCACCCGCCTAACGGAACCCCCGGGACAGACTCCTTCAAAAGAGGGTAAGAAGAAATCCGGGGTAATAAATTCGAAATTCGAAGCACGAATATCGTGGCAAATTCAAATGACCAGAATACAAATTCCAGTCCTGTTATTAGCTTCCGCATAAAAAGCCGAAAAGCCCCTGAAAGGCGGATTGGTTAAAATCCCTCTTATTTTTTGGTTTCCGGGAAACTGAGCTCGATTTTCTCCTTTCCGTCCTTTTTTTTAACCTTGATTTTCAAATCCAGGCTGCTGTCGCGAAGCCCCACTGCCAGGGGAATTTCCCCCTTGTCAGATTCTATGTGGGCTATGTTTCTGACTATCTCGACGATTTTTTCAGCAAGCTGGCCGGGCGGTTTGGGCAGCCTGGCGTCCCGGTATTCCGCGGTCACGGAGATCCCGCCGTCGCCTGATTTTTTTAATGAAATTTTTTCGGCGTTTGAATTTATGCCGTGCAGAACCGACAGTGCCAGCCAGTTCAAGGCCGCCTGCTCGACATCCTGCTCGTCTTTTACCTTTGCCAGTTCAGTGAGGTAATCGGTTTCGGCATAACAGTCGATGTGTTCCTGCATTTTCTTGTGAAAGCTGCCGGTGTCCTTCATATACGACCTCCTTTTTTTCAATATATTTAATGCCATTCTAAAAGGTAAAGCTTCCCCGGACATTGTCAAACTATCAACCGTGTTTACCAGGGCAGAAAACCTGCTGTCATGGATTGCGCAAGGCCGATCACCGGGGCGGGGTACAGGCCGCCTGCAACCATGAGAAAAATCATTGCGGCAGCAAGCACCTTAAGGGGCACGGACACGGCAATCGCCCCCGGCCTGACTTCGGGCTCGACGTAGTAAGCAGCCTTTAAAACCAGCAGGTAATAGTAAAGCGATATCACAACGTTGAACATGGCTATGATAACAAGCCACAAAAGGCCCTGGTCCATGGCAGCCTTGAAAACAAGCAGTTTTGCGGTAAAACCTATGGTGGGAGGTATGCCTGCCAGGCCGAAAAGGGCCAGCAGAAGCGCCAGGGCCAGAACCGGGGCCCTGTAGTGTAGTCCTGCCAGCTCGCTGATATTTATATTTCTTCCCCCGTCAGACGCCTTGACCACGATCATGAAACAGGTGAATTTCATCACCAGGAGCGACAGTGCGTAAAATACCGCTGCCGTATACCCCTGAAGATTCAGGCTGAGAATGCCTATCATCACGTAGCCGGCATGGGCCACGCTTGAAAACGCCAGGAGCCTTTTTAAGTCGTTCTGGGCTATTGCAGCCAGGTTGCCCGCTGTCATTGAAGCAACTGCCAAAACGATCAGAAACCAGGCAATTTGCTCACTGTTGCCTCCGCTGATTGCAAGAAAGCGCATGAGCACGGCAATTGCAGCCGCCTTTGAGGCGGTTGCAATATATCCCGACACCTGGTGGGGCGCCCCCTCGTATGCGTCAGGAGCCCAGAAATGAAACGGAAATACAGCGAGCTTGAAGAAAAACCCTGACAAGGAAAGAACAAAACCTGTAAAAACAAGCGGCTCATTGATTCTTGCAGGCAGGGTCTGCATGAGATCCGCAACATGGGCAGATCCCCCTGATCCGTAAACCAGGGCAAAGCCGAATAGCATCACCGCAGACGAGGCCGCGCCTGTCAAAAAATATTTCAGGGCTGATTCCACCCCTTTTTCGTAACCCCTCCGCAGGTAAACCAGCACGTAGAGGCTGTATGAGGAAAGCTCCAGTGCTATATAGATCGTCAGAAGATGGACGCTGCTTACAAGCAGCATCATGGCAAGAGTTGAAAGGGCAAGCAGAAGGTAGAACTCGCCGTGCCTGCCTTCATCAACCCCTGACAGGTCGTGGCAGAGACATACCGCAAGAAAAAACCCCGAATACACAAGAACCTTGAACACCTGGGAGTAAAGGTCGATCCTGTAGACATCAGCAAAAATTACCCCCTCGAATCCAACAGCCAGGACAGTTAACACAAGGCCTGCTGCTGACAATGCCAGTGCTGCGGCATAGTCCCTGCGCGGGTCGGGCCCGGTCAGGCACAGGATGAAAAAGACCCCTGCAGCGGCAAGAGTATAGAGTTCAGGTATGAACAGAGTCCAGTCAGTCATGGCATCCTGCCAGTTAATCCGCTTAAAATGGTGTTAACAGAATCCGCTTCCGCCTGCCCCGCAATTGCGCTCAAACCGTTAATCAACGGAACTGCAGCGGTCTGGATCACGTCATACATCAAAAACGGCATGAGCCCGAAACCGACTATTGCGGCTGCCAGTACCGCACGTGGAATGCCCGTTGCAAAGGTCATATCCCCGAGATTTGCCCAGCGCTCGTTAAGCGGGCCGAAACAGGTTTTTTGAACGACTCTCAGCATGAAAAGCGCGTTTACCACCAGGACGCTGACGGATATGAATGCCAGTGCGGGATATGACCTGAAGGCGCCTATAAAAACCAGCAGCTCCGCCCAGAAGCTTGCAAGGCAGGGAACGCCTATCCCGGCAAGAGCGGCAATTATGAAATATCCGCTCGCCGCGGGCATAACCCTGGACAGTCCTCCGAGCTCGCCTATCTCCCTTGTGTGGGTTTGATCGTAGAAATGGCCCACCGCAGAGAAAAACAGGGCTGTCATGATCCCGTGGGCAAACATCTGGAAAACAGCCCCGTTCATGCCGTCCACCGTCATCGTGGCAAACCCGAGCCCCACGATACCCATGTGGGAGACGCTGGAATAGCCGATCACGAACTTGAGGTCAGTCTGGCGCAGGCCCACCATGACCCCGTATACTATGCCTATGGTGGCAAGCGCCGCCATCAGCGGCGACCAGTACATCCATCCCTGGGGGCACAGAAACATTCCCACCCGCAGGATACCGAATGCCCCTATTTTCATGAGCACCCCCGCATGCAGCATGCTCACCGCAGTGGGGGCTGCCACGTGGCCGGGCGGAGACCATGTGTGAAAGGGCCAGACCCCGGCCAGGATGCCGAAGCCTATGTAGAACAGCAAAAATGCAGTCTTCTGCTCAAAATCGGAAAACCGTGCGTTCTGCACAAGCTCGGGGATGGAAAAGGTTGCCAGGCCAGATGATGATACCAGGTATATTATTCCCGGAAGGATCAGGGCGCTTCCCAACAAAAGATAAAGGGTCAGCTTCATGGCCCCGTACTCCCGGGCGGTGCTGCCCCATATCACGATCAGCAGATACATGGGCAGAAGGGATACGTCAAACCACACGAAAATGAAAAACAGGTCAAGGGCCATGAACATTCCGTACACGCCTGTGACAAGCAGGATGAACAGGGCGAAAAACTCCTTTACCCGGTAATCAAGCTCCCACATGGAAAGAACCCCGGTGAAAAAAACAATTCCTGTAAGCAGAAGCATGGGAGCGCCGAACCCGTCAATGCCGTTTAGATAGGTGATTCCCAGGGAGGGAATCCATTCAACCTGCTCCACGAACTGCATGCCCCCGGCTGCGCGGTCATATGCGGCAAAAAGAAAAACAGACACTGCCAGGGCTGCGCCCGAGCATGCTGCGCTGACCCATTTGACGGCAGCATTGCTTTTTGCCGGCAGAATCAGCACCATTGCCAGTCCGGCTATGCATATGAGCAAAAGCAGGCTCAAAAACGGAAATTGTGCGGCGTGCAGTTCCATCTTAAATCCTTGTCCTCAAACAACCAGCAAAATGACGGTCAGCCCGAAAACCACTGCAAAAAGCGCAATTAACTTTGTCTGTATCATCACCCGGTGCCAGCCGGCAGCCACGCGCCCTGCCCCTGTTACCGAACCCGTTATCATGGATAAAATCCCCTCGATCACATGGTTTTCGTTCTTCCTGCATCCTTCTGCAATCCCCCTGTCCAGCAGGCGGTCCGCAATCCAGGCGTATAAATGGTCCAGGTACCAGCGTGAGGCAAAAAGACGGCCCACAGGGCTGATACGTTCTGCAAAACCCGTTTTCTGCGACGATTTTCTGCCGAATTCCGCCCAGGCCGTTATAATTCCGGCAACAGCCAGTACAGGGGATACAACATGCACCCATGAAAAGTCATGCGCACCTTCGGACGCAGCTCCAAAATTGCCTACGGCCTCGAGAAAGCCTTCCGCGAAAAAACCAAGCACCAGTGTCAGTGCAGTAAGCATGACCAGGACAATGTAAATGACAGCATCCTTGTAAGATCCCGCGTGCATGTCTTTGCTGCCGCCGGGGGTGATTGAGCCCGGAAGCAGGATTGCGAAAATCAGGCGGAAAGAGTAATAAGCTGTCAAAAACACCCCTGCAAGCCCGCAGACCAGCCAGAGCGGATTGTCCGCGGCCGCCAGCACCCCCATTATCTCTTCCTTGCTGAAAAAACCGGAAAAAGGCCAGATCCCTGAAAGCGCAAGCGCCCCTGCAGTCATGCAGAGTACTGCAAGTTTCATCGTGCGCCCCCCGGCACGCCCGATCCTGAACATGTCGTTTGTCTCATACGCGTGTATTAAAACCCCAGCGCACAGGAACAAAAGCGCCTTGAAGCCTGCATGGGTGGTCAAATGAAAGATACCGGCCGCATACCCGCCGGCCCCGAGAGCCATTATCATGAAGCCCAGCTGGCTTATGGTGGAATAGGCCCACACCTGTTTTATATCCCTGCTGACCATTGCCATTGTTGCTGACATGAGCATGCTTATGGTCCCAACCGCGAGACAGACCGTCATTACAAAATCGGACTGGCTGAAAAACGGAAAAAGCCTGCCGAAAAGAAAAACCCCTGCGGCAACCATGGTGGCTGAATGAAGCAGGGCGCTGACCGGCGTGGGGCCTTCCATGGCGTCTGGCAGCCATGTCATGAGCGGAAACTGGGCGCTTTTGCCTATAATGCCGCCGAATATCAGCAGGGCGGATGCTGCTGTCATTTCCCCTGAAAGATCATGGGCCGAGTTGTTCAAATCCAGGATGCCGAGGGTTCCGCCCCATACCAGGAGGATCAGCCATCCCCAGAAAAACAGGGTGTCCCCGGCCCGGGTCATTACAAACGCCTTTTTCCCCGCCCGGCTTGCTGAAAATTTCTCGTACCAGAATCCTATGAGAAGATACGAGGAAAGCCCCACCAGCTCCCAGAAAATAAAAAGCTGAAGGATGTTGGGGGCAAGAACCAGGCTGATCATTGCCCACGCAAAAAGCGACATGAACCCGAAATACCTTGCATAGCCCGGATCGCCCGCCATGTATCCAAGTGAGTAGAGCTGGACCGCAAAGGCAATAAACGCGACTGTCGCGAGCATCACAAGGCTCAGTGGATCCAGAAGTACGCCCACCGGGATTTCAAAATCACCTGACACCATCCATGCCACGGTGGACTCCAGGGGCCCGTCCATATGCCAGTGACGTGCAAGCAGGAAAACAGAGCATGCAAGGGACATGGCGATTGAGCCCACTGACACCCCTGCCGCGGCCCGGGGCACGCGGCGCAGAAAAACCATTATGACCCCGAAGGCTGCAAGTGGGATAAGCGCAGCCGCCCAGGCAAGGTAAAGCGAGACTATGGGTAGAGGTTCTGCAAGCATGTCAAAATTTCAAGTGTTTAATTATTTGGCTCATCAGCAGGCGTCCCCGGATCCAGCCTGCATTGATTCCCCTCCGTGCATTCCGGGTCAACCGAGCCGGTCTGCCTGTATATACACACGATCAGCGCCAGGCCCACTGACACTTCCGCGGCTGCCACCGCGAGTATGAAAAGCGCCATGACCTGGCCTTCCATGTGCTGCAAGTGCAGCCCGGCCCCCGCAAAGGTTATTGCAGCAGCATTCAGCATGATCTCAAGGCCCAGCAGGATCATTATAAGGTTCCTGCGGGTAAGCACGCAGATCATTCCGAGCAGAAACACTATGCCTCCGAGAAGCACTACATGCGTGTAGGGTACTATCATTTCGGCTTTCCTGTTCCGGATTTCCGCCCTTTTCTGCCCCTGCCCGCCTGCAGTGCCCCCACGAGGGCCACCAGCAAAAGCAGGGAAATCAGCTCTACTGCCAGCCAGTGTTTTTCAAAAAGAAAAAACCCGAAATCAAGCGGTGAAGCTACGGCCGCAGGCATTGGTTCGCCCGCCTCAGGCCCTGAAAAAACCATGAGCAGGACTGCCGCGGTAAAGTATATCCCGCAGGCAGCCCCGGCTGCCAGGTAATGGCTGACCGTAAAAGATTGCTTCCTGTCCGGATCTGTTCGGATCATCATGACAATGAACAAAAAAACGACCATTATGGCGCCTGCATAGATTATAACCTGCAGTATGGCCAGCAGGGGTGCGCCCAGCAGATAAAACAGCACCGCTGTGGCCACGAAGGAAACCACAAGGTATAGCACCGCGTGGACCATGTGCTTTCTTGTGATCGCAAGGCCCGTGGAGGCTATTATAAGCGCCGCTGTTATGTAGAAAAAAAACGAATAAACAGTCATATCTCTTACGGCATATTGGTTCTGGTGTTTACCGGCGGATCCTCATTTGCGTGACTGCCCTTGCCCCGGAGCTTTGTGGCCACGCCGGCATACTCGTAAAAGTTGTAGTTCTCATCTTTTCCGCAGTGGTCAACCTGGAGGTCTTTTTTCTCGTAGACCATCTTCATGATGTCCGGATCCGAGTTTTCAAAAACCGGGGTCAGCTGAATGGCCGACGTTGGGCAGGCCTCCTCGCAAAGCCCGCAATAGATGCACCTGCCGAAGTTGATCCTGAACCACGCGGCGTACCTGCGCCCTTCAGGGTCTTCGGCCGCCTGCATGGAAATGCAGTCCACCGGGCACATTGCCGAACACAGGTAGCATGCAACACATCGCTCCCTGCCGTCAGGGTCGCAGGTGAGTATGATCACGGCCCTGGAACGCTTGGGCAGGGGGCGTTTGTATTCAGGATACTGTTCCGTGGCATGCCCCCTGAACACGTGTATCATTGTCGTGTAAAACCCGGTGCAAAAAGCCGAGATTATTTGGATCAGTTCTTTCATGTCCACACCATGACAAATCCGGTGATAACTATGTTTATCAGCGCCGCGGGGATCAGAAACTTCCACCCCAGGCTCATTAACTGGTCATACCTGAACCTTGGAAGGGTGGCCCGTATCCAGATCATTGCAATTACAACGATCAGCATTTTTACCAGCAGCCATACAGGGGCGGGCAAAAGCGGCCCGCGCCAGCCGCCCAGGAAAAACACTGCCACGAGCGCCCCCAGGACCTGCATCTGCACGTACTCGCCCAGGAAAAACAACCCGAAGCGCATTCCGCTGTATTCAGTGTGATAACCGGATCCCAGTTCCGCCTCAGCCTCCGGCAGATCAAAGGGGATGCGCTTGCTTTCTGCCATTGCAGCAATGAAGAAAATGGCGAATGCCAGCGGCTGAACCATTATAAACGGCCGGCCTGCCTGGGCATCTATTATATCCACCAGGCTGAAGGACCCTGCCAGCATCACCACGGGTACAATGGACAGACCCAGGGCCAGTTCATAGCTTATCATCTGAGCCGCCCCCCTGATGCTGCCGAAAAGGGCGTACTTTGAATCAGACGCCCATCCGCCCAGGACCACCCCGTAGACACTGAGCGAGGCCATTGCAAACACGTAGAGCAGCCCTACATTCATGTCTGTTACAACCATGGGGATTTTTCTGTCCCCTATTGCCAGGTCCGGGCCGAACGGCACAACCGCAAAGGTCAGCAGGGCTGTGGAGGCACCCATCACGGGCGCAAACAGAAAAATCCAGCGCTCAGCGCCTCCGGGCATGACATCTTCTTTTGCAAGAAGCTTTATGCCGTCTGCAATCGGCTGCAGCAGGCCGAAGATCCCCGCCCGGTTGGGCCCGATGCGGGCCTGGAACCTGCCCAGAAGCTTGCGCTCCAAAAGCACCAGGTAGGCTGCCAGCAAAAGTACTCCCGTTAAGATCACAGCGATCTTGAACGTCAAAATTGCATATCCGGCAAGCCAGAGTTCCATTATTGCTCCCCGCCCCTTCTTGTGTTCTTTGTGCCGGTTCCGGAAATAACAACCTGCTGACTGCTCACCGTAAACTGCCTCCCCGGGTCAAACTGCCGCCACTGCAGGCCGGTATGCCTGTATACGATGAAAACTCCAGAGACCACACGCGCAGATGTCCTCAGTGTAAACTCAAGTGGCCGGTCCCTCAGGTCCAGCCGCACTGAATCGCCGTCCGAACCTCCAAGCTCCCCTGCATCTGATTCAGCCATCCAAAGCTCCTGCGGCATGCGGCATTCTTCAAGGCACTGCGAAAACGCGGACATGGGCTCATCACCAAAAACCGCTGCAGCGAAAACAAGCAGGTATCCCCCATTTTCAATGCCCGTTTCTGCGGTCCCCTGTTTTATGCCGCCGAAGGAAGCCGGAAAAATCCGGTCGCCTTCGACCCCGGTGCTCCTGATGGGTTCAAGCACAGGAAAGGTCTCAGCCATCCAGTCGTTCATTGCTTTTCTGCCTGCAGGAGGCCGCAGGCCTGCAAGCCGAAATGCCGTCTGCCAGGCCGAAGGGATATCTCCTGCCGGAATGTCGGGTCTTATGAGCCTTGGCGGATGTCCCCCGGATCCCTCGATTCTCACCGGAGTCCCCCCTGCGTGGGCCGGCTGCGACCATCCTGCCCTGCCCTCCTGGTTGATGTATGTGCCTCCTGATTCAAATACGGTGAGGGCCGGGATGACAATATCGGCCCGCGTAACCGTTTCAGTGGGAAGGCAGTCCACTGCTGCCAGCAGGTCCAGGCGATCAAGTGCCGCGTCAAGACGTGCCCTGTCAGGGTAAATGTCAGCAAGATCGCTTTCAACCATTACAAGCGCCCTGATTTCACCTGATTCCATTCGCCCGACCAGGTCCGTGGCCGATCCGCCGCCTTTATCAAGCAGCACCCCCGCCCTGGTGTTGGCCCTGGGAAGCAAAAAGAAAATACCTGCATCCTTTCTTGTGCCGCGCAGTGAGTCCACAAGATCCGCGGCCGCTGACACGGCATTTTCACCTATAATTTCTGTTCCGCACACCACCACGGGTCTGCTGCTTTTTTCCAGGCGGTCTTTTATTGAATCAAGTGCTTGTGCATGCCTGGCATCATGGTTTCCGGAGGGTGTTTCCGGATTCAGTTCCTCCAATAATTGTTCTATTTCACCCGGGGCTGCAGAAACCTGAGTAAACTCAAAGGGCCAGGCGAGCGGACGGGGATCTATTGCCGAAACAGCCGCCCCGTTTTTCTGCGCCCGGCGCATGGCAAGTGCAAGCATGGGTGCCTCGTTTAAAGGGTCAGCCCCCGCGGCCAGTATAAAATCTGCCGATTCAACGGACTCCATGGATGCGGCGTTTTCAGGGGTCAGCCGCCATACGGCCGCATCCGCGCCAGGGGCTGCCGTTCTGTCTTCGAAAACAAAGTCCCTGAAGGACCCGGCCCTGCACATGTGGATGCACGAGGCCAGTGTCTCAAGGCTGCTTCTTCCCGAGCCCGCGGCCGCCACCGCCTGCCCGCCGTATTTTGCGGATATGGATTCCAGGCGCTTGACAGCTTCATCAACAGCTTTTTGCAAAGAGACATTTTCGCCGTCCACCCTGCCCTTGGCAGGCCTGGCGCCTGAATTGGCATAGAAAAACCCGTACCGCCCCCTGTCGCAGATAAAAGCCCGGTTCACCCCCTGCCTGCTGCCTGCTTCCAGCCTTACGATTTCCCTGTACCTTGCGGAAATCCTTATGCCGCAGCCCAGGCTGCAGTTGATGCAGACACCTTCAGAACGCTCGAAGTCCCACCTGCGGCCCGTGTACCTCGAGGGCCTGTCCGTATAAACCCCTGTCGGGCAAATGTCGATAAGGTTGCCGGAAAAAGGGTTTTCAAGCACGCCGTCAGTGTACCTGCCGAAATATATTCTCCGGGCTATACCCGTGACTCCGAGATCAGCATACCCGCAATGTTCCTGGTAAAAACGCGAGCACCGGTAACACTGGATGCAGCGGTTTTCCTCGTGGCTGATAAGGGGCCCCAGGTACTGGTCCCTGTATGTGCGCTTTTTTCCCGGATACCTGCGGATGCCGTGCCCCCCCGCCACCGTGAGGTCCTGGAGGAGGCAGTGGCCGCCTTCATCGCACACAGGGCAGTCATGCGGGTGGTTCATCATCATCCACTCTATGACGTACTTTCTGAAATCCACGGCTTCGGGATCTTCTGTGGAGACCACCATGCCGTCTTCCGCCTCTGCCATGCAGCTCATCTCCAGCCCTGTGAAAGGACCTTCCTTGAACATAACCGCGCATACCCGGCAGGCGCCCACCGCGCCCAGCTCGGCAAAATAGCAGAACCGCGGGATATAGATGCCAGCCTGCTCCGCAGCATCTATTACCATGGTTCCTTCCGGAACAACTATTTCACGCTTGTCTATGATCAGTTTAGGCATAAGATCACCGGAACTGCACGTCCTTGAAAGGACAGCCCTTTTTTTCAAGGTGCGCGGAAACCTCGTCTTCGAAATATTCAAGCAGGCTTTGAACCGGGGCTGCCGCCCCCAGGGCAAACGCGCAGTAAGCATGCTTCATGTGGCTGCACATCTGTCTTATCATCTCGACGTATTCAGATTTTCCCTCACCGGACTCTATGAGATCGAGCAGCTCAAGTATATAAGGCAGCCCTTCCCTGCAGGGCGTGCACCAGCCGCAGGACTCCCTGGCAAAAAACCTCATGAGGTTGGCAGCGGCCCGGAGCAGGCACGTCTTGTGGTCAAACACCATGATAGCCCCTGTGCCGAGCCTGTAGCCTTCAGCCGCCAGCGCGCGGTAATCAAGGGACACATGATACATGGATTCAGGCATGAACTGGGTGGAGGCGCCGCCCGGCATGCATGTCTTGAAAGTTGAGCCTTCAATCATGCCTCCTGCATGTTCCTCTATGACTGCAGACAGTTTTACGCCCATGGGCAGCTCGTAGCAACCAGGCTTTTTCACCCTGCCGCTGACAGAAAACACCTTGGTTCCCGGGGTGTTTTCTGTCAAAGACAGGGACCTGAACCACCCTGCCCCGTTTCTTACCACGTGCGGAACGCAGCACAGGGTCTCCACGTTCTGCACCTCCGTGGGAAATCCCCACAGACCCTTTTCAGTGGAGTAAGGCGGCGGCCTTTTCGGGTTTGCGCGCCTGCCCTGCAGCGCATTTATCAGAGCCGTGCCTTCCCCGCATATGTATCTGCCGGCACTCCGGTGAACTTTCACCTCGCAGTCAAAGCCGGAGCCCAAAAGATCTTTGCCCACGAAACCTGCATCCCTGGCCGTCTCGATTTCCCGCTCCAGTATACGGGCCGCGTTTTCGTATTCCCGGCGGACGAAAATAACCGCGATTTCCGCCCTGATTGCCCTTGCAGCCAGAACAATTCCTTCTATCAGCTGGTGGGGGTCGGCATGGATGAGCACCCTGTCCTTGAAGGTCCCGGGCTCCATCTCGTCTGCGTTGCACAAAAGATACCTGGGGAATGGTGCGTCATCCGGCACAGTTGACATTTTTTTGCCCATGGGAAACGCAGCCCCGCCGCGTCCCAGCAGCTCGGCCTCCAGCAGGGTCTTGCGGATATCGTCAGCAGAAGGCGAATTTGATCCCAGGGAGTTTTCAAGCGCCAGGTAGCCGCCGCTGTCACGGTACTCCCCGATTGTTGCGATCCTGTCGGGCTTTCTGTTTTTTAAAAGCACCTGCGGATACATCTATTCCCCCTGCCTGAGTTTTTCTATGATCTGGTCAAATCCGGCTGCTGTCAGGTGTCCGTGCACGGTCCTGTTTATCATCACTGCAGGTGCACGGTCGCAGTAGCCCAGGCAGCAGACTGGAAGCAGGGTAAACATGCCGTCCGACGTGGTCTCGCCCATGCGTATGCCCAGGCTGTCCTCCATGTGGCCAACCAGGTCCTCGTAGCCCTCTTGCATCCAGCAGATCAGGCTGTCGCAGACATGAATGACATACTTGCCGACAGGCTGCCTGTATATATAGTTGTAAAAGGTTGCAAGCTCTTCTATTTCCAGGTGGCTCAAGCCGAGAAGCTGCGCTGCCTGATCCAGTGCCTCGTCTGAAAACCAGCCGTAATAATTCTGCATCTCGAGCATGACATCAACGACAATCGCCCGGGCCCGGCCTTCCCGTGCAAGCCGTTTTTCAATTTCTGACCTGTAGTTTTCAGGAAGCATTTTTGCACTCACCTGTCTATATCAGCCGGGGTATAGTCATGTGCGCCCAGGATTGCTATGAAATCCGGGATCGTGGCTCCCAGGCAGATCCTTGGAAAAACCTGGATGTTTGTAAAACTGGCCCCCCTGATGCGCAGCCTGTAGGCGAACCCCAGGCCGTCGCTTACAACGTAGTATCCCTGCTCTCCCCTGGGATTTTCAGTTGCCGCATAAGCCTCGCCCCTGGGAATTTTCGGGCCCCGTGTTACGTTTATGAAATGATGAATAAGGCTTTCTATGTCCTTTAGCATATCACCGCGCCTGGGAACCACGTAGCGGTAGTCCTCCGAGATGTATCTTCCCCGCGGGATAGCGTCGAGCACCTGGCGGATGATCCTTATGCTCTGCCTGCATTCCTCCACCCTCAGGCGGAACCTGGTCCAGCAGTCGCTCACGGTGTCCACCGGCACGTCGAAATCAAGCCGGTCATAGACCGAGTAAGGCATGTTTTTGCGAAGGTCCCAGTTAACTCCCGTGGATCTGAGGTTGGGACCGGTAACCCCGCAGTCCATTGCGTCTTTTTTCTCCAGTATTCCAACGCCCTTTGTACGCGCTTTAAAAACCGGATTTTTCAGGGTTATGTTTTCATACTCCCCGAGTCTTCGGGGAAATATTTTCAAAAACTCCTCCACCGGCTCCCTCCAGTTTTCCGGGAGATCCGCGGCAACACCGCCGGGGCGGAAAAAAGCCGGATGTAGCCTCCCGCCGGAGATCAGCTCCACGATATCCATTATCATTTCCCGGTCCCTGAACGCGTAGAAGTTGGGAGTCAGCGCCCCGATATCGTTTGCCGTGATGCCCATGTAGGCAATGTGGTTGGCGATCCTTGACAGTTCTGCAAAAAGAACCCTTATGTATTCGGCCCGCTCCGGCACGTTTATGCCTGCCAGCTTTTCCACAGCCAATACGTAGGGAAACTCGTTTGCAGCACCCACCAGGTAGTCAACCCGGTCCGTGTAGGGAATGTACTGGATCCAGTGCTGGCGCTCGCCCAGCTTTTCAGCAGCCCTGTGGTGATAGCCTATATCCATGTCAAGACCGGTGATTGTCTCGCCTTCCATCCTTGCTATATACCGAAGGATTCCATGGGTGCCCGTGTGATGGGGTCCGATGTTTAACACGAAGGATTCGCCGTCTTCATCAACCCTGAAAAACTGCTCGCCTGCCGCGGGCTGAAGTTTTTGGGCATCGGCGGCCGTGTACGCGGGAAGATCGGTTGCTCGTCCCGGGTGCGACTTGCGCAGGGGATGGCCCTGCCAGTCCGCGGGCATTATCAGCCGGCGCAAATCAGGATGCCCGGAAAATCGGAGGCCGAACATGTCATAGATTTCCCTCTCGTACCATCCCGCGTTCTGCCAGAGGTCATGGATGCTTTGTGACTCCGGGTAGCTGCCGTAAAGAGGGACCTTGATCCTTATCCTTACCGGGGGCTCGAATGCCAGAAGATTATACACCAGGGTGAAATCGGGATAATCGCCGGGATTCTGCCTTGCGGACTCGTCAACCGCCGTGTAATCCTCCAGTCTGGGAAACCGGGGGTCTGCTTCATGCTTTAGAAACCTGAGCACCTCTTTTGCCCGGTTTTGATCAACGTGAACAGTGAGCATGTCCGAGGTGTGTTCAGCCGCTGCAACGTAAGAACCGAACCTTTCTTCGAGCTGCTCTTTTAAGTGATTTTCCACGAAGCCGAGAGTTATCCGGGCTGCAGGAGGCGTCCACATTAAATTTGCCCGGTTTTCAGGAAAATCAGGCGCGGTAACAGAGCTGCCCCTCAAGGGAATACCGTTCATTCCCGGCCCCCTGTTATCCCGGGTCTTGGTTTCGCCGTCCACTAGAACCGGGGCGGTCGTACCCTGGTTGCCGCCGCCCAGGTGAAACACCCTGCCTGACGGTCTTTCACTGGAGCTGATTTTGTCCTGGAGCATGTTCAGGCCCTGCAGCACTGCTTCTGGCCGCGGCGGGCACCCCGGGATATAGACATCAACCGGCAGGATCTGGTTTACGCCCTGTACCACTGAATATACATCGTACATGCCGCCGGTGTTGGCACACGAGCCCATGGAAATCACCCATTTGGGCTCGGCCATCTGCTCATATAGCCTCAGCACCACCGGGGCAACCTTTTTAAAAACAGTACCCGAAATTATAAGCAGATCCGACTGCCTGGGCGACAGGCGCAGGACTTCGGCTCCGAAGCGCGCAATGTCGTACCTGGGCGTCCACGAGGTGATCTCCTCTACAAAGCAGCAAGACAGCCCGAAATACATCGGCCAGAGGCTGCAGGCATGCGCCCAGTTGATAACCGAGTCCAGCCCCCGTGTCAGGGAGTTTCTTTTTTCCTGCCTGTTTTCGGGTTTAATGCCAGGCCTTCCTTTCTCCATATATAGATCAGACCCAGAAGCAAAACGAATATGAAAAAGGTCATCTGGACCATCGCCCTGGCCCCGAGGGCTTCTGCGGCCACGGCCCAGGAAAAGATAAATGCCCCTTCCACGTCAAATATCAAAAAAAATATCGCAACAAGGAAAAACGGCACCGGATAGCGCAGCCGCGCCGTTCCGGTGGGGATGATCCCGCTTTCATATGGCCTTAGCTTGTTTTCATTAAAACGCTTTTCACCGAGCCAGGCGGTGAGTAACATCATTGCCGCCATCATCACGAAAACTGCAAAAATAAACGCCAGGAAGCTTACTACTCCGGGCGTCCACGATGATAACGCATAAGTTTGGTCTACCGGCTCCATGCGCGCTCCTTTTCCTGTGCAGCGTAACAGGGCTGCTCATCTCACGCGGTGTTTGTTCACTTACGTATTAAGATAAACATTGCGTCTGAGGCACGCCAATTACTTAAAACGTCTTGCCGATGCCCAGGCCGAAATGAAATCTCGGGGAGGATTTTTGCCGGGGATCCCAGACCCACAGATCACCATCGATTACAGGGTGCTCATAGGGAAAATCCCCTATGGTACGGCTTTTGGATCCGGTGATCGTCCCGGCAACCGAAACGAGCTTTCCCGGTGAGTATATTTCAGGATCAATGAAGGAATCGGAACGAACCAGAAACCTCCCGCCTGATTCCTTTTCCTGCCTGGGACGTTTTGCCTGGTCCGTGGGGTAGTGAAGCACGGTGATTTCTGAGCCGTCTTTAAAGTTGTCCGTGCTGATTATCTTTCCGCCAAGGATAACAAATTCTCCTTCATATTTTTCCGGATCAGCCTGGATTTCCTTGAAATCGCCTTCCCAGGTCACTTTGCCGGTGACTTCGCGCGGAATTTTGGGGCCGCATGCAGCAGCTGCAAGCACAAAAATGCAGAGCACCGGAATAAAGCTGTATTTCGTCGGCATGATTTGACACCTCCCATGATAATACCTTTGTTGGCAATATATAAAGTATATGATCACTGCCTGGTCGTTGCAAAAATATTCCGCGAGTGAAAACACGCCTTATTTTTTTGTCAAGTTCCGTGTAAGGATTAAATTTTGTTATAAAGAGAATCTTTGCATCACATTAAACTCAAACCCGGCCAAAGGACCGCCACAGTGAAACAAAACCGTTCAAACACCCGCAAAATAACCGCCATTTTATTGTGCGCGGCCGTTGCAGGACTTTTTGCCGGCTGCTCCGTGATATCCAGGGATATACGCAGGGATGCGGCAGAAGAGGTTGGATTTCGTTCCCTGAAGAGTAATGCGGAAAAACACGAGGGGAAAACTATTATCCTGGGCGGATACATCCTTGAGACCCGCAATCTCGAAGATGAGACAAGACTGCTGGTACTGCAGACTCCTCTGGGCGTCCGCGATGAACCGCAGGACCGGGACCGCTCTAAAGGCCGGTTCATGGTGATCTGCGAGAAGTTCCTGGACCCGGAGATTTATGAAAAGGACCGGAAGATAACAGTTGCAGGCCAATTGCTGGGCACTGAAAAAACCAGAATCAACGAACACGAGTATTCACTGCCTGCCATAAGCTGCAGGCAGATACATCTATGGAAGGAACACCAGGAGACACAGCAATATTACCATGATCCGTTTTACCCTTGGCCGGGGCCGTATTACCCTTATTACAGGCCTCATCCCTATTTTTACCGGTAGGCGATTGACCAGGGAAACCAGTTAATAAAAAATTTTATCTGCTAAGGGCAGACAATCAAGGCTTGGGCAATGACAGAAAACGGCTGGCACAAACGCAAGGTAGTCATAGTCGGCGCAGGCGCGGTGGGCTCCACCTTTGCCTACTCCCTGGCCCAGAGCGGGCTGGCTGACGAGATCGCCCTGCTGGACAAACACAGGAATTTCGCGGAAGGCCAGGTCCTGGACCTGGCACACGGAAGGCCTTATTTTCCCGCGGTTAACATTTATACCGGCGGCCCGGAAGATTATGCTGATGCCTCGGTGATCGTCATGACCGCGGGTGCAAAGCAGCAGCCTGGAGAATCGCGGCTTAATCTTCTCAAGCGCAACGTGGCCATTGTAGAAGAGTCAGTGGATCAAATGGTTGCCCGGTTTTCTTCCGCAGTGCTGGTAATTGTAAGCAATCCAGTGGATCTTTTGACAAATGTGGCATGGATCAGGTCCGGATGGCCGCGCAGAAGGGTGATCGGATCCGGAACAGTGCTTGACAGCGCCAGGCTGCGCTACGGGCTCGGAAAGTATTGCGGAGTGGATGTACACAACGTGCATGCTTATATGCTCGGTGAACACGGTGACAGCGAATTTGCCGCCTGGTCCATGACTCATATAGGAGGGGTGCAGATCGAGGAATACTGCAGGATCTGCGGAAAATGCGAAGACTGGACGCAGCAGAAAACCATGATTGAAGAAACCGTCAAAAATTCAGCCTACCACATCATAGATTACAAGGGAGCGACCTGGTTTGCCGTCGGCCTGGCCCTGGTAAGGATCGTGGATGCGATCCTGCGCAACCGCAAAAGCGTTTTGACCGTATCAGTCTGCCTTAAGGGAGAATACGGATTAAGCGATCTTGCGCTGAGCCTGCCTGCCGTTATTTCCAGCAACGGCGTGGAATCCGTTATTGAAGCACCGCTAAATGACTCCGAGCGCAATCTGCTTGCCCATTCCGCATCCGTGATAAAATCCTCAGCAAATGAACTCAAGTACAGCCAATGAAGAAAAACCAGCACACCCTTGACATCCCCGGGATAATACATACCCTGTAAGCAAGGAAACAGGTTATATAAGATTAATATGAAATAACCTGCTGATTTTTTTCCTGACGTCCTGAAAGGAGGATGAGACTATGTTTGATACAGCGATAAATGCACTCGACAGGGATTCCACAGGTCTTTGCAAGGGTGAATGCAGAGACCGCGTCCGGGAAGGAGAAGACGAACGTCAACTGGCAATCAACCGGGAACAGGTTGGAGTGGCAGAAGACTACCCGGCTGCAGGATGGGCGAAAAAAAGAAAAATGCAGCCCGGCGTCTTCGGAGGACATGTTTAACAGATAAACGTCAGAAAATGACGTCCATATAAACAAAAAAAGAAGAGAAAAGGGGCAAAAGATGCTCCTTTTCTCTTTTTTTGCGCGCCGCGGTCTGCCTGGCGGCATACACGGCCTCTACCGCGGGGGCTTACCAAACTTCAGGATACCCTATGTCCACGAAGGCATTTTCAATCCTGAATTTATGCTCTCTTTCCATGGCAGCCAGATGCCTGAACACCTTTTCCTGGTCCGGGTCGGTGCAGCCGTCAGCCAGGGCATTGTATTGGTTCATGGCCTCTTCTTCTTTCTTCATGGCAAGTGCAAACGCGTCTGCAGGCTTCATTTCCGCAGACACCTCCGGCCTTTCAACCGTTTCCGAGATCTGATAATCCCTGGTTTCGTCAAAGGGGATGTTTTCAGGAACCGAGTCCAGAAAACCTTCAAGAATCTCCTGGTGCTTTTTTTCCTCCTCAACGAATCCGGTAAACAATTCTTTTAAAAAACCGTCCTTCATTCTGCCTGCAACGTCGCGGTAAAAACGCTGGGCCTCTATCTCCCTTTCAATGGCTCCTGCAAGTATTTCCTTGTATCGGGATCGATCCATGCCCTCTCTCCTTTGTCCGGGGTGTGTTTCCCGCAGGATTCTCTCTCTATACAGAGATATAGGACCGGTTTACTCAGATGTCAAATTCGTGCACGCCCAATCAGCAGTTTCCGGTGAAGAATTATCAGGTTGTTGTTATGCTGTTTTAGCCTTATCGGGACCGGAGTCGATTTCGATACCGATCCCGATTTCTATCAAACTACGAAAGAAACCAGAAAAGGAGCTTTATGTATGCCGATCCCCGCGACTTGAAAAATTCACCGGGAATTGCTGACGCCCAATGCTGCACAGGCAGCCCTGTGTTATGCTCGTATACATCTCGGAGATCAACATGATGCGGGCCTTTCTATTCCTGCGCAATCGCCTGGCGCACTTTTACCGCCAGATCCTGAATGGAAAAAGGTTTCTGGATAAATTGCACCCCTTTGTCGAGTACTCCGTGGTGGGCGATTACATCCTCTGTATATCCTGACATAAAAAGGGTTTTCAGCCGGGGGATTCCGACCGAGAGCTTCGCGGCCAGATCCCGGCCGTTCATCTCCGGCATAACCACGTCGGTTATGAGCAGATGTATTTTCCCGTCATATTCCTCGATAAGCTCAAGTGCATCATTTGGTTTTCCGGCTGCCAGAACGGTGTAACCCAGCTTTTCCAGCATATTTTTACCCATCTGCAAAATCGCAGGCTCGTCCTCGACAATCAGAACGGTCTCGGAGCCCGCCGGTATTTGCGCCACGGATCCCTTGTCAGGCGATAACCCTGATTGCTCGCAGCGGGGCAGATATATTTTAAATGTCGTTCCGGCTCCCGGCTCACTGTAGACGTTTATAAACCCGCTGTTCTGCTTTACAATCCCGTAAATCGTGGCCAATCCCAGGCCTGTTCCCTTGCCGAAATCCTTGGTCGTAAAAAAAGGCTCAAAAAGGTTGTCCTGAACATCCTTTTTCATGCCGCACCCGTTGTCGCTCACCGCCAGCAGCACATATTCTCCGGGCACAAAACCGGAATACTGCCGGCAATAATCATCATCAATAACCACATTTTTTGTTTCTATGGTCATCTTTCCCACATCTGATATGGCATCCCGGGCATTTACAGCAAGATTTGCCATGACCTGGTCGAGCTGGGAGGGATCCATTTTTATGGGCCACAGGTTGTTGCCGGGGTGCCAGACAAGGTTGATGTTCTCGCCTATCAGGCGCTGCAGCATCTTCAGCAGACTGGAAACGGCCTGATTCAGATCCATTTGCACCGGGCTGATTGTCTGCTTTCTCGCAAATGCCAGCAGCTGTCTTACAATACCGGCTGAACGCTTTCCGGCGTTATAGATTTCCCGGATATTCTCATAGATCGGTTCCCGGGGATCAATCATGTCAATGGAAATTTCCGCATAGCCATTGATGATTGAAAGCATGTTGTTAAAATCATGCGCCACGCCGCCTGCCAGGCGGGCGACGGATTCCATTTTCTGGGCCTGGTTCAACTGGGCCTGGAGTCTTTCCTGTTCCTGCTCCCTTTTTTTCCGTTCCGTGACGTCGCGCGTCACGCCCTGTAAGCCAGCAAGATTGCCGTTTTCATCGCGAATCGCGGAAATATTCATGGACACCCATATAGTGGAGCCATCGGGTTTGTAATGCTCAACTTCGATCAGCCGCGTTCTGTTTTTGTCGCATGAAGGGTCTTTTTCTTTTTCAAGCTCTTCGGCAAGCAGCCGGTATATTTTATCCAGATAATCCGGCGGATACTTTTCCTCCATGGTCCGGCGCATGTGCTCTTCCGGGGTTTCGCCAAGCAGTTTTTGAACCGAGGAGCTTACAAAAGTCGGATTCAGATTCAGGTCCGTGGTCCAGACCACGTCTGTAATGTTTTCCGCGATTCTCCGATACTTTTCTTCGCTCTCGCGTAATTGTTGCTCAGCTCGCTTTCGCCCTGTAATGTCCATGTGCGTGCCGAGCATGCGAAGCGCATTTCCCTGTGCGTCTTTTTCCACGGTTTTTCCGCGGGCAAAAATCCATTTAAAGCCCCCATCTTTTGCCTTCATCCGGAACTCGATCTCAAAAGGTTCGGCAGATGACAGGTGCCGATACACCACCTGCTCAGCCTCCGGCAGATCATCCGGGTGGAGCAGTCCGCGCCAGGTCTCAAAGTTTGGCGGCAGTTCATAAGGTTCGTAGCCGAGCATGGTGTACCAGCGCGGGCTGAAATAGACACTGTTGGTATCTATTCGCCAATCCCATATGCCGTCGCTGACAGCGTCCAGTGCCAGGCTCAGCCGCTGCTCGCTTTCGCGCAGGGCATCTTCCATCTGCTTTTGCCCGGTCCTGTCATAAAGCATCGACAGCATGACATGGCGGTTGCCCAGGGTGATTGCCTCGGCGGACCAGAGAGCGTAAACCGTTTTTCCG
>JBKHES010000018.1:0-25367 GCA_046540695.1 Desulfobacterales bacterium
AGGCGTGGGAAGAGGTGATAGATGCCATTCAGGAAAATATTGAATAACAGCATCTAATCAGAGGATTTTCCGGAGGAAGCGATCCCCACGCGGTTCATTATACGGAACACATCCGTCTTCACCGCTGCATTAAACCGGGTGACCGGCTCACAATTGCCGGCAGGATCGCAGCCATTTGCCCGCACCGATCCTGCCTCGTACCATTTTTCCCTGGCCTTGTACTTCAGAAACAATTATGATGGTTCCGTAAAAAGTCATAAAACTGCTGTAATCCCTAAACAACAAAAAAATAACCTATTGATTTTACTTAACACTTTATCACTTAAAACTTAACACTGCCTGTAAAAAAGACTTTTTACAGGCTTGTCAATTATGGGCTGTGGAAAAAAGGGCTCCCGCCGGTGGGGATCTCATTTTTTCGGATAACTTTTTTGGTGGTTTTGTTTCTGACCCTGATGACAAAGTGTTTGCCGTTTTCTTACTTGAGAATCAAATAATTCTGGTTTTCAAACTGGATTTCAGTGTTGCAGGACATTGTCGCTGCATTTTCAGCCCCGGCACTTCACATTGGAATCCATCCAGTATCAATTTGTTTCATTTCATAAATGATTTCAGAGAGATTCATCGGTTTGATGAAGGAGGCAAATAGTTGACGGGCACATATATTAGTTTACAAGTCGTTTGTAAAAATTTCCTGTTTAAATTTATTGCAATACCAGTCGCTTATTTCAGGTTTTGCCGGAATTGGGCTTGATGTGATTTTGTATAATAATCTCAAAAGGTTAAATGGCGGAGAGGGTGGGATTCGAACCCACGGTCCCGCGCAAACGGGACACCGGTTTTCGAGACCGACGCCTTCAGCCACTCGGCCACCTCTCCGCGGTCTTTGCTGCCGCCTGCAGGGCATGAATGCTGCAGGTCGATTTCAAAGGTTAGACTTTATGCAAGTTGTTGTCAATTATAAACTTCCGGCTTTCCGGGCCTCCAACGCCCTTTACGGGCTGAACATGGCGCTTGTTTCCACTGAGTAATCCCCGGAGCTCGTGCGGATGTATAGCGGCGGGTCTATAATCATGCCCGGGGGCTTGCCCTTTATGCAATGTGCCAGCACGCGCATGGCCAAAGTGTCAGGGCAGGGGTGGATCATGCGCAGCTTCTTTGGCTCGATACCGTGATTGCGCATGACTGTTACCAGGTCTGCCAGGCGCTCGCACGGGTATATCAGTGCAAGTTTTCCGCCCGCGGGCAGCATCCCGGATGCGGCAGAGGCAAGGTCTGAAAGTGTCATGGCGATTTCGTGCCTGGCCATGGCCCTTTGGGAATCAGGATTTATGCGTCCTGATTTTTCCGCGAAATGCGGTGGATTGCATACAACTGCGTCAACCCTGCCTGCCGTGTCTTTGGGGGTGATTGACCGGATGTCTTTGCGCAGAATGGTTATCTGATCGTTCATGCGGTTGTCTGCAGCGTTTTGTGATGCCGCCTGCGCCAGTTCCTCCTGGATTTCGGCTCCGAAAACATGGCCGAGTCCCGGGTGCCTGCAGCGAAGGATCAGGGGAATCACGCCGCATCCCGTTCCAATGTCCAAAACACGATCTTTTGCGTTTACTTCAGCCAGGTTGCCGAGTATGACGGCATCGATTGAAAACCTGTATCCGCTGGCCGGCTGCTTTATCGAGATGCGGCCGTTAAAGAAGGTGTCGCTTGTAAGATGGGTCATTTATCGTCCCGGCGAAAAACCGGGCCTACCTTGTAGTGGATGCTGCCGATTCTGTCGTCGCCAAGGGCGCAATTGAGCTGCTTTATTATGTCCTGGGTGAAAAACCTGAGCTGCTGGGTAACAGTGGAGCTTGCCACCCGTACCAGCAGGACGTCGTTTTTAAGGGCCTCGGGCCGGCTGTTTTCGGATATGACCGGGTCGAGCCCGTGTTCCCAGAGCTCCCTTATTTTTGCGAGCTCTGAATCCGACTCCCTGCGGACCTCCCGGATAATGCCGGAGAGCACATCGCCGATGTGGCTGAAGTTTTCGTTTTTGGTTCTTTTTGCTGTCATCTGCATTGCATAAACTGCTTGATGATTTATTTTTATAAGGGTATTTATTTCGTTTTTAGCACAGGCCTTGTCAGGATTCAACTATCTCATTTTATGAAAGGAGGCGGCTTTATGGCAGAGATGACAGGCAGGATGAAGGAGCTTTTTGAAAGCGTTCCCACGGCCGTGGTTGCCACCGCAGCCCCTGACGGCACTCCGAACGCGGTTCCCGTGGGGGCGAAGAAAATCATTGACGATGAAACCATTCTCATATCCGACCAGTTTTTCAACAAAACCATTGCCAACATGAAGGCTAATCCCAAAATTGCCGTGTCATTCTGGGAAGGCCGCGAAGGCTATCAGTTAAAGGGTGAAATCACAATTGAGACCTCGGGCAAGCGTTATGAGGAAACAGCCAGGTGGATCGAGGAACTGGGAAACAAGGCCGGCGCGCCACTGAAATCCAAGGGCGCGATAATCATGAAGATAGAGGCGATCTACGGCCTGTCTCCGGGACCCGGTGCAGGCAAAAAGCTTGCCGGGTAAGGCCGGGATTTTGTCCGCCCCTTCCACGCGGTGAAAGGGGCGGATGTTTTTGCGTTTTGTCTTAAAACACCTGATTGTATAGTTCTGCAATCTCGTTTGGATCAGTTACGGGCCTGGCATTAAACAGGGTGGGCGTGTCTGCTATGGCGTGAAACGGAGCCATTGCAAGATCTTCTTGTGTTACTCCCAGTTCGGAAAGGCGCATGGGGTGGCCTGCATCCCTCATGAGGTTTTCCAGGGCCTCGGCTCCTGCAAGTGCTGCCTCAGCAGAATCCATTTTTCCTATGCTCACCCCAAGTGCCTGTGCTGCCAGGGCCAGCTTGTCTGCCGCATAGTCCAGGTTGAACCGCATCACAGCAGGAAGTACGATTCCGCAGGCTGCACCGTGGGGCACGTTGCTTAACATGCCCACTGTATGCGCCATTGAATGGGCAATCCCCACCTGCGCGATTCCAAACGCCCAGCCCGCGGCCGTGGCTGCCATCTGCATGTTGCTTCTGGCCTGCTCGTTTTTTCCGTTTTCAATAACCAGAGGCAGGTTCTGCCTTATCAGCCGTATGGCCTGCAGGGCGTGGCCGTCGCATATGGGATTGGACATGGTGCTTGTAAGCGCCTCCACTGCATGTGTCATGGCGTCCATGGCGGTGGTGGCGGTCAGGCCTGCAGGCAGGCCCAGTGTAAAGCACGGGTCCAGGATTGCGGTGTTTGGAGTTATGTAGTGATCCACAATGTAGACCTTTCTGCCCGCGGTCTGGCTTTTGACAACAGAGACGTTTGTGACCTCGCTGCCTGTGCCGGAGGTGGTGGGGATAGCTATGTGGGGAACCTGCGGCTCCGCAAGGCGCATGACGGCAACGTGATCGTCCGCCCTGCCTTTGTTTTTAAGGGTTACGCATACCGCCTTGGCGGTGTCAAGGACGCTTCCTCCGCCCACGCTGACAATGATATCCGCGCCCTTTTCACGTGCCATTTCCGCGGCTTCATCCACGGTTGCAAGATCCGTGTCCTGGGCTATGTTGTCGTAGACGCCCGCGCAGAAATCACCCAGGGCATCCTGTGCAAGTTGTGTCAGGCCCGCATCCCTTACTCCCTTGTCGGTGAGCACCAGTGCCCTGCTGCCTCCCAGCCGCACCACCTCCCTGTGGATTGAAGGCAGGCTGCCGCGGCCCGCAAGAACCACAGTAGGGGTTATGTATTGTACAAACGGGATGTTCTGGTCATCGGAAAACATCTTCATCATGAAATTGCTGTTGTGATCGGCGCTTGCTGACACGTGAACCCTTTTGAGCTCAGTGTACTCCTTCAGCCCTTCTTCTCCGAGTTCGCGCCCGATGCCGGACTGTTTGTATCCGCCGAACGGGCAGAAATCCCCGAAGGCGTGATAGTTGTTTATCCACATGGTGCCGGTTCTGATTTGTCTTGCAATACGCTCGGCCCTGGCGTTGCTGGCCGAGAAAATTCCCCCTGCAAGACCGTATTTAGAATCATTGGCAATCTCCACCGCCTGTTCTTCAGTGTCGTATTTGATCACGCATACAACGGGTCCGAAGATTTCCTCGCGCGCTATCCGCATGCTGTTTTCAACATCAGCAAAAACAGTGGGCTCATAGTAGAATCCGCCCTCGAGCCCCTCGGGCCGGGCGCGCTTTCCTCCCGTCACCAGCCTTGCTCCTTCCTTTTTGCCGAGCTCCACGTAGTCCTCAACCGTTGCAAGCTGCCGGGCGTTTGCAAGTGGGCCCTGGTGCGACGAGGGGTCGAGCTGGTAGCCTATGCGCAGGTTTTCCGCACGGGTTTTCATTTTCTCCAGGAATTTGTCGTATATACCTGACGGAACCAGCACGCGGGTGCCGGATTCGCACATCTGGCCCTGGTGGAAAAACGTTCCGAATACTGATCCTTCCACCGCCATGTCAAGGTCTGCGTCATCAAGCACTATGCTGGCGGACTTGCCCCCGAGTTCCAGGGTGACTTTTTTTATAGTGCCTGATGCCAGTTCCATTATACCGCGTCCCACCTCGGTGCTGCCTGTAAACGCGACCTTGTCCACTGAGGGGTGGGTGCACAGGGTTTCGCCGAGTTCTCCTCCCGGCCCGGCAATCACGTTTACCACGCCGTCCGGGATGCCGGCGGCCTTTACCGCCTCTGCCAGGATAAGCGCGCCCAGGGGCGTGGACGTGGCAGGTTTGAGCACCACGGTGTTGCCCATGGCGATTGCTGGGACTATTTTCCAGAAAGCCATGCTCAGGGGGAAGTTCCAGGGAATTATTCCCACGCACACACCGATGGGCTCCCGCCTTGTATAGTCGCGTCCCGGGGCGAACACGTTTCCCGCATAGGGTATTTCTTCTTCCCACGGGAAGCGGTAGGCGGCGTAATGCCCGTAGTTGCGGATAATCTGGGAGCCCAGCATTCCCCAGTACTTTGCCAGCCGGATTATGTGGCCTGAATCCATTGCTTCGGTTATTGCAAGACGCAGGCTCTGCTGTGTAACCTGGTCCGCGAATGCATTGAGCTTTTCCAGGCGCGCCGCAGGGGTCAGCTCACTCCACACCCCGCTGTCAAAAGCTTTTCTGGCGGCCTGGATTGCTGACTCAGCCTCCCGGGCTCCGGCTTTTGCCACGGTAGCCACGGGAGCCCCGGTTCCAGGGTCAATGGACTCAAAGGTCTGCCCGCTGGCGGCATCCACGAATTCTCCGTTGATAAAGAGCTTGTAATGATCCATGGGTCTTTCTCCTTTGCGGAAATTTATACTTGAGGGTTAAGGGTATTTGCCTTGACAATGCAGTTTGTTTCACGCATTTTATTGTGAAATTAAAACAAGTGTCAAATTTTGCGGATGTTTCACTGAAATTTGTATTTTATGGTGAAACACTATCATGTTTTCACAAATACCGGGCGGTGACAATGAAGGACAGGGATGCAGCAGGATCGGCCCTGATGGCGGTTTTTCCGAATATTGAGGCTTTTTCAGGGTTTGCGGCGGAAAGGGAAAACCAGGAGGCTGTTTACTCGTTTTCAGGTTTCGCATACTCACTCGGGGTCATAGACCGGCCTGAACCCGGGGCCCTGGAGGAATACATCCGTGTTCATTCCAAAAGACGCGGGGGAGAAAATGTACCCGGGGATTTGAACATGGAGGATTTCCTGGCGCAGAAGGATAAGCTGCTTGAATTCAAGCATTCCATGCGTGCCCTGACCGAGCGCATAAATTCGCTCATCGCGGGTTACGGAATCGAGCTGCCTGCAGTGAGCAACTCCATGCTCTCCAGGCTTAAAAAAGAGGCGGCAGACACGCCTCATAAGAGAAACGTCCTGCGCAGCCTGGCATTCTGGATAGGCCACGAGCGCCCGCGGCTTGCCGGTCAATTTGATTACGAGGCCCTTTTGAACCTGTGCAGGCAAGGCAGGCGGCATACAGAGCACAAGGAGGGCGTGAGGATAGGAGTGGCCTTATACAGCAGGGGGGACGTGATTGATCACGAGATCGTCGGATGGGTGAAAAAGACTCTTAAGGCCTACATAGAGCACGCCATGGGCCGGTTTGCCTACGGCCGCTGGGGCAAGGTCCGGTCACACGGAATCACGACCCTGTACGTGGACTTTCCCAAGGAGACAGGGGCGGGCAATCCTGCTGCATATCGTCAGTGTCTGCGAAGTGCGGTTTCCCTGGCGCATCAGGTTGCCATAAGGTGGTCTTTGTCTGCCTACTGCACCCAGAACAGGTTTATGTCCATAGGGATTGCAGCCGGGGATTTCGCGGTGCTGGACAACTACCTGCTTCCGGTGCTGAACACCAAGCTTGCCGGCGATCCGGTGATCAGGCTCACGGACTATGCCAGGCAGTGCGTGCTCATCAATGACATCAGGCTTCTTTTGTGCAGGCATCCGGCGGAAATAACCCTTTTCAGCGGAGAAACCCTTACCATATGGTGGGTTGAGGGTTTCTGGAGCACTCTTTACTTTGATTTCATCCCTGAGCTGTTAAAAGACCCGGTTTTAAAAAATGATGGTCAGCCGCAGCAAAACCTGACAAGCCGGCTGTGGATTTCATCCGAATCCGGGACGGGGGAGGGCGGCGGCGATTTGTCAAATGCTGTTTCCGCGTTTTTGAAGTTTCCGCATGACTCGCTTTTGGGCCTTGAAATAGCCAAGACCCTTTATTACAGACGCCGTTTCTGGGACGCGGCAGAAATACTCAGGGTCGTTTTGAGTCTCGATCCCGCCCGGTTGAACGCCAGAACCCTGCGGATGGTTCTGCTGCGAAACCTGGCGGTGGAGGCCCCGTCTTATGAAATTTCAGCAGGCTTGTTTCAGCAGGCTGAAAGGGAGGCGGAGTTCATCCGTAACAACTGCGCCTATGAATCAGAGGAGTTTTACTGCGAATACGCGGTTCTCTATCTCGCCAGGGCCATGGTCTGCCTTCGTTACATCAGGAACTGCGGCACCGGCGTTAAGACTTACAGGAAACCCGGTTGCCTCCGGGATAAGATTTTCTCGGATCTGGATGAAGCAGAATCCCTTTTTGCAATGGGAATAACTGTTTCGCCCACGGGAATCCGCTCGGTTTACCTGCTTAATACGGTGCTGGTCCTTAGGGTTCTGCTGGATTCAGAGCCCGGGATTTTTGATTCGCCCGATGTTGCAGTCGACGGAAGCCCGGAGCTCGTCGGCAGGGTCATACGCGACTTTCACTGGCAGTTCGGTCACATAAGGAAGGATTACAACCGCGAAGAAGATGCTTTCCAATGGATGGAGCGGGTCTTTAACAATCACATGATAAGCCACGACGACTCGATTGCGCTTCAGGCCTACAGGCCGACCACCTGCTTTTGCGCGGCCGTGGCATGGTGGGACCTGTTTCCGGTTCGCACCATGAGGGTTGCAAGAAAGGCGGCGGATCTTTTGGATCAGGCAGAAGCCATTGCAAGGGAAACCGCTGAAAAAGATGTATGCATATACTCTTTTACCCGGACTTACGGGGAGATGATGCCTGCCGGACAGTTTATAAGCCACATGCGCAAGGGCATCAAAATGATCCGCGAGCAAGCAGGAGAGGGCTTTGATTCAGGCGGAGACGCCGAGTTAGTCAAGCCCCCTTCAGCAAACCGATCTTCTCTGCTCATGACTCTTAACTACTGATGAAGTCAGCTTTTTGATCCCTGCTTTGCCCCTTCTTACGCCGGCAGCCTTTTGCCGCACAACCCTGCCCGCCGCGGGCCTGAGTATGTTCCGGCGGAACTCAGCCATTCCGGGACGCTTTCAGGCTGCGAGCTTGTCTTTGCAGAAGTTCATGATTTCTTGTTCCGTGTCAAAGGTAAAAAGGGTTTTTTACAGGATATTTATAAGTCTACTGCATTGCATTTTTCTGCCGCGTGTTTACATTTAGTTTAAAATCCCTTTATGGAGGTGGGACTGTTCATGACTGTAAAGAAAATAAATCGTCGGGATATCGAGTATATGGACGATGAAAACAAAATAAATGACGACGGCGGGCTGCCCGGGGAAAACGATGAGGAGGGCGGCGCTGACATGGCCAGCCTGATGGCCATGTACGAGGAAAGTTTCAAGCCGGCTGACCCCGGTCATATTGTGGAAGCTCAGGTTGTGGGCATTGAGCGTGACCGCGTCTTGCTGGATATCGGAGACAAGTATGAAGGCGAGGTGGACTTAAAGGAGTTTGCCGATATTGACGGAAACACAGACCTTAATGTTGGAGACAGCGTGGAGGTCTATTTTTCCGGCAGAGACGAAGAAGGATTCCCGCTTCTTTCCAGGCAGGAGGTTCGCACCGAAAGGCTGCTGGAGCAAATAGGTGAAATATATGAGGCAGGGGGCTCTGTAAAGGGCAGGATCATTGCCCAGGTAAAGGGCGGCTTTTTCGTGGATATCGGAATCCGGGCCTTTCTTCCCGCATCCCAGCTTGATATAAAGCCTGCAAAGGATCCGGGTGAATGGATTGACACCGAACACGATTTCAGGATTCTGCAGTATGACAAGGCGGACAGAAACGTGGTTGTCTCCCGCAGGGCACTCATAGAGCAGGAAAGAAAAAAACAGCAGGAAGAGGCCCTCAGTCGCCTGAGCATAGGAGATGTCCCCGAAGGCACCATCACCAACATTACGGACTACGGGCTGTTTGTGGACCTTGACGGCATAACCGGGCTGGTGCATGTCAGCAACATTTCGTGGACGCCTGTGCGGCAGCATCCGTCAAAAATGTATTCCCCCGGAGACAGGATCCAGGTCAAGGTGCTTGAAATAGATCCAGAAAGCCGCAAGGTTTCCCTAGGGATCAAGCAGCTCACGCCCAATCCCTGGGATACCCTGGAACAGAATTATCCCAGGGGAGCAGTAATAGAGGGCAAGGTCAAGAAAGTAACCGATTTCGGAATATTTGTGGGCATTGTAGAGGGAATCAACGGGCTCGTTCACGTATCTGACATGTCCTGGACCCAGACAGTGAAACCTGCAGAGCACTACAGGAAAGGCCAGAGCGTCCAGGCCGTGATCCTTGATATAGATCGGCAGAACCAGCGGGTCAACCTAGGGATAAAGCAGCTTTACCAGAATCCGTGGGACGAGCTGCCCGGTAAATACCCCACCGGCACGCCGGTTTCCGGCAGAGTAGTAAGTATTGCCGATTTCGGCCTGTTTGTGGAAATAGAAGAAGGAATCCAGGGATTGGTGCATGTCTCTGAACTGCCCGGCGCCAAAGATCAAAATCCGCTTGAAAACTTCGAACCCGGCAGGCAGGTTGAGGCCACTGTGCTGGAGGTTCTGCCTTCGGAAAAGAAAATCCGCCTGAGCATGAAGGAAGAAGACAGGCCTGAGAAACAGAAATCCGGGTCTTCAAATAAACAAGGCGGCGAGGCTGGCGGTTCTGATACCTATCTTGGCCGGATGCTCAGGGAAAAGATGGAAGACAGCAGCCGGGAAGACGAGGAAAATGACTGACAACAGCCGTTTCCCGCTACCATCCGGCCCATGTCTGCAGGATGAATCCGCATATCAGCGGGACTGCAAGATTGTCATTTATTTTCAGGGGCAGTAGTTCGAGAAGCGAAGTAAGCACTGCCGCGGCCAGTGCAGTGAGAAATCCCGTCTGAGGAAACACGGTCCAGAACAAAAGGCATGCCGACACAGAGGCAATGGCTCCTTCCAGGGTTTTGCGGCCTGCAATTCGTATGCGGCCGAATTTCATGCCTGCAATTGCGGCTGCCGCATCCCCCAGTATGCTGAAGGCCATTGCCGTGTAGGCTATGGGAGCGTCAAATACCGCCGCGCAGATGGCGCCTGATATGAAGAAATAGGTTCCGCCTGTTGTTTCATGCTTTTCCTCCGGCCTCAGAAACGAGCCGAATACCGCAATAAAAAGACCCTGTAAAATTGCTGATTTTCTTCTCAGCATCTCGCCGGCAGCCATTGCGCATGCCATAAAAGCAAACACCGTGACAGCCAGGTGATGCGGCAGCAGGACAATGCCGAACGGAATGCACAGGGCAACCAGGTGAAGCAGCTTGCGGTTGATTTCCGGTTTGTTCAGCCTGTCTTTTGCCACCTCAACTCGCGATCCGGGCATACCGGCACGCTTCATGCCCTGTCCTCTGGTCTCCGGCCATAAAATAAGCCGGGACCGCAACCGGTCCCGGCTTATCTTTAAACTTTAGACAGCAATGTTTGTATCAGCTATATGCGCTTTACATTAATCGCCTGGGGTCCTTTGGGCGAATCCTGTACTTCCAGGGTTACGCGATCCAGTTCATTCAGGGTGCGGAAACCGGTGCCGTCGATATTTGAATAATGCACGAAAACATCGCCGTGTTCCTGGGTTTCGATAAAGCCGTAGCCCTTTTTCTCGTTAAACCATTTTACTCGACCTTCCATTAAACTAGCCACCTCCTTTCATAATTTATCCGTACAAATTTTCAGGTGCTGCTTCGGAAGGCTTCGCTTGCGCGAATTATCTTTCCCCGAAATGCTGGACCGAACTTTGTACCATATTCGAATTAATACCGAATATGCTATATCACGATAAAGACAAGATACGGCCTTGTCAACAAAAAACCTTGATGGCAACGTAAAAAGTTAATTTTGGATTTTTCCATCAATTTTATCATTTTTATCATTTCTCATGGAATGCAAAACAAGTTCACGGCAGTTTTTCAGTCATGGCGGCAGCCCTGCTTGACTCGCCGCTCAACTGGCCGCATGCAGCTGATATGTCCGTGCCCTTGCTCCAGCGGATAATTGCGGTATAGTTTTTCCCGGTGAGAACAGACCTGAATGCCTCTATGGTTTCCGTGTCAGGACGTGAAAACCCGGATTCCGGATGAGAATTAAAAGGTATCAGGTTGATCTTGGCCCGAACAGGCCTGAGAAGATCTGCAAGTCTGCGCGCGTCCTTTGGAGAATCATTGACCCCTTTTATAAGTATGTATTCAAAGGTTATCTTGTCGCGGGGCTGAAGCGGGTATCTTGAACACGCATCCATGAGCCGCTCCAGGGGATAGGTTTTGTTCACCGGCATCAGGCGGCTTCTGGTTTCATTGTCAGCTGCGTTCAGCGATACGGCAAGTCTTATGCGTGTGTCTGCAGCAAGGTCGTCTAACCTGTCTGCCAGCCCTGCGGTTGAAAGGGTTACGCGCCGGGTGGAGAACTTAAGGCCCCAGTTGCTGTCAGTGATGGCCTCCATTGCGCTGACAACGTTTCTGTAGTTTGCCAGGGGCTCGCCCATGCCCATGAGCACCAGGTTTGAAAGCCGCATGTCCCCGCGCGCATCTGCCTCGTCCATGGCTGCAATTATCTGGCCGATTATTTCGGCCCTGGTTAGGTTGCGCGTCAGGCCGTTTTTGCCGGTCATGCAGAAAGTGCAACCCATGGCGCAGCCGACCTGGGTGGAAATGCACAGGGTATAGTGATCCTTTTCCGGTATAAGTACCGCCTCCACGAGATTTCCGTCTTCAAGGGCAAACAGGAATTTGGTCGTGCCGTCCCCGGAGGTCCGTATGTCGGAGATCTCGGGCTTGCCTATGGTGAAGCTTTCCACCAGCAGTCTGCGCGCGTCTTTTGCAAGGTCGGTCATTTCCGCAAAACTTGCCGCCCGCCTGAAGTAAAGCCACCGCAGTGTCTGCTCGGCCCGAAAGCTCCGCATGCCGGAGGCCTCAAAGAATTTTACCAGCTGGCCCCGCTCCAGGTTTCTGATGTCTGTGCAGGGAGATGTTTTTTGGGGTTGAATAATCATGGGTTTAGAGATATAATATATTTAGTAAATCTTGGTATTTTTGTTTCCCTATGCGGACATAAGCACGAATGCCCGCATAAGGGTTTTTGCCTTGCGTACAAGATGCAAACATTATTATACTTGACATTAAAACACGCAAATATTAATTTCAACGGATTAATTTTTCCGGCGGCAGCAGAATCGGTATGTTTGATAATTTAAGCGAAAAGCTCAACTCGGTTTTTAAAAAGCTCAAGGGCCACGGCAAGCTCTCTGAGAAAAACATTGAAGAGGGTCTGCGCGAGGTCCGCATGGCTCTGCTTGAAGCGGATGCCCACTACAGGGTGGTCAAGCAGCTCATAGCAGACATAAAGACGCGCGCGGTAGGCCGGGAGGTCCTTTCCAGCCTTACCCCGGCCCAGCAGGTCATCAAGATAGTAAACGAAGAGATGACCGCTTTGATGGGCTCGAAACACGAGGAGCTCAATCTTTCCGGGCCCGAACCCAGGACGGTTATGCTTGTGGGCCTGCAGGGTTCAGGCAAGACAACCACCGCAGGAAAGCTTGCGGTGCATCTTCGCAAAGAAGGAAGAAAACCTTACCTGGTGCCACTTGACGTTTACCGGCCGGCTGCCATCGACCAGCTTCAGAAACTGGGAGGGCAGATTTCAGTGCCGGTTTTTCCGTCGACCACGGACATGGACCCGGTGGAAATAGCGGAAAAGGCTCGCAGAAAGGCTCCGTCCGAAGGCTGCGACACCCTTATTTTAGACACCGCTGGCCGGCTTCACGTGGATCAGGAGCTGATGGACGAGCTTGCGGCGGTACAAAAGGCGGTAAACCCTTCTGATGTGCTGCTTGTGGCGGATGCAATGACCGGTCAGGACGCGGTGACAATGGCCGAGTCCTTTGACAAGGCCCTGGACCTGGGCGGTGTTGTTTTGTCCAAGATGGACGGAGACGCACGCGGGGGCGCTGCTCTTTCTATCAAGGCAGTAACCGGCAAGCCGGTTAAGTTCATCGGTGTCGGGGAAAAGACAAATGCACTTGAGCCCTTTCACCCTGACCGGATGGCTTCCCGCATACTTGGAATGGGCGATATGCTCTCGTTTATCGAGAAGGCCCAGAGCACGGTTGATGAAAAAAAGGCTGCTGAACTCGAAAAAAAGATAAGGAAAAACGAGTTTACCCTTGAGGATTTCCGGGATCAGATGGCCCAGGTCAGAAAGATGGGATCCGTAAACGATCTTATCAAGATGATTCCGGGAATGGGCAAAAACAAGCAGCTCAGCAAGCTGGATGTTGATGACCGCGAACTTGCAAGAATCGAAGCGATCATCAATTCCATGACTCCTGCGGAACGCCGGAATCACAATATTTTAAACGGCAGCAGAAGAAAGCGTATTGCAAGAGGGAGCGGAACAAGCGTCCAGGACGTAAACAAGCTTCTTAAGAACTACACCCAGGTACTAAAGATGATGAAGAAAATTAACAAGGGCGGCATGCGGGGGATGTCCCGCAACATGATGCCGTTTTAGAGGAGAGGCAGGCAAATGGCAGTTAAAATCAGATTGGCCAGACATGGCGCGAAAAAGAAGCCCTTTTACCGTATTGTTGTAGCAGACGGCCGGTATCCCAGAGACGGCAGGTTCATCGAAACCGTGGGCACCTATAATCCCATGGTCGAACCACATGAGGTCACTTTCAAGACTGACAGGATTGCGCACTGGATGGACAAGGGAGCAATTCCTACAGACACCGTAAACAGCCTTCTTAAAGGAAAGGGGTTCTATGATTCAGTAGAATCGGCATAAATGTGCTCTTCCGCGAATCCGAAAATTCCAGCAGCCATTTACAAGGAGAGGGGGAAATGAAAGATCTGATCGCGTACATTGCAAAGGCGCTAGTGGACAATCCCGACGACGTTACAGTGACCGAGGTTGAAGGGGGACAGACCTCGGTGCTCGAACTCAAGGTGGCCAAGGAAGACCTGGGAAAAGTGATCGGAAAGCAGGGGCGCACGGCCAGGGCCATGCGGACCATACTCAATGCAGCCTCGGCAAAGGTAAAAAAGCGCACGGTTCTCGAGATCGTCGAAGAATGAAGGAATGGATCCAAACTCGTTTCTCCTGATAGGAAAAATCGTGGCTGCCCACGGAATCAGGGGAGAAGTCAAGGTCTATTCCTCTGTGGATCAAAAGACCCATCTGAGCGCAGGCAGGCAGGTACTGCTAGAGCCTCCCGGCAAAGAGGCCTCCTGTTATAATATATGCAGTGCCAGGCCAGTGAAAAAAACGCTCTGCATCGGGTTCGAAGGAGTGAGTGACCGCAATGCGGCAGAGGCGCTGATCGGCTCGAGTCTTTTCATGCAGCGCCGTGATCTGCCGGCGCCTGAACCTGATGAATGGTACTGGTGCGACTTGATCGGGCTGGAAGTTTATGATAGTAAAGAAGGCTTTATCGGCCGGGTGGATTCAATGATTGAAACCGGCGCAAACGATGTTTTTGTTGTAAAAAATAAGGGAGCCGAACGCCTGGTGCCGGTAATTGAGCCCGTTGTTGAGAGCATCGACCCTCAGGCCGGACAGATCCTGGTTAAACTTCCAGAGGGGCTTTAGGGAAATTGCGGGAAAGATGAAATTCTGCGTGGTTACAATCTTTCCCGGTATGTTTGACGCTTTTGCGGCCCACGGCATAATCCGCCGTGCGGTTGAAAGCGGCAGGATCTCAATCACCCCCGTAAACATAAGGGATTACGCAGAAGGCAGGCACAAGGTCACGGACGACCGCCCTTACGGAGGCGGCATCGGCATGGTCATGAAACCGGAACCCCTGGCTGCCGCCATTAAGGCCGCCCGTGAAAAGTGCCCGGATGCAAGAACCGTGCTTTTGAGCCCGCAGGGAAGGCGCTTTGACCAGCAAGCCGCCCGGATGTATGCGGAGCAGGGCAGTCTCATATTTGTCTGCGGCAGGTATGAAGGCATAGATGAGCGGGTTTGCGGGGAATATATCGACGATGAGATTTCCATCGGCGATTACGTGTTGACCGGCGGGGAGCTTGCCGCCATGGTCGTCATGGATGCAGTAACACGGCACATCCCGGGCGCCCTGGGAGCGGAAGACGCAGCGCAATGCGACTCATTCTCCGGCGACAGGCTTGAGCATGAACACTATACCCGGCCCAGGGTTTTTGAAGAAAAAGAGGTTCCGGAGGTGCTGTTGTCAGGCGATCACAGGGCCATTGGGCAGTGGCGGCATGAATCCGCGCTGCTTCAGACAGTTTTAAAAAGGCCTGATCTGCTTGAAAACACTGAATTGTCCGAAAGCGAAAAACAGATAGTGAAAAAATGGTGCCGCCGCCTTGAATCGCTTGTATCGGACTAAGCTTTATCTGGCACTGCTGCATTACCCTGTCAGAAACAAGGACGGCAGCGATATTGCCGCGGCGGTTACAAGCATAGACCTGCATGACATAGCCCGCGCTGCAAGGACATACGGAGCCGCGGGATTTTACGTGATAACCCCGCTTGCCGATCAGCGAGAGTTTGCCGGAAAGATTATCGGCCACTGGGTCGACGGCGCAGGATCCAGGCACAACCCTGACCGCGGCGATGCCCTTTCATTGATCCGCATCAGGGAGGATCTTGCAGGGGCTGTTGACGAAATCCGAAACCGGGAAAAAACCGGGGTGCGGGTGGTTGCAACAAGCGCAGCAGGGGCTGCCGGCCAGATGGAATTTGCTGAACTGCGCCATGCGCTTGAGACGGGAAACCATGCGTATTTGCTTGTGCTGGGCACAGCCTGGGGGCTAAGCTACGAGTTCATGCGAAGCGCAGACTGCAGGCTTGCACCGATTGCAGGCGCCAGCGATTACAATCACCTTTCGGTCCGTTCTGCAGCCGCAATCATACTGGATCGGCTCATGGGCGGACAGACGGGATAGGGTATTTGAAAAACAGGAACCAACATCAGGCGTGCAGGGGCGTAACCCGGCCTGGTAAAAAGCTTGCGAGGAAATAATTCATGGATGCCATTAAACAGATTGAAAAAGAACAGCTCAGGCTCGATATGACCGGGTTTGCTCCCGGAGATACCGTAAAGGTTCACGTGCGGATTAAGGAAGGTGAAAAGGAAAGGATCCAGGTTTTCCAGGGCGTTGTGATAGGCATTAAAAAGGGCACCACAAACGCCAGCTTCACCGTGCGCAAGGTTTCCTACGGCATCGGTGTCGAGAGGATCTTTCCCATGCACTCCCCGGCAATTGACAGGGTCGAGGTGGTAGAGAAAGGCCATGTGCGCAGGTCCAAGATTTACTACCTGCGCGGCCTGAAGGAAAAAGCCGCCCGGATGAAGCTCCGGCGCAAGTAGCCGCACAAAAAGGCGGTGATGATGGACGATGCGGTACGGGAATTTGAAGACAGGGCCCAGGACGGCGGATATCGCGTTGTAGCAGGGGTCGACGAGGTCGGCCGCGGACCGCTGGCAGGCCCTGTTGTATCTGCAGCTGTTATCCTGCCTGATGATTTTTCAGCCACCGGCGTGTCAGACTCCAAGCGCCTGTCTTTAAAAGCCAGGCAGCGGCTTTACGGTGAGATTTATGCCGGGGCCCGGTCCGTGGGCATAGGTATTGTTGATCCTGTGGAAATCGACAGGATCAACATCTTTCAGGCCTCGCTTGTGTCAATGGCAATTGCGGTCAAAAACCTGGCCCCGAAGCCTGACTTTCTGCTGATTGACGGCCAGCATCCCATAGACATGGATATATCCCAGCAGCCAATCGTCCGGGGAGATTCCAGAAGCATCTCCATAGCCGCGGCTTCAATTGTGGCAAAGGTCACACGGGACCGGATAATGGAAAGATACTGCTATGAATATCCGGAATACGGTTTTTCCGGCCACAAGGGCTATCCCACGAAGAAGCATTTTGCAGCAATAAATGATCACGGCTGTTGCCCCATACACAGGCGCAGTTTTAAGGGCGTCCGCGGGCGGAAGCGCAGCTGCTGAGGCATCAGCGGCAGATAACCCGGGGCGGGGAGGGCTATGTAATGCCCGGCAACTCAAGGCAATTTGGCCGTCTTGGCGAATCCCTGGCAGTGAGGCATCTGAAAAAAAACGGCTACCGCATCCTGGTTAGAAATTATTGCAACCGGTTCGGAGAAATAGACATTATTGCCAGGCATAAGGGGGTCATCGTGTTCGTTGAGGTAAAGGCCCGCTCATCCTCCGGGTTCGGTCCTTCAAAGGCGGCGGTCGACAGAAACAAGCAGAAGAAAATTTCCATGACAGCCCTTGGCTACCTCAAGGAAAACCGCAGCATGGACGCAAAAGCGCGTTTTGATGTAGTATGCGTGGACGCTGCCGCAACCCGTCCAAGGGTTGAAATAATCTCAAACGCCTTTCCCCTGGCATACGGATAGAAACTTTCATGAATTCCATCGGCGAAAACAGCCAGCCGGGCGTACTCTATGTTGTGGCCACCCCCCTTGGCAACCCCGGAGACATAACCTACAGAGCTGTTGAGGTGCTGAAAACAGCGGACCTGGTTGCAGCAGAGGACACGCGCAATACAGGCAGGCTGTTTTCCTTCTACGGGATAACCACTCCCCTGATTTCCTGCCACGAGCACAACGAGGAGGAAAGGGCGCAGCAGCTTTCGGAAAAATTAAGCACCGGAGCTTCACTGGCGCTTGTCTCCGACGCAGGCACACCCTCAGTATCCGATCCTGGCTACCGCGTGGTTCTTGCGGCCCTGAATGCAGGCATACGGGTGGTGCCTATTCCCGGACCGTCGGCTCCTGTTACAGCGCTTTCAGTTTCCGGGCTTCCTTCTGACAAATTTTTTTTTGCAGGTTTTCTCCCTCGGAAAAAAGGCAGGCGGGAAAAGATCGTAAGCCGGCTGGAAGGCGCCGGGGAGACCCTGATTTTCTATGAGTCCCCCAGGAGGCTGGCAGCGCTTTTGGACACTCTTTATCAGCACCTGGGAGACAGGCAGGCAATGATTGCAAGGGAGGTTACCAAGAGCCACGAGGAGTTTATCCGCGGCAGCCTTGCGGAGTTAATCAGGGAGGTAAAACAGCGCAGCTCAATCAAGGGAGAGGTCACTGTCCTGGTCTCGGGAAAGTCCGCTGATCCAGGCGTTGAAGACAGTATTACAGATGACCTGCAAAGCGAGATTGAAACTGCTGTAAGCCGGGGAAACCTGTCTCCCTCGAGACTGGCCGCAGACCTTGCCCGCAAGTACGGGGTCAGGAAAAGTAACGTATACCGCATTATCCTCGATTTTCAAAACCGCAAGCCATGATTTGAAATTTGATTTAAGGATTTCTATATTTCGGATGAGGTTTTCCTGACGCGTCTTTCGTTTTTTTGCTTTTCCGGGGGTTCCGGATTAACGGCTCAGTCCGGTTCTTTGTTAATTTTGCGTTATAAAAAAGGGGGGCTGTGTTTATGAAGAAATATGTGATCGTTGGCTGCGGAAGACTCGGGACCGCACTTGCCAGTTATCTTGCTGAAGCCGGATACAGGCCTGCTGGTTTTGCAAGCCGCAGCATTTCATCTGCAAAGCGTGCTGCCGCTGCTGCCGGCTCGGACGTGCCCGTCTCTGTCCTGCCCTGGGAAGTAACTCAAAAAGCTGATATTGTAATGATAACAACCCCTGATGGCGTAATCAGGGAAACAGCAGACAAGATAGCTGAATACGAGGGGGTGGCAAAGGGTGCCGTGGTGCTTCACTGCAGCGGGGCCCATGCCTCAACCGAGCTCGAGGGGCTGAAAAAGTGCGGGGCAAGCATCGGAAGCCTGCATCCGCTCCAGAGTTTTGCCGCGCAGGACATGGAAAAAAGTCCTTTTGCCGGTATCATGGCCGCGGTGGAAGGAGAGCCTGAGGCGGTAAAGATTGCATGGAAAATTGCCGCCGATCTCGGGGCCAGCCCTTTTGAAATAAAGACTGACAGGAAGATGCTGTATCACGCCTCTGCAGTTGTTGCGTCCAATTACATGGTAACCCTCATGAACCTGGCCCTGCAGCTGATAATTGCCTCCGGGGTACCTGCTTCAAAGGCGTTTTCAGTATTAAAGCCGCTGGTAAACGGCACCCTGTCCAATATTGAAAGATCCGGCATTCCCAGGGCTCTTACCGGGCCCATCGCCAGGGGGGATGCGGAAACCGTTCGGGAGCATGTCTCTGAGATCTCGCAGAAGGCACCCACGCGCCTTGATCTTTACATGCAGCTGGGAAAGCATACCATAGAGGTGGCAGAGGCCAAGGGGGACCTGCCGGAGCAGGCAGCCGAGGAACTGAAAAAAATGCTGGCAGGGCCGGATTAGCGCGGCCCGGCCCCTGCCTTCGGCGATTTGCTTACGGGTCATATCCTTTTAATGTCCAGGACGCGGTCGCCTAATTTACGGTTTGCGGCTTTAAGTTGATCCTCGCTTGATATAACCGCCACCGAGGATTTCTGCTCCGGGTTGCTGAAGTATTTTGCCGCAGCAGCCTGTACCTGCTCCAGGGTAACTTCCAGGAGCCCCTGCTTGAACTTTTGCCTGAGCTCATCTGACATACCCACAAGACTGCGGTAGAATGCTTTTGCCGCAGCCTGGCCGGGCGGGTCCGGCCTGTCAATGTCTGAGCAGACCTGAAGGATCGCTTCCTGGATATTTTCCCTGTCATAGTCGCCTGAGTTTATAAACTCTTCGGCAGCCTCATATACCAGCAGGGTGTTTACAACCTGGGGGTCGCGGTAGGACCCGAAGCAAAACAGGCCGTTTTCCATCTGGTACACTGAAAAACCCCCGTATGCCCCTCCTTTTTCCCTTATCTCCCTGTGCAGAAACATTGATTTCAAAAGCTTGCTTATAACCGCAAGCACGGGGCCGTCTTCGTGGTCCATGCGATTGGTTTCCACCACCTGGGCAACAAAGGAGACAGCAGTGGAGGTGGCCCAGCCCTCCCTTGTAAGCTCCGGTTCAAATGAGAATTCCGGGGGGTCGAAACCACAGCCGGCTTCGGGGGGGTGCATCCTTTTTACAATCGATTGGGCATGCTCCGCTGCCGTGTCAATATCCTCCTGCTGGCCTATAATCGCGGACCTGAAATTGTTCTGCCTGAAGACTGACTTGCCAATGCGGTTAAAATCCGCGGCAATCCGTTCAAGTTTTTTTTCATCCAGATCTTCTGTAAGGTCTTTGAGGTTTTTTAACTGGTGAATGCCGTGCCAGGTTTCGTTCAATGCGCTTGCAGAAGAAAAATTACGCGATGCAAGCGAGATTGCCAGGCGGTGCCCGTTGTGGATCACGCTGGATTCCATGTCTGAGCGTATTTCCATTAACAGATGATCCAGCCTTTCAAGGTCGGAGAATGCATATTTTTCAAGAAGATCACCTGCAAGGTTAAACATGTTTTCTATGTTTCTGGAAAGACACTTGGTGGAAAAGGTCAATATGGGCAGGCAGGGGGCGCTGTCATCTGTGAACCGGTTTGCCGCAGTGATTGAAAACCCTGCGCCGCCGGTGTACTGATCGATTCTGCGCGAGAGCTCCACGTAGTCGTATTCAGTTGTCCCGCACTGGGTCATGGCGTAGCAAAACAGCGGCACAAGGGGGATGAGTTCCGGGTCCAGATTTTTTATCCCGAATGCCGCAGTGTAATGAAGGATTCCTGACGTGGGCTGTTCATAGAGGTCAGATGAGGCCTGCTGCAGGTTTCCGGAGGAGTGAACAATCCTTATGTCAGTGGGTATGTCCTCCATTTCCAGCCTCGGAAGGCAGGATAAATCCTCGTCTGCCTCCTGCAGGCTGCGCAGGGTCTCGGCATCCTGTTTTATCTGCTCGAGTTCCTCATCCCCAAGCTTTTTTTCCAGGGAGGCAAGCCTGTTTCGTTCATTTTCAAGTCGTTTTTCGTAGAGCTGCTGGTCCGGCTCCAGGATCATGCGTACTCTGTGGGTGTTTTCCAGAAAATATTTCCTTATTCGGTTTTCCATGAAGTCGGTTGTGTCGAGCTCCCGGAAAAAACGGCTTATCAGTTCGTCAAACTTTAACACAAGGGAGGGGTCGCCATGGTGCAGCCAGTCGCCGGTAAAACGCAAAAGCAGCTTCACACCGTAGGGAAAAGGAGTGCTTGAAATCTCCCTTCGATGGAACTCAATCTGGTGAATTGCGGTTTCCACAAGCCTCCGGTCCACGCCCTTTTCCGCAAGGTCGGTGAGCACGTTAAATATTATTTCCTCGATTTTTTCAGCGTCAGAGGAATCAACATCCTTGAGGCCGCAGGCAAACATGGTGTCCTTGTTTTCAGCGTCAAGGCCGCTGCCGTCGCTGAGTGTGCTGCCCAGCCCTGAATCAATAAGCGCTTTTCTCAGAGGCGCCCCGGGATTGCCTATGAGGACCTGCTCGAGCACAGAAAGTACCAGCACTTCGAAGGCTTCTCTTATGTCTGCAGTCAGCCAGGCAACACAAGCCTGGGCTTTTTTCCCTGCGTCTTCTTCAGGATCCAGGGGATAGGAGTAGACCGCTGTCTTTGGTTCGCTCCACCTTGGCTGGGACGGGACGTCAGTGTCCGGGTCTGTTTTTGAAAAACCGTTTAGCACCTTGTCTTCTATAAAGAGCAGGTGGCCCTCGAGCGGCAGATCGCCGTAGGTGTATAAAAACGAGTTGCTTGGATGATAATGGTGCCTGTGGAAATCCACCAGCTGTTCATGGGTGAGTTCCGGGATCCGTTCAGGTTCCCCGCCGGAGTTGAAGCTGTAGGTGGTGTCAGGATAAAGGGCGTTTAAAAGCGAACGGCCCATGACCTGATCCGGAGACGACATGGCGCCTTTCATCTCATTGTATACCACGCCCTTGTATACCAGCCTCTGTTTTCCTGTTTCAGGGTCAGGCTCCAGTTCAAGCCTGTGGCCTTCCTGCTTGAAACTGAGCCTGTCCAGGCGGGGAAAAAACGCGGCGTCAAGATACACGGACATCAGGTTGTAGAAGTCTTTTTCGTTCTGGGTTGCAAATGGATACATGGTCCAGTCTGAAGCTGTAAGCGCGTTCATGAAGGTGTTCAAGGACCGCTTCATCATTGAGAAAAAAGGATCCCGCACCGGGTACTGCCTGGATCCGCAAAGCACAGTATGTTCCAGGATGTGAGCCACTCCGGTGGAATCCGGGGGCATTGTCTTGAAAACCACGGAAAATGCGTTCTCCGGGTCCGGGCGGCTGATGTGGATATGGGAGGCCCCGGTGGGCAGATGTTTTAGCTGGTAGAAGAAGCCGTTGATTTCAGGCAGCTCTGTGATTTTCTCAACACGGTAGCCGGAGATACGGCCTCCGGTTTCGATTCCGGGGTTTCGGGGGTCGTCGGTTTCCTGCATTCTTTTTAGACTCCGCGCATTAAGGGTTAAATTTGAGGGATTTTGAGTACGAAACTCTGATACCATATTCCCGTGGGCCGGGTAAAGTCAATGCCGCAGTCGGGTTTTGCGGCAAACAGGTGAGAGGATGAAGGCTCTGCCGGTTTTTTCGGTGAATTGGAAAGGCTTCGGGAAGCTGCAGCCAGGGTACAGAAGTTACCTCGATGCTGCCTTCAGCACGCGGGAAAAACAATTTCTGCTTAAATCATATCATACGGCAACGTATATTCCGCGTTTTTTCCTCTGTATTTTTCCCTGTTTGTTCAGTCTGTAGATAATATTTCTCAGCTTTTTGTCGTCAAAGTCAGTCCTGGATTTTATATCTGAAAATCCTGCACCCCCGTCCATGTTTCTGATAACATTTAACACCACGTCAGACGAGGATTTTGCCTTGCCGGGACCGACAGCCGGACCCTGGGCAGCCATTTTTGCAATGGTTTTTTCCAGGGAGTCGATTTTTTCTGCAAGCTTGTTTATATCCTGCCTGGTGGCGATATTGTAATGCTTGATAAAGAATTTTATCATGGCGTCAAAACTAGGATTTCTTTTTCTCTGAGTCATGGCCTTCTCCTTATTGCCTGGTTTTATTAAAAAAAGCCCTGGATTTAAGGTTTTGCACCCTGTTGATGTCATGAAGTGTTGTATGGATTAGGATTTACTGCTATAATAAATGTATATGACCCAGGGTTTTGTCAAGTAAGTTAAACGGAAATTTTTGCCAAAAGAGATGATGAGATATTTCAGACAACTTTTAAAACATGGTTGCCCTGCCTGCGAAAAAGGGCGTTTGCGCATAATGCGCGCATGACCCAGGATTTTTCTGCGCTGCCGGGACTGCGGCGCCGGGTTTTCGCTGGAAGAACTTGCAGACGCAATTGATGCCGACCTGGAAGAAATGCTAGGTGATCTTCCCTGCGACCGTTTATAGATTCGTGCCGGAGCAGAAACAGGGGAAACAATGGCCAGAGGATATTTGCGGATAGTGGTTTTTGTTTGCGGTCTGCTGATTGGAATCCAGTTTCCTGGTTTTATGGATCAGTACCAGAAACGTGTGGATGCCCATTTCAGTGAGGTTGAAAAAAATCTTGCCGGATTCCGTGAAACTGCTGACGAGTATTTCCAGGGCAACCTTGAGTCCCTGATAAGATATTACGAGAAAAGCAATGATCCTGTATTTAAAGGGGATGCCGAAAGCGTTGGCAGCATATATGAGCGCTGGCAGATGATAAGTGCGGAAAGAAAGGCAATGCAGGGCCCCTGGTACAGGGCATCTTTTAATCTGGCATTTTTTCATAACGACGAGATCCTGGCCGAAACCTTCGAGGCTTATTCCTATACAGTTTTGTTTACCCCGGAAGCCATCGCCTGGGGCACGGCGATCGGCTTTTTTGTTTCCCTGGCGGCAGAATTGTTTCTTGCCGGCATGTTTTACGGGGGCAGCAGGATTTTGAGCATGCGAAGTTCCAATCGGCAGGCCTTATAAATTATGCATAAATTTTTACCCGTCATCTCAGTGAGTCACCACCCGCATTGCAAGTGGACTGTGGCAGCCTGCCTGAACGGGTAGACAGAAGAAAGATTTTGAATAAATCAGGAAATTCGAAGCATAATCACCATATGATTAACGCAGGAAAGGAAAAAAGCAATGAAGGAAGTACGTGAAAACGCCAGAAATCTGATGAAGGGCTTCTGCCGGGTATGCCCGGTTTGCGACGGCCGGGCGTGTGCAGGAGAGGTCCCCGGCATGGGGGGGCTTGGCACTGGTTCAGGTTTCCGCGACAATATCCGGGCCCTGTCAGAAATAAAGTTTAACATGCGATGCCTGCATGATGCTGCAGAGCCGGAACTCGGCCTGGAGCTGTTTGGCTTTGACCTTTCCATGCCCGTGCTGGCGGCTCCCATAGGAGGGGTTTCTTTTAACATGGGCGGCGGCATGGAGGAAGACGAATATATCATGTCCAAACTTTCTGCCTGTGCTGAAGACGGAACCCTTGGCTGCACCGGAGACGGGGTGCCCGCCTTTATCCACGAAAGCGGATTTGCTGCGATCAAGGCACTTGACGGGCGAGGGATTCCTTTTATCAAGCCGTGGGAGGACGAGGAGCTTTTTGACAAGACCGAAAAGGCTGTTGCCGCCGGAGCGTCCGTTATAGGCATGGACGTGGATGCCGCGGGCCTGGTTACACTGCGCAAGATGGGCAGACCGGTCAGCCCGAAATCCGGGTCCAGGCTGGCTGAAATAATCCGCAGAATCCCTGCCAAATTTGTTGTAAAGGGGGTAATGACTCCTGATGAAGCAAGACTGTGCGTTGACGCCGGGGCTTCAGGTATAGTTGTTTCCAACCACGGGGGAAGAGTCCTCGACGGTGTGCCCGGAACTGCCAGGGTTTTAAGCAGTGTGGTCGATGCAGTAGGAAGGCAGGTAGCGGTGCTGGTTGACGGCGGGGTGAGAAGCGGCGGAGACGTGTTAAGGATGCTGGCACTGGGCGCAGATGCCGCGATGATCGGCCGCCCGTTCTCGGTTGCGGTCCTCGGCGGCGGAAAAAATGGCGCTTTAACCTATCTTGCCTCCATACGGCAGGAACTCGTCCAGAGCATGGTGCTTACCGGAACAAAGTCAGTGAGGGATGTTGACGGCTCTGTTTTGTATAATAACCCGGATTCCGGTTCAACTGCAGCAGGCTTTCTTTAGGGCCGGACACAATACCGTCATCCGTCTTCTGGCCCGACTTTTGAGCGCCACTGCTTTTTGCGGCCCGTATGCTTTTTTTCTTCTATGCGGCGTTTTTTGGCGGTTTTCGGCATCCTTGTTTTTTTGCGTCCCGGCGATTGCTCCAGGGCGTCTGCTATCAGCACGGCAAATCTTTCAACTGCCTGCTGGCGGTTGGCTGCCTGGCTTCTGTGTCTCCTGGCAGATACCCTCAGCAGGCCGTTTTTGTTGATCCGCGTTTGCAGGTTTTCTTCAATAAGCTTTTTCTGGTCCTCCGTGAGGCTGGGCGAATTTTTTACGTCAAACCAGAGTGTTATGCGGGTGCTGGTTTTATTAACATGCTGCCCCCCGGGGCCGCCCGCGCCGGAGGCGGTAAATTTCAGCTCATTGGCGGGTATTTCAAGATCTTGCCTGATGCGGATCATGGACTGGTCTCTGCCGGGTTGTGCCTTAGCGGGACTGAGCG
>JBKHES010000019.1:0-24851 GCA_046540695.1 Desulfobacterales bacterium
TCCGGAAAGCATAATAAACCCGAAGAAGGTTCAATGCAACACCTGATTTCAACTGATTTCAACTTTTCCCAGCCAGACAGCCACAGGCCTCAGTTATCTCTGCAGGCACTGACCATCTGGACAAAAATGCCGGCTTAAAGTGCTATAAACAGGAAATCCGGCTTATTCGGGTGCTTCAAAGGGGATGTTCTTTTTTCTTATTTTTTCAATTATTTCCCGGAGCTGGGGTTCAGTGCAGTCTGTTATCCGGTAGACGTTGTTTACTCCGTCATTGAACATAAGCACTACATCCCCGTCCTGGTTAATGCGTCCTTTGCGGATGTAGTCGGCTGAAAGCCAGGGCTCCAGGGATTCCAGAAACTGGGAAAGCGAGCAGGTCCTCATTTAAAAACCATCCTTTTTCCAGTGTTTTATTTTATAATTTAAGCATGCAGAATCAAGCAGCAAACCGGTTATGATTGTCTCTCAATAGCGCTTTCCGCACTGTCAAGATCGTCTGTGATTACAAACAGCCTGTCAAGGCGCAAAATCGTGAACATATGGCGTATGTTTTCGCGCAGGCCGTACAGGATGCAGCATTTGCCGTGTCTTGCCACATGCCGCTGGATTTTGATGAAGAAATGCATGCCCGCGCTGTCTGCAAAGTTTAATCCGCTTAAATTCAAAACAGCGTTCCGCCTGCCTATTGTCTCAAGTACGGAGTCCATGTCAATGTCTAAAACCCTGGAGGCGTCGAGCTCTCCGTATATGTGGAAAATTGCGGCGTTTCCCCTGATTGCGGCAAGATAGTAAAAAGAAGAGGAATCCGATCTGCGTGAAAGCACCCCGATTACGTCATCTATAGTTTCGCACATGCTTTTTTCGAAAAAGTCCAGTGTTCGGCTCAGGCTGAAAAAGCGGAAAACCTTGGGGCGGATTCCTATCATGAAAATTTCTCTGTCATTAGCTGAGGCAGTCCGCCACAGGGCCAGCAGCAGCCCAAGACCGGAGGAATCCATGAAATTGACCCCGGAGAAATCAAGCACTAGCTTGGGGGTGCGTTCCAAGATCTGCTTGAGTTCCTCCCTTATTTCTTCAGCCATGGATGCATCCAGTGGATCGGGCAATGTTACAATCCTCAGGGCCATGCCCTGCCCTGATTTTGAAACCCGGCTTTTCACCGAAGGGATAGGCGATCTTATCCTGAACAGCTTGTAGGACAATCTCTGGTACTGCTGATACATCACCAGGGGGAAAATGGTGAAGCCGAACATGGCCGATGTGTAAATAAACCGTTTCCATATACGCGGCAGAAAAAGAGGCATCCCGTAACCACTTTTCCGGCCTCCGGTGCGGCGGCTTCCAGCGGCCCGGATAAATCCGTGGGTGCCGCTTATAATAATTGTCAAAGGCACGTAAAGCCTCTGCCTGTATTTTTCAAACCAGGCACCTGCTGCCGGATCACGCAGGTCCAGGACCAGAAAGTCGGGTGAAGCAGAGTTTATTTTTTCAAGAAGCCGGGCATGGTTATGGCTGTTTTCTGTCTGCTCTGTGTCCGGGGCGTCTTTGCCTGCCAATCTAAGGCCGGGCCTTGCATCAGCAATAATGGCGGCTGCCTGCTGCAGTCCCCCTGACCCGTTTCCAAGCAGAAACAGGTTTTTCCCTCCGGCCTCGGCAGCGTTGAAAAATCTTGTGAAAAAACGGGTGCCGGAGAATTTCTGTTTGAGCCGGGTTCCCACCAGCCCGGCTGTCCACGCAACCGGATGCCCCATTGGAATCATAAGATCAGACTGCCTAAGTGTATTGATAAGGGCGTCTTTGTGATCATCCTGTTTGCGCTCACCTGAATAAAGGCGCATTACCGTGTCTATGTCAACAGCCACGGCTGTGCGCGGCCGGCCGTCTGTTTCATATTCGGCAGCCATCTCGAGCATGCGACGTATTATCTGTTCCAGGTCCGCGTTGTCTATGGGTATGCCGAGTATTACGGTGGTTTCATGAAAAACTGGTCTCAAGGCCTCACCATGCAAGCATCAGTATGATTCCGCCAACCGCCCAGCAGTATGGCGCAAAAATAAAAAGACGTCCCTTTTTCACCAGGTAAACCAGAAAGGCCAGGGCCGCGTAGCCTACCAGGGCAGCCGCCAAGCCCCCTGCAAAAATTACTGGCACCGAGGCGCTTCCGGCTGTGGAAGTATCAGACAGGCTGAGCAGTGCGGCCCCTGCAATTGCAGGTATTGAAAGAAGAAATGAGTACCTGGCTGCGGTTTCCCGGTCAAGACCGAGATACAGGCTTGCAGCAATTGTGGCCCCTGAGCGCGAAACCCCGGGAATTATAGCTATACCCTGGGCTATGCCGATCAGAACAGCCCGGGCAGAGTTAAGGCGTGACACACCGCTGCCGGAACTGTCCCGTCCCCTGGTAAACCACATCCAGAAACCTGTGGCGGCCAGCATGAAACCAACCAGCAGCACCGATGAAAAAAGCAGGTCCGCGATTCTGTGCAAACCCAGGCCGATTATTGCAGTCGGCACAGAGCCGACAACAATCATGGCAGCAAGCCGCACCTCCATTGAAGGAGGCCGGGATTCGGCATGTCTGCAGCGATTGTACGCCCATTTGAAAACTTCTGCAACCATTGCCGAGATATCCCGGGAAAAATATACGCATACCGCGGCAAGTGTGCCTACATGTACAGCCACATCGAATACCAGTTCAGGCTGGTGAAGGCCGAACAGGTTCTGAATCAGCACCAGGTGACCGGAGCTGCTTACCGGTAAAAATTCTGTGAGACCCTGCACAATGCCCAGCACAAGTGCCTGGATAAAAGTCATCTGTAGGTCCGTATCAATATCATTGCCCGGGTGCCGTCAATTTGGCCCCTGACTTACCCGGAGTGCCTGCCCGCAAATAACATAATTCTTATGCGGGCGCAATTGCTGCCGGCTTTTTCATCCCGCTCATAAGATATGTCATCCACGAATTGCGAAATCAGATAGCATCCCATCCCGTTTTCCCGGGTGCCGTCGAGAACAGGCGGGGGTACCTGCTGGGGGTCAAACGGCCTGCCGTAATCCAGAAACTCCATTTCGATGCGGTCTGAAAAAGCACGGGCGGTGATGTCGATACTGTGGTCGGGTTCCAGGTCAAGGCCGTGTTTTATTATGTTTGCAACTATTTCCGTTGCAGCCACCTCCACCTGTGAAAGCCGGAGTTCATCGAGCCTTCCCGCGGCGTTGCGCTCGCAGAAGCTTCTGACAAAGGATCTGACTTTTTGCAGATTGGCAAGGCGGCTGTCGATTTCCTGCTCCTGCCTGGCCAGCACCTTTCCCCCGCCGGTGGGTGAGTTTATTTTTGCACCTACACAGGTAAAATCATCAATAAACAAGTCTGTTCCCGTAAAAGCGACCACGTCTTCGCGTATTTCCCGGATCAGGTCCCCGGCCTGCAGGTGCGGTGCTTTTTCTTTAACAAAATTCACAAGTCTTTGCTCGCCGTATAAATTACCGTCCCTGTCCGCAGCCTCTGTCAGGCCGTCGGAATAGAATAAAAACAGGTCTCCGGGTGAAAACGGAACAGTGAATTGCTGAAAGGGCTTGGTTTCGGGAAAACCAAGGGGCATGTTGGCGCCTCGGAGCAGTTCCACACGGTTTTCGGAAGCCTTGAAATGAATCGTGCGCACATGGCCGCAGTCAACGAATATGAACTGGTAGCGCTCAAGATCAAAACGGCCGTAGCAGAAAGTTACAAAAGTCTCGAGTTCCCGCATCTGCCCTATCATGTTGTCATGGACGGATGAAACGATTTGCTCGGGTTCAGGTATGGCCCTTCTGCCTGTAAATGAGCCGGATTCGTTAATAACCCTTAAAAAGTCGCTTTTTAAGGCAGCGCCCATGAAAGCCGCCATTATGCCTTTTCCCATAATGTCAGCCACTACTACGTCCAGCGTGCGCGGTCCGAGGCGGATGAAATCGTAAAAGTCGCCGTCTATTTTCTGTGATGCTATGGTCAAATGAGAAATGTCGAGTTCCGGCAGATCGCGGGGCGGCTTGCCCAAAAGCAGTGTCTGCTGGATCTGGGATGCAACAAATATTTCATGTTTTCTTGCCTGGGCCAGTTTTTTTTCTGCGCTTTTAAGCCGCCTGGACTGCCTGCACGCGGCCACTGATTTGTCCACGAGAGCTGCAACCTGGCCCGGGTTAAACGGCTTTGTCACATAGTCAAGAGCCCCCTGCTTCATTGCCTCCACCGCATTTGCGATGTTTTCGCTGGCAGTGAGCATAAGCGGGGCCATGTCAGGAAAATGGCTGCGTATATAACGGAGGCAGAAAAGCCCGTCGCCGTCAGGCATTTTAAGATCCAGCACAGCGGATGCGACCCTGTCAGACAGTCTTTCTATGGCTTCTTTTCCCGTTTTGGCGCATATAACCTGGTATCCGCTTTTTTCCAGCTTCTGCCGCAGCAGCAGGCGGGTGCCGGCATCGTCGTCTGCAACCAGGACCCACGGGGCTTCGCTGTCTGTTTGTTTATGGAGTAGGCTCATTTATGCAATTATGAATAATGCGGAAAAAGAGAAAACAAAGTCAAAAGCTTGTTTGACAAGTTTTCCCTGCCCGGGGTTCGGGCCTGCCGGGAGGCAAGGCTTGCTAACCATCCGCTGGTTCGTCAAACCGGCAGCTCAAAACGAAAATGTCTTCTTCCCTGTTTTTATGTATCTTGTAGGGAAGCCGCCTGAAAAGATGTATCATGTTTGTATTGGAAGGCTCTGTATATGCCACCAGGCCAGCGATTCCGTTTTCCATGGCTGCTTCGGCCAGTTTGTTTAGCAGTATGCTTGCAATTCCCTTTCCCTGCCACTGAGTGCTGACTGAAAACGCCACCTCTGCCATGTTTCTTTCGGGTTCCAGCATGTAGGCCCCTATGCCTATAACCGAGCCGAACCCGAATTCCCCGGTCAGAGCCACCAGTGTAAGGTTGCGGACGAAATCGGTTTCTATTATTGACTTTACATCATCGCGCAGAAACCTGGTTTTTTCATAAAAGAACCTGGCTATCACGTCCCTTTTGTCAAGGTTGTAGAAATGCTCCTGTATCCTGCGGTCATCCACTGGCTTGGCCGGCCGGAAAGTCACTGTTATGCCGTCTATTTTCCGGGTTTCCTCAAGCCCGGCTGGATAGACGCTTCTAAGCGATTCCGACAGCCTGCGCGCCCTGGTCATAATGCCCAGATCCTTGGCCCTTTCGAAAAGCTCGTTTCTGAAATCCGGGTGTGCAAGGCTGATCATGGCGGTGGCCCGTTCCTGGAGGTTTTTGCCGAACAGGTTGACCGCCCCGTATTCGCTTACCACGTAGGAAACGTCTGTTCTGGGCACCACCACGCCTCCGGACTTGATTTCCGGCACAATACGGCTGATCTGTCCGTTCATGGACGTTGAGGGGATCAAAAGAATGGACTTTCCTTCCGGGCATGCCGAGGCCCCTCTCATGAAATCGAGCATGCTGGAAACACCTGCAAAATAATTGTGCGGAAGTGCATCCACTGCCGCCTGCCCGGTCAGGTCCATTTCCATGACCATGTTTATTGTAACCATCCTGTTGTGCTGGCCGACTATGCCGGGGTCGTTTACGTAATCGGCGGGATAGAATTCTATGGAGGGATTATCATGTACGAATTCATAGAGGTTCTGCGAGCCCACTGCATTGGTGGCAACCAGTTTTCCGTCATTTAGCCCTTTGTATTTGTTGGTTATTACCCCCATTGACACCAGGTTCATTATCCCGTCTATAATGAACTGGGTATGCACTCCAAGGTCATTTTTATCCGACAGCGCAAGCAAAATGGCCTTGGGCGTGGCGCCCAGCCCCAGCTGAAATGTGGAGCCGTCTTCTATGAGGTTGGCAACCAGCCGGGCTATTTTGTGGGCGGAGTCGAATTCGGGGAGCTGCTCTATTGTCTGCAGATCCTCGTCTTTTTCCACCACCACATCCACGTCGTTTGCATGGATGAAGCTGTGCCCCAGCACCCTCGGCATCTGGGGGTTTACCTGGGCTATTACAAGGTCTGCCGCCCGCACAGCCGCAAGGCCCACGTCAACAGAAATTCCCAGGCTCATCCACCCGAAGTCGTCAGGGGGGGACGTCTGGACCAGGGCTGCATTGATGGGAAGGTGGCGTTTTTTAAACAGGTTGGGTACGGCCGAAAGGTTCATCGGGGTGATAAATGGCCTGTTGGCAAGAAGATGCCTGGTTCCGGCTGAACCCTGATAAATGCTTCTTACGCTGAACTGCTCATGTTTTCCCTGCGTTGCAAGCCGGGTTAGCGGCGAGTCCTCAAGGCTCATGAGCCGGACGATTTCAAGGTCGTTTAAGTGAGGCGAATTGTTTACAAGTGTATGGACCAGGTGCTGGGGTTCTCCGCAGGATGAGCCCACGAAGATCCTCTGTCCGGATTTGAGCCGTTTCATCGCCTGTTGAGCCGTGCACTGCTTCTGAATATATTCGTCAGGCCAGTAATTTGCAGTCATGGGGGACCTTCTTTATCTGATGGGAGCAATTGCCGTCTGAAAATTTACTTTTTACGAGTGTATCATCTTACCTGGGTTGTCATAAAGAGCCTATCACATGAAAAACAGCAGGGCCAGTCAAATTTACAGTGGAAATTCAGTATTTGTCGCCCTCTTCGTTGAGCATGGGGACGAAAGCCACCGGAACAATCTGTTTTTTAACAAGCTCTCCCTGTTTTTTCTCAAGCAGGACCAGATTTTGCTCGTAATTTTTCCCCACAGGGATCACCATGCGGCCTCCTTCTGCAAGCTGCTGTTTTAAGGGATCAGGAATCTCGTCGGGGGCGCAGGTGACAATAATGGCATCAAAAGGAGCCTGATCCGGCCATCCCTTATACCCGTCGCCTATCCTTACATGCACGTTGGCGTAGTCGAGTTCCGAAAGAATGTTTCCGGCGGATTTGCCGAGTGATTCAATTATTTCAATCGTATATACTTCTTTGCACAGTTCGGCGAGTATTGCAGCCTGGTATCCGGAGCCGGTGCCTATCTCCAGGACCCGGTCGGTATCTTCAGGTTCAATTGCCCTGGTCATGAGCGCAACTATGTACGGCTGGGAAATGGTCTGGCCTTTGCCGATTGGAAGGGCACGGTCTTGATAGGCGTATTTCCGGAGCCTTTCGGGTACGAACCTGTGGCGTTCGACCTTTTCGAATGCATCAAGGATTTCCTGATCCTCTATTCCTCTGCCGCGGATTTGCTCACGGATCATTTCTGCTCGTTTTTCCGGGAAATCATTGTTGTTTTGAGCATCGCCGGCGTGCAGGACCGCCGTGCAGGCGAAGCAGAATATAACCGCTAAAACGCCTGCCGGCAAATTCTTAATAAATTCTCGTATTATCATGGCATTGTTACTCTTTTGAAGATCCCAGTTTGACGAATTTTTCAACAGGCACGACAAAGTATATGCCCTGTCTTACACTGTGCTTTTCCCTGCACAGGTCTTCGAGAAAATTCACTGCCATATCGAGGAGTTCTTTGCTTTCAACAACTGCAAAGACTGTCTTGTTGTGGCGGCTGCCGCCGCTTGTCAGGCTGCGAAGACCTGCAAAAATCGGCACATGCTGGGATATAAGCTGCAGGGCGCCGGTGGTTTCAATGACTGTTGCACCTGTAAGGCCAATATCGAGCCACCCGGTTATGATTTCGTCGAGCAGGTCCTCGTTTTCTATAATAGCGCAGAGCAGATACAATATTGCAGCCCGGTGTTTTATTGATTGTTTGTCCGCGGATCAGCCCAGGGCCTTTTCATGTTCGATTTTCTGCATTTCAGTGCATAGCCAAAAAGGATCCTCAGCTTTTCTCACGGCTTCAATAAAGGCGGATTCCCTGCACAGCCTGGAAATACGTGCAAGCAGGCGGACGTGAATTTCCCTGTCCTTTTGCGGAATAATAAGGGACATAACAATATCCACCGGCTTTTTGTCCAGGGCGTTGAAGTCCACGGGCCGCGCAAGACGAAGCAGTATCACCGCGGCCTGATTTGCCTCCGCGCTTGTGGTGTGCGGAAACGCCAGGCCGCCGCCGACCCCGGTCGACATTGTCTGTTCCCGTTCCAGGAGCCCCGCGTAAACTTCGTCCTTGTCTGCCACCCGGTTTTTTTCGCAGGCATCTGCTATAAATTCAAGGACAGCGGTTTTATCGGTCAGGTCTGCATCAAGGAAGATGTTTTGGTAGCTCAGGTAGTCTGAGATATTCATGGCTCCCGGCTCCTTTGGTGAAAGGAAATAACCTTTAAGAATTTATATAAATAAATATACCCGCGCAGGCGTGCAAAGTCAAGGCGCACTGGGCAGGCACCTGCAATTTCCGGTGAAAAATTATCAGGTTGTTGTTATGCTGTTTCAGTCTTATCGGGATGGGGGGTCGATTCCGGTCCCGGTCACGGGGGAGTCTTGTTGGTCGTTTGAGCTTGACAGCATGCGCGCCCGCGTTATAGTTTGAAAAGAATTGAAATTTTTAAAGAAATATCCGCGCACCGTTTTCAATTCCCTGCAGAACTGATGAGAAGACTATGAACCGCTTTCCCGCCTTTCGGCTTATTGCAGTGTTTTTCCTGCTTGCGGTCCTGGCCGGCCCTGCCTTGTCTCCCGCCTGCCTTGGCGCAAAAGAGCAGGGCGGTGAAAAGGTTTACCTGATCCCGGTCACCGGTGCAGTTGACCCGGGGATGGCCGCTTTTATCGAAAGAGCACGCAATGAGGTTTCAAATGAGCCTGACTCACTTGTAATCCTGGAAATAGATACCCCCGGCGGAAGGGTGGACTCGGCCCTTAACATCGTGGATACCATGCTGAAGTTCCCGGAAGACCGGACAATCGCATATGTTTCTCCGATGGCTCTTTCCGCTGGCGCCATGATCGCGCTTTCCTGCAGCGATCTGGTCATGAGCCCCGGAAGCACGATAGGCGACGTGGCTCCGATTATGCAGTCAGGGGAAGGCACAAGGGAACTGGGAGAAAAGTACCAGTCCCCCATCAGGGCAAAGTTCCGCGCCCTGGCAAAAAGAAACGGGTACCCTACAGCCCTGGTGGAGGCCATGGTCACCAAGGAAAAGGAGGTTTTCGAGGTCAAAACAGCAGACGGCTCCACTCGGTACCTGGATTCGGCCCGGTACGACGATCTGGTCCGGAGCGAAAAAGACATTATAACTTCGAAAAAAACGGTTGTTCAAAAAGGCGAGCTGCTTACCATGCATGACTCAGAAGCCCTGGAATATGGCTTTTCAACCATGACCGCCGGTTCTGTTGAATCCATGCTCGAAAGGCTCGGCATTGAGGGATATAAACTCGTCCGGATCGAGGAAACATGGTCAGAGGTTCTGGTGAGGTTTATTGACAAAATTGCTCCTATACTTGTGATGATCGGCCTTGTGGGTCTTTATATAGAGGTCAAGGCTCCCGGATTCGGCCTGCCCGGGGCGGTTGGGGTTGCCTGCCTGTCTCTTGTTTTTTTTTCCCAGTATCTGGTTGGCCTGGCTCATTACACGGAGTTTTTCATCCTGGTCGCGGGAATAATCCTTATAGGGGTGGAGGTTTTCGTACTGCCCGGGTTCGGAATCGCAGGCTTTGCTGGAATGGTTCTCATTGCTGCGGCAATGGTGCTTGCAATGCAGGATTTCGTGCTGCCCGATCCGTCGGTTCCCTGGCAGAAGGATCTTCTTGTTGAAAACGGAGCTCAGGTGGTCGGCGCATATATTGCAGCCATGATCGCCGGACTGCTGTTCATCCGGTATGTTATGCCCAGAATTCCAAGCAGCAGGGAAGGCCCTTACCTTGCCTCATCGTTAAAGGACGCCCGGGCGGAAACCCGTGAGACTGAAATGGTCAGCCGGGGCGATACCGGGGTGGCTCTTACTTACCTGCGGCCCTCGGGCAAGGCTGAAATAAACGGCGAGATGTTTGACGTTATAACTGAAAATATTTTTCTGGAAAAAGGCACGCGGGTAAAGGTGATTGACATTCGCGGAAACCGGATTGTGGTGGACAGAAAGGAGCCTGAATGATCCAGCCCTACATTGTTCCCGTGCTTCTTCAGGTGGCGGGCATTGCCGTTCTTCTGGCAGAAGCCATGCTGCCGTCCGGGGGCCTGCTCACTGCTGTTGCCGCGGGCTGCCTTGGATATTCCCTGTATCTTGTATTTACCGATATTTCATCTTTTTCCGGCATGATGTTTGTGCTGGCAGACATAGTGATACTTCCTGTGGTTCTGCTTGCAGGCCTCAGGCTTCTGGCCCGCTCGCCGTTCGCCCTGAAATCGGATCTTTCCAGCAAGAACGGATATGCCTCTTATGATGAAAAGGCTTCCCTGTACGCGGGAAAAGAGGGCACGGCCGCAACAGACCTGCGTCCTGCCGGCACGGCCGTCATTGAGGGCAAAAGGCTCGACGTGGTAACCCGCGGCGATTATATTGAAAAGGATTCTCAAATAAAGGTCTCTTCTGTTGAAGGGGGCCGTATTGTGGTGAGGAAGAAATAGCTGATAGCTGAAAGTTCGCAGTTTCAGGGCTCAAGGGGTCAGCAGGGAGGGAACGCGGGATATTCATTTATTGCACCTTTCATCCTTTGCCTTCAGCCCCTGGCCTTGAAACCTTACACCTTTTTTTCAAAGGAGGAATCATGCCCGTTGAATTCGTAATTCTTGTAATTCTCGTAATTGTCCTGATTGTTCTGCTCTATTTCATAGGGTCAGCAATATCGCTCTGGGTCCAGGCACTGGTGTCAGGGGCGAGTATAGGGCTGTTTAACATCATATTCATGAGGCTCAGAAAAATTTCGCCCAAGCTGATCGTAAACGCCAAGATCATGGCGGTTAAGGCCGGGCTGGAGGTGTCAACCAATGACCTGGAGTCCCATTTCCTGGCCGGAGGCGATGTCATGCGCGTGATCCAGGCCCTGATTGCCGCGGACAAGGCAAACATTGATCTCAAGTTCAACCGGGCCGCGGCAATTGACCTTGCGGGCAGAAACGTGCTTGAAGCCGTGCAGATGAGCGTCAATCCCAAGGTGATCGAAACCCCGATGGTGGCGGCAATGGCCAAGGACGGAATTCAGCTCAAGGCAATTTCCAGGGTCACGGTGCGCGCAAACATTGACCGGCTGGTTGGAGGAGCCGGAGAGGAGACAATACTGGCCCGTGTGGGCGAAGGAATCGTCACCACCATAGGCTCTTCTGACAGCCACAAAAACGTTCTTGAAAATCCGGATTCCATATCCAAGCGCGTCCTTGAAAAGGGCCTGGACGCTGGCACAGCCTATGAGATACTTTCAATTGACATCGCTGACGTGGACGTGGGCAAAAATATCGGCGCGGAACTTGAAACCGACCGGGCTGAGGCTGACAAGAAGATAGCCCAGGCAAAGGCCGAAGAGCGGCGGGCAATGGCCTACGCAGCAGAACAGGAGATGCGTGCCAAGGTTGAGGAAATGCGCGCCAAGGTCACTGAAAACGAGGCCCAGGTGCCCATCGCCATGGCCGAAGCACTTCGCGCAGGCAATATCGGAATAATGGATTATTACAGGTTCAAAAATATCCAGGCAGACACCCAGATGCGCGACAGCATAGGCGGCGGACAGGAAGGCGAACCCGGAGAAGGGCAGGAAACCGAATAAAAAAACAAGGGGTATCTTAAATGGAGTCCCTGATATTTTTACTGGTGGTTCTCATAGTAATAATCACCAATATTTTCAAGATGCAGAAAAAGCAAAAGGAGTCGTCTTCCCAACAGCAGGCTTCGCCTGAAGGCGGATGGAAAAAGGGCTTGAGAGACCTGTTTGCGGAAATGCAGGGGGAGGCAGTTCCTCCTTCAGGGGAGAAAAGCAGGCGGCAGCCGGTGGAAGGTCGTTCCACGGGATGGGAGGACCTTTTGTCCTCAGAAGACATTATCAGCCATGAGCGGGAAAAAGAGCCCGCGCCAGCCGGACAAGCCCCCTCCCCTTCGAGTCAGGAGCCGGGCGAGGCAAAAAAGCGAAGTACACTGATCGAGTCGCGCAGCAGGGAGGGCCGCACCCCTGAAGGCAGGATCGGAAGGACTGACAGAAGGGAACCCGCCCCGCCCCTGCCTGAACCCGCCCTTCGAAAGCGGAGCCATCTCCGGCGTGTTTCGGTTTCTACCGGCCAGCTCAGACAGGCGGTGGTCTGGTACGAAGTCCTGGGACCTCCCATGTCGCTGCGGGACCCTGAAAGGGAGATGTGGTTGTGATAGTGCTGTATTTAACTCTTGAAAGCGCTCGTAAAATCGTATATGGAACATAATTTGAGGTATTTTCCTCTGTGGGAAAACAAAAAGCACGAGTGAATGTAATCCAGACACATATCAGGAAAGCGCCATGACTGAAAATCAAGTGACCATTAACGGAAACCGGTTTTCCTTCGAACCCGGGGAGACCATCCTGGAAGTGGCCCGCAGAAACAGCATTGATATTCCCACGCTTTGTCACCTTAAGGGAGCCGTTCCCACGGGTGCCTGCAGGATATGCGTGGTGGAGGTGGAAAAAGCCCGCAACCTGCTTCCTGCCTGCGCAACCCCGGCCCAGCCTGGCATGGTAATACACACCGAATCACCGGAGGTGGTGACCTCCAGGAAGATGAGCATAGAGCTTCTGCTTGCTTCCGGAAACCACAACTGTGCCGTACGCAGCTCTGATGAAACCGGAAGTTTTGCTGATTTCCAGCTCCGCGTTCAGCAATACGACCACAGCGACCGCCTGTGCCCGGTATGGGGCGACTGCGAGCTCCAGGATCTGGCATACAGGTATCAGGTCTCGGGCGAGGCTTTTGCGGCAACCGAGGTCAAGTACCCCATGGAGACGGTAAATCCCTTTATTGTGCGCGACTTTTCAAGATGCATCCTGTGCGGAAGATGTGTTCAGGCCTGCAATGAAATCCAGGTGAACAACGCCATAAGCTTCGGATATCGCGGCAAGGACAGCAAGATAGTTGCCGCCGGCGACAGGCCGCTGAAAGACTCTGATTGCGTGTTCTGCGGCGAATGCGTACAGGCCTGCCCTGTGGGCGCCCTGGTGGAAAAGGATGCCAAATACAGGTGGAGGCCCAGGGAGGTTGAAAAAGTCCGCACAACCTGCAGTTACTGCGGAGTGGGCTGCCAGCTTGACCTGCACGTGAAAGACGGCCGGGTGATAAAGGTCACCGGCGCCAAACAATCTCCTCCCAATTACGGCAGCCTTTGTGTAAAGGGACGTTTCGGGTTCGGGTTCATAGACTCGCCCGAACGCCTCACCAGCCCCATGATAAAGGAAAACGGCGAATTCCGGAAAGCCGATTGGGACGAGGCCCTGGATCTGGTGGCAAGCAGGCTGTCAGAGGCAAAAGACAGCCACGGCCCGGACAGCCTCGGGGTGCTGACATCAGCCAGAATAACCAATGAAGACAATTATGTGGCACAGAAATTCACCAGGGCGGTGCTTAAGACAAACAACATAGATCACTGCGCCCGCCTCTGACATTCCTCCACCGTGGCCGGTCTGGCCGCAGCGTTTGGAAGCGGAGCGATGACAAACACAATCGCGGATGTCGAGGAGGCTGACGTTATCCTGGTGACCGGGTCTAATACCACGGAAAATCACCCGGTCATATCCAGCTTTATAAAGAGGGCGGCGTCTTTCAAGGGCACTGATATCATCCTCGTGGATCCCAGGCGGATAAAACTTGCCGAGCACGCGGGCATGTGGCTCAGGCCCAATATCGGTACGGACGTGGCCTGGATAAACGGTCTTATACACGTGATTATCAAGGAAGGCCTGTACGACAGCGATTTTGTTGAAAACCGAACCGAAGGTTTTGAAGCCCTGAAGGAAATGACGGAAAAATTCACGCCGGATTACGTTTCACAGATAACGGGCATCCCGGCAGCCGGTATTATAGATGCGGCGCGCCTTTACGCCAAGGCTGACAGGGCGGCAATCGTTTACTGCATGGGCATCACCCAGCACATCTCGGGAACAGACAACGTAAAATCCCTTGCCAACCTGGCCATGATCACAGGCAATCTCGGCAAACCGGGAGCCGGGGTCAATCCCCTGCGGGGGCAGAACAACGTGCAGGGCGCCTGCGACATGGGAGGGCTGCCCAACGTGTTTACCGCATATCAGAAGGTAACAGACGCTGACAAGGTAAGCACCATGGAAAAGGCATGGAATGTCACAGGACTTTCAGACAAGGCAGGCATGCCGGTAACAGAGATGATCCCTAAGGCCCATTCAGGCGAGTTAAAGGCGCTTTATGTTATAGGAGAAAATCCCATGGTGTCAGACCCTGATCTGAACCATGCGGAAGAAAGCCTTTCAAACCTTGACTTCTTGGTGGTCCAGGACATATTCATGACCGAAACCGCCATGATGGCTGATGTGGTGCTGCCGAGCTTCTGCTTTGCCGAAAAGGACGGCACCTTTACCAATACGGAGCGCAGGGTGCAGAGGGTAAGAAAGGCTGTTGACGCGCCCGGTGATACCCGCGACGACTGGAGAATAACAGCGGAGATAGCGCGCCGAATGGGTTATTCCATGGCTTATGAAAACGCTTCCGCGATTTTTGACGAGCTTGCCACTGTTACTCCTTCTTACGCGGGGATAAGTTATGACCGCCTCGAAGACGAAGGCATCCACTGGCCCTGTCCGAAGCCGCAGCATCCCGGAACACCGATTCTTCACGGGGACGCGTTTCCGATAGGAAAGGGACAGCTGCATGCCATAGATTATATTCCGCCGGCCGAGCAGGTTGACGAGGAATATCCTCTTTACCTTACCACCGGCCGGGTGCTTTACCATTACCACACCCGAAGCATGACCAGCAAAACAGAGGGGTTAAACGAGCGGGCGCCCGAGAGCTTCGTGGAGATTTCCCCGGCGGATGCGGAAAAATACGGACTGAACGACGGCGACAAAGTGAGAATCGCATCCAGGAGGGGAGAGATCGTGGCAAAAATGACCGTATCTGAAAAGGCAGTGGACGGCACGGTTTTCATCCCCTTTCATTACGCAGAGGCTGCTGCCAACCGCCTGACCAACTCCGCCCTTGATCCTGTCTCCAAGATTCCTGAATACAAGGTGTGCGCTGTTAAGCTTTCAAGCGCTGCATAGATAAAAAAAGAGGCGGTCCGAAAATGCTCATGTTCGGACCGCCTCTTTTGTCCGGGACGCGCGTCTTACCACTTGTTCATAATTTCCTGGCCGCGCTGCCTTGCTATTTCATCCTGCAGTTCCTGGAACTGCGTGCCCACCGCGTTAATGGTGTAGAGCATAACCGCAAACCCGATTTCAGGATATTTTTCAAACAGCTGCTCAAGTCTGTCCTTTCCCATCCTTATCAGGCTGCAGTGCCGGGAAGCGCAATAGCACGACAGCCGGTACCTGTAAGGGGGGACAAAACAGGTCCATCCGAATGCCTGGGCAGCGGAAACAAATGTTACAGGTTCACATGTTCCCTGCTGTACGGCCTCGCTGGATTCGCAGCGAAGCTCCACTTCCCCCTCTGTTACTATCCATAGGTACTCCGCTGGTTCTCCGTACCTGAAGATGCAGTCGCCCTTTTTATATTCGGCCGTTTCCGCAGCTTCCTGGATAGCTTTTAAATGTTCGTCTGTGAGATCCTTGAACATCTCCACCCGGTCCATGAAATCCAGGCTGATCATAGCGGACTCCTGTTTTCTGCCGTGGCCTGCAGGTGCTCAAACCGATTGCCAACGACGCGGATCATGGCATACAGCACCCTGTAGCCGAGTTCTGGGTTTTTCTTCATATGTTCCAGCAGTTCCCTGCCTTTGATCTCGATTACTTCGCATGATTCTGAGGTGCAGTAGGCAGACAGCTTGTATTTGTAGGGCGGAATAAGGCTGGACCATCCAAGAATTCCGGTTTCCGAAAGAGTGGAAAGCGTCTGGGCCTCAGATGTCTGCCTTGCGGGAAGTTCAAAACGCACGTCGATTTCACCGGAGGCCACCACCCACAGGCTGGAGGCTTTTTCTCCTTCCCTGAAAAGGCCCTGGTCTTTTTCAAGCTTCCTGATGTTGCTGAAGCCGGTGACCTGCTCTATCTCCTTGTCGCTCAGATTCCGGAACGCTTCGGTCTGCCTGAGTAAAGTACGGATTCTCTCTGACATTCATCCCTCCTGGCCGGACTGGGGTTCAGCTTCGGGTTCGGGGGCCGGAATTTCCACCGTATCAGCCTCCTGGACTTCGCCGTTAAGTACGTGACGTTCAAATATCCGCCGTATTTTCTCCTGATCCATCTTTTGATATACCACAGGCTCCTGTCCCCGGATCTCAACGGTCACGTTGGGCTCGGTCTCGCAGACACCGGGACAGTCACCCGCGAAAACACGGATATCGTCTCTTCCTGCCCTGCCGGTTTCCTCTATAAGTGTTTTCATGACATCCCTGGCTCCCGCCCCGATGCCGCATTCCCCCATGTGTACCGTAATTCGGATATCCGGCTCCTGCAAGCGCATGGCGATCCTGCTCCGGGTTTTCTCCTTTATACGGTGCAGATCTTCAACAGTTATTTTACCCATTTTCAGGCTCCCAAGTATTAAGTCATGGTCTTTAGCTGCGCACCTGTATGTGCCAGAATCTTTTTAATCATATAAAAGCCCGGGTGTCAATCAGATGATGATTTCATTGACATTTATTCATTGTTGTGAAAAGTTATGCTCTTGTTTTAAAATCGATACATTTCAATCAGCTCTGGAGGCTAAATATGGCAAATGCGTCGCAGCTGGCTGCTCATCCGGATATCACAACGGAAATGGTAAGCGAGATAGACGGGATCATAGAGACGCACAAAAACGCGCCCGGTCCCGTAATCCCTGTTTTGCGCCTGTGCCAGGATGTTGTGGGCTATCTTCCGGTGGAGGTGATAGACTACATCGGCCGCGGATTAAACATTCCCCCCAGCGATGTGTACGGTGTAGCAACCTTTTATGCCCTGTTTTCCCTGACTCCCAAGGGCAGGCACAGAATACGGGCCTGCCTGGGAACCGCCTGTTATGTCAAGGGCATCAAGGAGGTCATGGACCGCATAAGCAAGGAATGTGAAATCGAAGTCGGCGGGACCACGGAGGACCGGAGGTTTTCCCTGGAGGCGGTGCGCTGTCTCGGCGCGTGCGGGCTTGCGCCTGTTCTGGTGGTGGACCAGGATACCTACGGCAGCGTAAAGCCGGACCAGGTTTCCGAAATCATTGAAAAATACGAATAAAATGCATTACGTGGTTAAGTGGTTGTGTGTAAAGGAAAAAGTCTGAAACTTAAGCACTTAAACACTTAGCACGCACTTTGGGAGATAATCATGGATCAGGCAAGGCTCCATTTGATGCTCTGCGGCGGCACCGGGTGTCATGCAAGCGGAAGCAAGGGTTTTCACGAAGCTCTGGATGCGGAACTGGCAAAACATGGATTGGAAGAAGAAGTCCGGGTTGTAGAAACAGGCTGCAACGGATTTTGCGCTGTTGGTCCTGTCATGGTGGTACAGCCCGAAGGGATCTTTTATCAGCAGTTGAGGGCCGGGGATGCAGAAGAGCTTGTTGAATCTCATTTTTTAAAGGGGCGGCCGGTTGAGCGCCTCATGCACAAGGATCCCGTATCAAAGAAATTAATCCCGATGATGTCGGATATCCCGTTTTTTTCCAATCAGCTTATCTGGGCCATGCGCAACAAGGGCCTCATAGACCCTGAAAGCATAGACGAATACATAGCAAGAGACGGGTATTTCGGCATGGCAAGGGCCCTGACCGAGATGACTCCCGAAGACATCTTAGAGGAAATAAAGACTTCCGGTCTGCGGGGACGCGGGGGTGCGGGTTTCCCTGCGGGAATAAAATGGGGTTTTGCAGCAAAGGCAGAAGGAGACATCAAGTACGTTTTGTGCAACGCAGACGAGGGCGACCCGGGTGCGTTCATGGACAGAAGCATCCTCGAGGCAGATCCTCACGCGGTGATAGAGGGAATGGTCATCGCGGCCCGGGCAATAGGAGCTCATCAGGGCTATATTTACTGCCGAACTGAATACCCGCTTGCCATCCAGCGGCTGGGCCTTGCCATAGAGCGTGCAAGGGAATACGGGCTGCTGGGCGAAGACATCCTGGGAAGCGGTTTTGATTTCGATGTGGACATATACCAGGGTGCAGGGGCTTTTGTGTGCGGGGAAGAAACCGCCCTGATGCGTTCCATTGAGGGCAGACGGGGTATGCCGCGTCCGCGTCCTCCCTTCCCTGCAAACAAGGGGCTGTGGGACCGGCCCACCGTGTTGAACAACGTTGAAACAATGGCCAACGTGGGCCAGATCATGTTAAACGGCGGCAGCTGGTATGCCAGCGTGGGCACCGAGTCCAGCAAAGGCACCAAGGTTTTTGCCATTTCCGGGGACGTCAATAATATCGGCCTTGTGGAAGTGCCCATGGGCATTACCCTGCGCAGGATGATATACGATATAGCCGGAGGCATCCCGAAAAAGCGCAAGTTCAAGGCAGTGCAGCTCGGCGGGCCGTCAGGCGGGTGCGTGCCTGAAAAATACCTGGACACGCCAGTGGATTACGAGGAAATCGCCAAGGTAGGAGCCATCATGGGCTCCGGCGGCGTGATCGTAATGGATGAAAAAACCTGCATGGTTGACATGGCAAGGTTTTTCATGGACTTTATCCAGGAGGAATCCTGCGGAAAGTGCACCCCGTGCCGGGAGGGAACCAGGCGCATCCTGGAAATCCTGGACAAGATCTGCGAGGGCGAGGGCCGGCCCGGAGACATTGATGTTTTAGAAGAGTTGTCAGCAGTAATCAAGACCTCGTCCCTCTGCGGGCTGGGACAGACAGCACCCAACCCCGTGCTTTCCACCCTGCAGTATTTCAGGGACGAATACGACGCCCATGTCAATGAAAAAAGGTGCCCGGCCAAGCGCTGCGTGGCGCTTTTGAGCTTTACCGTGGATCCGGATGCCTGCAAGAAGTGTGGTCTTTGCTACAAGGCATGCCCCACGGGCGCCGTGAGCTGGCAGAAAAAGGAAGTTGCCTACATAGACAAGGAAAAATGCATCCAGTGCCTTGCATGCTACGATGCCTGCAGGTTCGGAGCTATTTACTAGGTGCGCGGCTTATAGTAGCCTGTTATAGCATTTACAAGGCCGTCTATGGTGAATTCATCCGCTATAATGCCGGGTTTTATACCCATTTCCGCGGCTGTTTCCGCGGTTACAGGGCCTATGGCCGCCACTGCAACACCTGAAAGCAGCTTTTGGGCCTCTGATTCAGGCAGCAGGGACATGAAGTTTCTGACAGTTGATGAGCTGGTAAACGTAATCATGTCAATTTCGCCTGCTCTCAGTTTCCTTTCGAGGTCGTCCGCCCGCGCCTGCCCCTGCACGGCACGGTAGGAAATGATTTCGTCCACTTGCGCCCCCATTTTGGCCAGTTCGTCGGGAAGCACCGGTCTTGCCCCTTCGGCCCGGGGCAAAAGGACTTTTTTCCCTGACATGTCAAGGTTTTCAAATGCTGACACAACTGATTCCGCCCTGTAGCTTTCAGGCACGATATCCGCGTTAACCCCGTTTTCCCGCATTCTGGCGGCGGTGGCCGGTCCGATTGCTGCTGTTTTGATCCCTCCCAGTGCCCTGGCGTCAAGCCCGTGGGCGTAAAGGCTCCGGAAAAAAGAATCCACTCCGTTCACGCTTGTAAAAACAAGCCAGGAGTAGTCTTTTATGGCCCGGACAGCCGCGTCAAGACGGCTCAGGTCATTTACGGGCCGGATTTCAATTGCCGGCACCTCGTAAACCGATGCTCCAAGCTCGGACAGCCTCTTTACAAGTCCGCTTGCCTGGCTTCTGGCGCGGGTAACCACTATGCGCCTGCCGAAAAGGGGCCTGTTTTCAAACCACTGCATTTTTTCCCGCAGCTGAACCACGTCGCCTATCACTATGATGCATGGGGGCTTGAGCCCGGCCTGTTCCACGTTTTCGCAAATCGTTTCCAGGTCGCCCGTGACTGTCTGCTGAACCGGGGTGGTGCCCCAGCGGACAAGGGCTGCAGGTGTTTTTTTGTCCATCCCGGCCTCGGTAAGGCGGGCAACTATGTTCGGCAGGTTTTTTACACCCATTAGAAACACAAGTGTGCCGCCGGTGCCTGCAAGCGCCTCCCAGTTGATCATGGAATCGGTCTTGGACGGGTCTTCATGGCCGGTGATAAATGTCACGCAGGAGGCGAACTGCCTGTGGGTCAGGGGAATTCCTGCATAAGCGGGTGCCGCCACAGCAGATGTCACACCGGGCACCACCTCAAAATCAATGCCGGCGGCAACGAGTTCTTCTATTTCTTCTCCTCCCCGGCCGAATATAAAGGGGTCCCCGCCCTTGAGCCTTGCAACCGTGTTTCCCGCCTTTGCTTTTTCAACAAGAAGTGCGCTTATTTTTTCCTGGCTCAGGGTATGATCCCCGCCCTTTTTTCCCACGTAGAGAAGTTTCGCATCCGGTCTACCGTATTTCAGCAGCAGCTCGGAAGCCAGGTAGTCGTAAACCACAACGTCTGCTGCTGCGATGCACGCAGCCGCCTTTTCAGTAATCAGTCCGGGATCACCCGGCCCGGCTCCCAGAAGAAAGACTTTTCCGTTCATAACTTTTATGCTTCCTCTATAAGGCGCCGGACTATGTCTCCTGCGCCGCGGTCTATAAGGCGTTGTGCCAGGGCCGTGCCGAGTGATTCCGGATCATCTGCGCTGCCGGCGATCTGATCCCTGATCATCACGGAGCCGTCTGTTTCAGCAACCATGCCGTCGAGTTTAAGATTGCTGCCTTCGAGCTGTGCAAACGCGGCTATCGGTACCTGGCATCCTCCCTCCAGTCTGTGGAGAAAGGCGCGTTCTGCAGAAACTGTGCAGGCGGTTTCACTGTGGTGTATTTCCGCCAGCAGCCTGTTGACGGGTTCATCGTTTTGACGTGCCTCAATGCACAAGGCGCCCTGGCCCACGGCGGGCAGTACCACCTCAGGGTCAAGATGGGCGGTTATGCTGTTGATATAGCCCAGCCTCTTTACCCCTGCCGCAGCCAGGATCACCGCGTCAAGGTTTTCGCTTGAGAGCTTGCGGATACGGGTGTCTATGTTGCCGCGCAGGGGCAAAACCCGGAAATCGGGCCTGAAGTTAAGGATCTGGGATGCGCGGCGCAGGCTGCTGGTGCCCACTCTGGCTCCGTCGGGAAGCTGCTCAAGGGTTGTGATCCCGCGGGCAATAAGTACGTCATATGGGGTTTCGCGCTCAGGTACCGAGGCAATGCACAGGCCCTCCGGAATCCGTCCCGGCATGTCCTTCATGCTGTGCACTGCAAGGTGAATCCTTCCGTCCAAAAGGGCTTCTTCTATTTCCTTGACAAAAAGCCCCTTTCCCCCGACTTTGGCAAGGGGAACATCAAGTATCTTGTCACCGCTGGTCTTTATGACCTCGAGTTCGACCTTTGTGTCAGGATGATGCTCAAGTATCCTGTCTCTTACCCAGCCCGCCTGCCAAAGGGCCAGCTTGCTGCCCCTGGTTCCGATGCGTACGGTTGATTCATTCATATGCCGCAACTTGAGCAGCTTGATGATGCGCAACTCCCGCACGAAGAACCGGCAGACGTGCTCACGGTTTCACCGCCTGCGGACTTGCTGACAAACCCGCATGCTGAAAGAAGCTTTTTAAGATCCCTGCTTCCGCATTGCGGGCAGGAAGGAACCTCCCCGCTGCGGACCAGGGTTTCAAATTTTTTTTCGCATGAATCGCAGAAATATTCATATATGGGCATTTTCCCCTTCTCCTTGTTCTTTAATTTCGCAGAACTCATCATTCGTATTTATAATAACAATTATCCTGCCGCAATCAATCATGTATTCGGCTCTTAGCCCCGCACCCTGAAGCCGGGATTCATTTCACGTTTTCCTTCCTTCCGCCGGTTTCCCGCAGAATCTCGACATATTCTTCCGAGTCAGCATGTCCGAGTTCTTTTGCAGCCTCGAATTCAGCCAGGGCCTGCTCGTGCATGCCCCGGTTGTAGGCGACTCTGCCCAGCCGGTGACGGAATGCGGGGTTGTCGGGATACATTTCAACAGCCCGCCTGCAGAACATAAGGGCTATATCAGCGTTTCTGTTCTGCATTTCGTATAGCATGCCCAGGGCTGAAAGGGCTTCTGCGTCATCCGGACGCAGTTTCAGGGCGGTCTTGTAGGCTGCCACGGCATCATCGTCGCGGTCCAGTGCAGCATAGCAGTCACCCAGGTAGCGGCGGGCTGCACCTGATCCGGTATTGAGTTCAACCGCTTTTTCGAGAAATTTCCTGGCCTGCTCGGGTCTGCCGGTTTCCATGTAAGTCCGTCCTGACTGGAATGCTGCTTCAAAAAGAGTTTCATCGGTTTGCACGGCCTGCAGAAAAAGCTCAAGGGCCTTTTGGTAATTGTTCATGCACAGGTGGACGTAGCCTGAGTTGTATATAGCCATGACCTCGCCCGGATCAAGCTCCATGGCTTTTGTGAAGCATTCCAGGGCCTTTTGGAAATCTTCGCGCACCCCGTGGCTTACACCCAGGCTGTTTAAAACATTTACGTTTTCGGGATCCAGCAGCAGGGCTTTTTTGAATTCTGAAACCGCGGTGTCAATGTCTCCCGCCTGGTAGTATTTGTCCCCGCTGATATTCAGGCTAACTGAATCAAATACCACCCGGCTGCCCGGGCCGAAAAACTCCGCATGCTCAAGGGCTTTCCGGGCGTTTGCAAGGATTTCTTCCCTTCCGTATTCGAGCATGGGATATTCGGCAATTCCTGAGGTCACTGTGTCGTTTCTCTGCTCTGCCAGTTTCGAGGCTACGGCTTCCGCTAATTCCGTGCAGGCGGAGCTGTCTTTTCCGGCAATAAAGCAGGCCAGCATGTCGGAGTCAAAAACGGCCCAGAAACCGCCTTTTTCCCGGCAGGCTTCATCCAGAATTGCCGCTGTATCAACCACAACCGCCTCAGGCCCGGATGAAAGGCAAAGATCGTCAAACCGGATGACCATGGCCGCAAACCGGCCTTCGGAGGAAAGCTCTGAGGCAATCTTTTCAGAAAGCCTGCCCGGCGGAACAACCTCTGCAAAGATCCTGGACAGCGTCTCGATCATCCAGGCCGCATCCTGGTCTGAGCCCGGGCCGTATTCCGGACCCGGCCCGCAGGGCTCGCTCCTGGACAGCAGAAATGCGCTGCTGGTTGTTTTGCTGCGTTGAATCTCCCGGCAATGTTCGCTCATGGTCACACCTCGGATAAAAATTGATTTACGGCATTTGCGATCATGTCGATTTCTTCTGCAAGCACGGTCCGAAGATCTATTATGTATTCGTCGGCCTCGATGCGGCCGACAACCGCAGGCCGCCGGCTGCGGAGGGCCTTGTCGGTTCGGGACGCGGAAATCCCGCCCAGGCGCAGGGCAATGCACCTGGTCGGCAGCTCCAGGGCTGGCAGGGATCCGCCCCCGGCCCTTGAAACCGAATCAATCAATCGGTATTGCAGGCGCTCGTCGCTGATTGCACAAAGGGAGTTTTCCAATAGTTCAGCCTTGTGACGGATATGCTCGATCGGACAGGTGAGCATCTGCAATGTGGGTATTGACTCCACAGCTTCAGACTCGTCCCTGTATTCACGCAGGGTGCTTTCAAGCGCTGCCAGAGTAAGCTTGTCAATCCTGAGGGCCCTTGTCAGGGGGTTTTTCTTTATGCGGTCCATGATGTATTTGGACCCCGCAATAATTCCGGCCTGGGGTCCGCCGAGAAGCTTGTCTCCGCTGAAGGTGACAATGTCGGCGCCTGCTGCCACCGATTCCTGTACCGTTGGTTCCTTTTTAAGGCCGTAGCGGGAAAGATCCACGAATGTGCCGCTGCCCAGGTCCTCCATCACCGGCAGGCCGGAGTCCGCGCCGAGCCGGACAAGTTCGGACAGAGGCACGCTTGCTGTAAAACCGATTATTTCGTAGTTGCTGGTGTGTACTTTTAGCAGCAGGCCCGTGTTTTCGTTGACTGCAGACCGGTAATCCTTCAGGTGGGTGCGGTTGGTGGCGCCCACCTCCCTTAAAAAAGCTCCGCTTCTTGCCATTACGTCCGGAATCCTGAATGAGCCCCCGATTTCCACGAGCTCGCCGCGCGAGACAATTACTTCCCTGTCTTTTGCAAGAGTGTCAAGGCATAAAAGCACCGCTCCGGCGTTGTTGTTGACTGCCATGGCGGCTTCAGCGCCTGAAATTTCGCAGATAAGCTCCTCGACTATTTCGTAGCGAGAACCCCTTCTGCCTGTTTCAAGGTTGAATTCAAGGTTGGAATACCCGGATGCAGCTGCGGAAACACGTCCCAATGCCCTGGGGCTTAAAAGCGACCTGCCTAGGTTGGTGTGCACCACCACTCCGGTGGCGTTTATAACATGGACAAGGTTGTGGGCCATGGCGGTCCTGGCGCGGGACTTGATCAATGCGAAAATCGAATCCCTGCTCAGATCCCGGCCAGACGGCGGCTGTCCGGTTTCAAGAATTGCGGCCCTCAAGCCTTCTATGACCTGCCGCACGCATCTTTTGAGAACCGTGGCAGGAACGTCTGCAAGATCCGGGTCCTCAGCCGCAGTGCCAAGCATGGAATCAACGCCCGGCAGGCGTCGCAGCAGCTCCTGCCGGGCGTTGAAACCGGAATTGTTTTCCGCCTTTTCCATTATCCCCAATACCGTGGATTTCCCGCAAGCACGGGAAATTTTTGATGTTATAATACGAAATTATTCATCAATAGCATTTTAAAGGCGGAATTTTCAACTGATTTTTCAGGGCCCTTTCGGCTCGCCGCCTC
>JBKHES010000020.1:0-24455 GCA_046540695.1 Desulfobacterales bacterium
GAGGAGTTTGTGCAGGTAATCCGGCATGAAAATTCAGATCTGAAAAATTGTCTCTGAAAAATTGTCTCTTGAAAACAAGGCCCGCAGCCCTTATAGTGGTTATTCCGGCTGGGATAGGCGGGGTGCTAGCGGTACCCTGAATCCGAAAACCGCTTTATGCGGGGCCGAATTCCCTCCAGAGGGCATGATGCGGTTGCCGCGGGCCATTCAGGCCGGCCGCCGCGCAACAGGCGGTTACGAACCTCGTCAGGTCCGGAAGGAAGCAGCGATAAGTAATGCGGTCTGTGTCGCGGAACGTTCCCGGCCAGGTTATGGCCTGCATTAGTCCAAATCTGCTCGAAGGAGGGTTCCCGGCCGGATCTCTACACCCGGGACTGCCCTGAATGTAATTGCCTGCATTATTAAAAACCCGCCTTGACATTCCATCATCGTGACTTATTTTTCACTCAAACTTGCAAAGAACCAGAAATTTTCAGTCAGTTATGCGGCAGGGATGCATAACATAAGAAATACCGGAAACTTTGCCAGAAAGAGGTGAAAAACATGGTTCGCGAGTCGCAGGACAGGAAAAATACAACAGCCGAAAAAGAACAGGCGGCACAACAAGACCCGGAAGAGGAGTCCATGGATAAAAAGCAAACTCAGGAAAGCGGCACGGATTCTGATATAAATGAAAAAAGCGGCCTGGCCCAGCAAGAGCAGGAAGGCGGATCCGGACAAACAGAACAGCTAAGAGACGAGCTGTCTTCTGCAAAAAAAGAGGCTGCAGAGACTTATGACCGGCTGCTGCGGCTTTCCGCTGAGTTTGAAAATTACAAGAAACGTGTTCAGCGCCAGATGGAAGATAACAAAAAGTATGCAAATGAAGAGCTTATCAAGGATCTTCTTTCCGTGGTGGACAACCTGGAACGTGCGCTGAGCGCGGCGGGAGAAAAGAAAACAGATACTGATGTCAGCATGGCCGAGGGAATAGAGATGACGTTGAACGAGATTTTAAAGATCCTCAAAAAGCACGACGTCACTCCTGTTGAGGCCATGGGAAAGCCTTTTGATCCTGCCTACCATGAGGCTCTGATGCAGGAGGAAACAGACGAATACCCTGAAAACACCGTGGTCGGGGAGATGCAGAAAGGTTATCTGCTGCATGACCGCCTGATAAGACCGGCCATGGTGTCCGTTTCAAAAGCAAAGTCGTCCTGAAGCGTGTCAGGAACTGCGGCTGCGGATTATTTAGAATAATAAACAGAGAAATTTTAAAATATCATCATTCAAGGAGGAATAAAATGGGGAAGGTAATCGGAATTGACTTGGGCACAACGAATTCCTGCGTGGCAGTGCGCGAGCAGAATGAAACAAAGGTGATTACAAACCCGGAAGGCGGGCGCACGACTCCGTCGGTTGTGGCAGTCAATGACAGCGGTGAGCGTCTGGTGGGCCAGATCGCAAAGCGCCAGGCCATTACCAATCCGGAAAATACGGTGTTCGGAGTCAAGCGCCTTATAGGCAGGAAATTTGATTCTGAAACAGTCCAGCGCGACATCAAGAACCTGCCGTATGCCATTGAAAAAGCAAACAACGGCGACGTCCGGATAAAAATCCAGGACAACTTCTACAGCCCCGCTGAGATATCTTCTTATATACTTGGGCACATCAAGAGATACGCAGAGGATTACCTCGGCGAGACAGTAACCGATGCAGTTATAACCGTGCCTGCATACTTTGACGACAGCCAGAGGCAGGCCACAAAAGACGCAGGAAAAATCGCGGGCTTAAACGTGCAGAGGATAATCAACGAGCCCACAGCGGCCTCTCTTGCATACGGCCTGGACAAGAAATCGGATGAAAAGATTGCCGTGTTTGACTTCGGCGGCGGAACATTCGACATTTCAATTCTCGAAATAGGCGACGGGGTCTTCGAGGTCAAGGCCACAAACGGCGATACCCATCTGGGCGGCGACGACATTGATCTGCGCGTCATTGATTACCTTGCAGACGAGTTTAAAAAAGACAGCGGCATTGACATCCGCAATGACAAAATGGCCCTGCAGCGCCTGAAGGAGGCTGCGGAAAAAGCCAAGATGGAGCTTTCCACCTCCATGCAGACTGAAGTCAATCTGCCCTTTATTACAGCGGATGCAAACGGCCCCAAGCACATGAATGTCAAGCTCACCCGTGCCAAGCTTGAATCCCTGGTGGAGGATCTTCTCGACCGGGTCGAGGGTCCCTGCAGGACAGTTCTCAATGATGCCGGGATTTCAGCCGACAATATAGACGAGGTGATTCTGGTCGGCGGGATGACCCGCATGCCTTCGGTTCAGGAGCGGGTGAAGAAAATCTTCGGCAAGGAGCCGCACAAGGGTGTCAATCCCGACGAAGTGGTGGCGATAGGCGCAGCCATCCAGGGCGCGGTGCTTTCAGGAGACGTAAAGGACGTTCTGCTGCTCGACGTCACCCCGCTTTCCCTGGGAATTGAAACACTTGGCGGCGTGATGACAAAGCTGATTGAGAAAAACACCACCATACCCACGAGAAAGAGCCAGATCTTTTCAACTGCTGAAGACAACCAGCGTGCTGTGACAATTCACGTGCTGCAGGGTGAGCGCGAAATGGCCGCGGACAACAAGAGCCTTGGCAAATTTGAGCTCACAGACATCCCGCCTGCACCGCGGGGTGTGCCTCAGATCGAGGTTACCTTCGATATAGACGCAAACGGAATCGTGCATGTCTCTGCAAAGGACAAGGCCACCGGCAAGGAGCAGTCCATCCAGATTCACGCTTCCAGCGGACTGAGCCAGGAGGAAATCGAAAACCTGGTCAAGGAGGCAGAAAAGCACGCGGAAGAAGACAAAAAGCGTCGTGAACTGGTGGAGGCCAGAAACAATGCGGACAGCCTGATCTACTCCACTGAAAAGTCATTAAGCGAGCTGGGCGACAAGGTGGATGCAGAAACCAAGCAGAAAGTCGAGGAGATCATCGGCCGTCTGCGCAAGGCCATGGAAGGCGAGGACAAGGAAGAGATCAACAAGATAAGTGAAGAGCTGCAGCAGGCCTCCCATAAGCTTGCTGAGACCATGTATCAGCAGGCATCCCAGGCCGGCGGCGAACAGGCCGGCGGAGAAGAGCAGGCCGGAGCGGGCCAGTCCGGCCAGGAGGAAGACGTGGTGGATGCTGACTATGAAGAGGTCGACGACAACAAGAAGTAATCTCCGGATTTAACTGACAAACCCGGTTTCAGGCCCGGTGCCGCCTAAAAAGGCGTTGCCGGGCCTTTTTAATTAAACCGGTTGACTTTTCCGTTATGTCTGCTAATTACAATGCCTGCCAAATAAAGAAGAGCCAGCTTTGAAACATTTAAACCGTAAACCCAGAATCTTGTGAAATGGTGCTGACCGAAATACTGGCAAGAAACGCCCGTGTGTACGGCGACGGCGTCGCCCTGATCGAGCGCGACCCCGAATCGCAAACACGCAGGCAGCTCACATGGCGGCAGTTCTATGGACAGGCCAATGCATTTTCAAGGGCCCTTGCCGCCCTGGGGGTGCAAAAGGGCGACCGGGTTGTCCATCTGATGATGAACTGCCTTGAATGGCTTCCCGTTTATTTCGGCATACTGCGCGCAGGGGCTGTGGCAGTTCCCCTTAACTTCAGGTTCGAGGCTCCCGCAATCTCAAGGTGCACCAATTCGTGCCGGGCGCGGGTCCTGGTATTCGGAGAAGAGTTCGTTGATCGGATTACAAAGGTCAAATCAGAGCTGGACAAAAGCGTTTCAAGCTACATATTCGCCGGCCCCGGGGAAAAATGCCCTGATTTCGCCCTGCCAATGGGCCGCGCTGTGGAGGGCTGCGGTGAGCATGAACCTGATTTGGCGGTTGATCCATGGGACGGGGCGGGAATCTATTTTACCTCCGGCACCACCGGAGAACCCAAGGGAGTGTATCTTCGGCACCGGCAGCTGGAGTCTGCATGCTACGTTGAAAACAGGCACCACAACCAGGTTAATTCTGACAATTTTCTGTGCATCCCGCCGCTGTATCACACAGGGGCAAAGATGCACTGGTTCGGCAATTTCATAGTTGGCGCCCCCGCGGTGATACTGAAGGGCGCAGTCAGCCCGAAAGTCATCCTGGAGGCTGTATCCCAGGAGCGAGTCACCATTGTATGGCTTCTGGTGCCCTGGGCGCATGATATCCTGGTTGCACTTGAAAACAATGAATTGCGCCTGCAGGACTATACCCTGGGGCAGTGGCGGCTTATGCACATCGGGGCCCAGCCGGTGCCCCCCAGCTTGATTGAAAAATGGCAGCGGTTTTTCCCGGGGCAGCAGTATGATACCAATTACGGCCTTACCGAGGCGACGGGGCCGGGCTGCGTGCACCTGGGAACCGAAAACATGCACAAGACGGGAGCCATAGGCAGGGCCGGGTTTGACTGGGAGTGCAGGGTTGTGGACGACTGCGGCAGGGATCTGCCACCTGAGACGCCGGGAGAACTGGTGGTAAAGGGCCCGGGCGTCATGGAGCGATACTGGCGCAACCCGGAAGCCACCGATGCTGTTTTAAAAGACGGGTGGCTGCGTACCGGAGATATTGTAAAACTTGACCGCGAAGGGTTTTTCTGGCTGGTGGACCGCAAAAAGGATGTTATAATAACCGGGGGGGAAAACATTTTTCCAGTTGAGATAGAAAATCATCTGATGACGCACGAGGACATCCTGGATGCGGCTGTTATAGGGGTGCCTGACGAGCGCCTGGGCGAGATCGTGGCGGCAGTTATTTCGCCCAAGCCGGGAAGGAGGCTCACGGAAGAACAGATAAGCGATTTCTGCACTGAAATGCCCCGCTACAAGCGCCCCCGCAGAATATTTTTTGATACGGTTCCCCGCAATCCCACAGGAAAAATCGAAAAACCCGGGCTGCGCCAAAAATACGCAACGCTGTAAGACTCAGGAGGACGGCTGGTTTTTTCCCCCGCCGGCATCTTCTTTTATCAGAGCCCGGGCCAGACGAAGGTCATATGCCTGCTTAGGGTCAAAACCTTTTCCCGTATACATGGCAGCGGCCTGTTCAATGGCCTCCCATGAAATCCACCCGTGCTGTTCCCACATTGCCGGGTCTTCTGCGTTCCACATGCGGAATTCGAATGTTTCCCCGGATTTGCGCACGTACATCCGCACCTTCTTGTTTCGGGGAAAGGGGAAATAATACAAGCCTCTTTCGTCTTTCATGCCTGATTCCTTAAAGTTCCAGTCTGTCGGGTGCAGCATCAAGAGTTGCAAAATAGTCATCCATGGTTTCCGCCCTTCGGATGCGCTCGACTGTCTGGTCGGCCTGCAGCAAAAGCTCCTGGGGCCTTAGCTTTGCATTGTAGTTAAACCCCATTGCATGCCCGTGGGCGCCTGTGTCCTGAATTATAAGAAGATCTCCGGGATCGATTTCAGGGAGCCTTCGCTGCACGGCAAATTTGTCTATGTTTTCACAGAGCGAGCCAACCACGTCAACGGTTTCACAGGCGTCTGTTTCAGGTGACTTTCCGAGTACGTCGATATGGTGATAGGCTCCGTACATGCCGGGCCTCATAAGGGCGGACATGCAGCTGTCAACACCTATATATTTGCGGTATATGTTTTTTTCGTTGATTGCCCGGGTTACAAGCACGCCGTGGGGGCCGGTCATATAGCGGCCGCTTTCCATGAAAAGCGCAGGCGCCCTTTTCTTGCGCTTTTTGAAACGGTCAAACAGCTTTGTGATCTTTTCCCCCATGGCGGAAATATCAAGAGGCTCATCGTCTGGATGGTAAGGAATTCCAAGGCCTCCGCCCATGTTTATGAATTCGAAATCTATGCCAAGTGAATCTGAAAGCGACTCCACCAGCGAAAGAAGCATATCAACGGTTTCGACCATGTAGGTATGGTTGAGCTCGTTGGATACAAGCATTGTATGAAGGCCGAATCTTTTGACGCCCTTGTCTCTCATTATCCGGTAGGCTTCTTGTATCTGATCGCCGCTTACACCGTATTTTGCCTCCACCGGGTTCCCGATGATTTCGTTACCCGTGCGCGCGGGACCGGGGTTGTATCTGAAGCTTATCAGTTCGGGCACCACCGGGAGTTTTTCAATCAGGGTTATATCATCGAGGTTCAGGATACTGCCGCCGTCTGCAACGGCAGCCTCGAAATCCTGCCTTGTGGTGTTGTTGGATGTAAACATGATTTTCTCGCCGCTTACCCCGATCTGCCGGCTCAGTACGAGTTCAGGTACGGAGCTGCAGTCAAACCCGAAGCCTTCCTGGCGCATAATTTCCATTATCCGGGGATTGGGCAGGGCCTTAACCGCGAAAAACTCGCAGAATTTCTCCGGAAGTCCGGAGAAGGACGATTTTAATAATTTTGCGGTTTCCCTGATGCCGATTTCATCGTATATATGAAAAGGTGTTCCGAAATTTTCCGCAATTGCCGGAAGTGCCGGGAAAAGCCGGTCAGAAAAGGCTTTTGACATTGGCATAGCGCCGTCTCCTTGGATTAACAAAGGCTGTTGAAAGATTATTTCAATATCTGATTATGCAGCTTATCATACAGGTCTTTCATCTCTTTTTCAAGTGAGATGCTTTCATCTTAATCCTTGACTTTAATGACGGTTCATGGAAGTTCTTCTAAAGAACTGCCATTAATAAGGGAATTGAGTTTGAACCCATACCATACATGATGTAGTGTGTTATTTGCAAAAATTTTACCACATATGGTTAAGTTTGCGAAAGTTTAATAATTTGCTTGACATAACAACAATTTAACGTATCATAGAAGCGGGCTGAGGATAAGAACCACCGTTTGATAACCAACCTGCGGATAACGATAGGTGAAAGGTTTGATAAAAAGCTCATTTACCGGTTATTCGATCATTCAAATATCTTGCCTTTCGATCAAATCTTCAATACAAAAAGTACAAAAACGGGACGCTCATGATTTTCGGGAAAAAAAATCAACTGGTCGGTCTGGACATCGGATCCCGAACCATTAAAGTGGCCGAAGCCGCGGGAACCAAGAACGGGTGGGCCCTTAAAAAATTCGGCTCCATCGATATTGCGCCCGGCCTAATAGAAGAAGGCGTGATAAAAGACGGAACAGCAGTTGCCGAGGCCATAAGGGAACTTTTTGACCTCTACAACATACGACAGCGCAACGTGGCCATCTCCATCGGCGGATACTCCGTGATTGTCAAAAACATAACCGTACAGCAGATGCCTGAAAATCAGCTTTACGAATCGCTGAACTTCGAGGCGGAACAGTATATACCTTTTGACATTAACGACGTCAATCTTGACTTTCAGGTTCTCGGGGAAAACGAGCAGAACCCGAACCAGATGAATGTACTTCTGGTGGCCGCAAAAAAGGATATGGTAAACGACTACGTGGACATAATAGACATGGCGGGCCTGGAGTTGTGTATAATAGATATCGACGCCTTTGCCCTTCAGAACATCTACGAAATCAACCACACCTCCGGCGGGGAAAACATTGCCTTAATCGACATAGGAGCCGGAAAAACCTCGCTTAACATCCTGAAAGACAACGTGTCCGTGTTCATGCGCGATGTTTCTTTGGGCTGCAACCAGGTCAACCAGAAGGTTGCTTCCATGGCAAACTGCTCCCTTGCAGAGGCCGAGGACTTAAAGCTTGCGGACAAGCCTGATAAAATCTCGTCCGAGGATCTTGAAGAAGTTGTCTCGTCCGTTGTCTCAGACTGGTGCAATGAAATACGGCGGGCCCTGGATTTCTTTTATTCCACCAACCCCGAGGACCAGATAAAACAGATCATGCTAAGCGGAGGGGGAGCCAACATCAAGCAGTTCCGTGAACTGCTGGCGGTGCAGACAGCCGCAGAAGTCAGAATTATCAATCCTTTTGAAGTATTTGAGGTAAAAAACGGACATCTGGATCCGGCATATCTGCAGCAGATAGCACCGCAGGCCGCAATATGCATGGGGCTTGCAATCAGAAGGGTGGATGACAAATGATACGCATCAACTTGCTACCGTTCCGCGCGGCACGTACAAAAGAAAATATCCGGCGCCAGGTATCGGTTTTCATTCTTTCAATGATTCTTCTGCTGCTGATTCTCTTGGGGGTAAACAGATATCTCGGCGGACAAGTCGATGACAAGGAAGACCGGCTGGCAGGCATTGAAAAAGATATCGAGCGATACGAGGAAAAAGCCGACGAGGTTGATAAATTACGCAAAAAGCTCGAGGAACTCGAAAAGAAAATCGATATTGTGGACGACCTGAAAGCAAGCAGAGACAATCCTCCGCTGCTGCTTGCCGAGATTACCGAGCGCGTGGTGCCGGAGCGAATGCAGCTTAAAAAGATGAGCTACAACGGCAGCAATCTCGCGCTCGAAGGAATTGCAATGGACAACGAGACGATTGCAGTTTTCATGAAGCGCCTGGAGCGCTCGGGGAAAGTCAGTGACGTGCGCCTCACCAATGCAAGGCAGACCACCGAATATGATATTGAGCTTAAAAGCTTTGACATCAAGTGCACTCTTGCCGCTGATGCAGGCGGCAACGGCGGGAAGGCAGAGGAATAATGAAAAACACCGGTTTATCCTTGCAAAGCATTGAGCCATTTTTCCAGAAAATCGGCCAGCTTACCAGGCTCCAGCGGATTCTCGTAAGCGTGGGTTCAGCAGTGGTGATTGTTGCGTTATTCGGCTATTTTCTGTATTTGCCGAAACTGGACCAAATCAGCGAACTCGACGATGATATAGAAGTCGCGCAGAACAAGCTGGAGGGTGCGAAAAATAAAGCTGCCGCCTATGACAGGGTCAAAGAGGATTATGACGATGCCAAGGCAAAATTTGAAATTGTTGCAAGAGCCCTGCCGGAAAAAGAAGAGATACCCTCATTGCTTACAGGAATCTCCCAGGCAGGAAAGGCCTCGGGCCTTGCATTTGTGCTTTTTCAGCCTCAGAGTGAATCAGAAAAGGATTTTTACGGGGAAATTCCGGTCAAGATGGAGCTTACAGGCGGCTATCATGATCTTGGCGTGTTTTTCGACAGATTGGCCCGTCTTTCGAGGGTTGTCAATGTGAAGGACTTTTCAGTCACCGAACAGTCAGGCAATTCAGGGAGACAGCTTAAGATCGAATGCACCGCGATTACTTACAGGTTTATAGAACAGTCGGATGATTCGGATGGCTAAAAGCAAAAAAGAAAAGATAAAAATGATGACCAATCGGACGCTGTTTGTCACTGTTATGATGCTGGTTCTGCTTCCATGGTGCATGGGTCTGGGCGGAGCGCCGGAAGACGAAGACCTCCATGTAAGCGAGGAAGTTGAAATAGAAAAGCAAAAACAGGATACAGGCCGGCAGGAGGAAAAAGCCTCTGAGTCCGGATCCGGTGATGCAGAAGCAGAAGACGAGAAAGATCAGGAAAAGGATCAGGAAAAGGAAAGCGACGCTTCTGCCGGCCGGGATGCTGAACCTGAGGCTTCGCCCGGCGACATGGAACTGGGAGCCTTAATGCTCGACGAGGAGGAGGCCCTTTACGGCTCTGAAGAAAGGTACTATACCCGCGCGGGCAGGGTTGATCCCTTCGAGCCTTTTATCCAGAAGGAGGGCTCTGAAAACGGCGAGGAGCAGGAGCAGGAGCAGGAGGTTGAAAGCCGCGAGCCGCAGACGCCCCTTGAAAAAATCGCCCTGAGCCAGTTAAAGCTCACCGCGGTTTTAAGAGAGCCGGACAAGGACACAGCCATAGGCATGGTCGAAGACAAGGACGGCAGGGGGTATGTGGTCAAAGAAGGAACCTATATAGGAGAAAACGGCGGACAGGTGGAAGATGTCTTAAGGGACAGGATCATAATACAAGAGAAATACAAGGACGCTTTCGGTAAAATCGCCGTACGCGAAATCGAAAAAAAACTTCAGAATTAATTAACCCGGAGAATAAAACATGTGCAGTCATGACGCTAAAGCAACGGGAATCCGGATTGTTTTCTTAGTGGTCGGGATTTTTTTAATGGTTGCCGGCTGTGCTACGCTGTCGCCGGAGCAGGAGGAGGATTCAGACCTCAGTATGATAACCGGCGTTGAAGCAGAAAGCAAAGATGCGGCCGGAACGGTTCAAATTCAATCCTCCGGGGAGATGGATTACACATCCGTGAAACAATACGATCCCACCGGGGTTATTTTCTATTTTCCGAAAACTCAGCTCGGAGACATCGACAGGGAGTATACACCCGGCAAAGGACTGATAAAATCAATAGATCTTTCAAGTTCCGAGGACCAGGAAAACGCCCGCATGGAAATCAGGCTTGCAAGTGATCTGCCTTATGAGGTGGACAAGGGCGACGATAAATTTGAGATAAAATTTAGTGAAAGGGCTGAATCAGCCGTATCCGGTGAGGACGGCACGGGCGCGGTAACAGACGAGCCGTCCGGGGCCGGCAGTGAAGGCGCAGATGAATCCCGGAGGGTTGAAATTAAAGGCGATCAGGGCAGCCAGCAGGAAACCTCCGGGACACAAAAGGCACGGGAAACCGGGGAAGAAAAGCAGCAGTCCGAAGAATACGAGGGTCAGGCAGTAATTGAAGAAATAGAATTTGAAACGCTTGATTCCGGAAAATCCCAGATAATACTCGGTACCACCCGGCAGATTGAATACAGTACTGAAAGAACCGGCGACAGGCGGCTTAAAATGAGCCTGCCTGATGCGGCGCTGCCGGAGCACATGGATCGCCGGCCCTTTATTACCACCAGGTTTGACAGCGCTGTTGACAGGATAATCCCTTACGAAGCAGCCACTGATAAAGACGCTGTGGAAATCATAATCGAGCTGAGAGAAGATGTGCCCTACAGGGTGGAGCGGGAAAACGGAAGGCTCCTGGTAAATATTGAAGCCTCGGAAAAGGGGCCGAGGCCGTATTCGGCAGCAGAACTTCCTGACTGGAGGCAGGTGCTGGAAGAAGAGATAAGCCGCGAGGAAGAAAAAAAGGACCGTGACGAAAGCCAGAGTGATGAAGAGGACGGGCGCGACGAGCCAAAAACACCCTCTGAAGCAGAATCTGCAGCAAAGGAAGTGGAATGGCTGTTTGAAAAGGATGAGTACACAGGCGAAAAGGTTGCACTCGATTTCTATGAAACAGACATAAGAAATGTTTTTCGCATACTGCAGCAGATAAGCGGGAAGAACTACGCCGTTGACCCTGACGTCGAGGGCAGGGTAACCATAACCATGGAAAAGCCGGTTCCCTGGGACCAGGTGCTTGACCTTGTAATGGAGCAAAACGGGCTCGGCAAGGTTGAAAAAGGCGACATGATACGCATTGCCACTAGGCAGACGCTAAGGCGGGAGGAACAGGAAAGGCGCGAGCGCATGGAGGCTTACCGCGAGAGGCAAGAGCAGCAGAAGTCCCTGCAGCCGCTTATAACGGAATACATCCCCATAAATTACGCAAACGCCGAGAAAGAGGTGGTTTCGCACGTTGAGGACATTCTTTCCGACCGCGGCAAAGTAAACGTGGATTCACGCAACAACCAGCTTATACTAACGGATACGCTCGAAAGGGTTGAAAAAGCCCGTGAAGTGATATCAAAAATAGACAAGGTAACCCCTCAGGTGGTTATAGAAGCAAGAATTGTGGAGATCCAAGAGGACTATCTCAAAGATATCGGAACCGAGTTCAGCATGGCAAGGGAAGATATCTCCAGCAGTACCCTGAGCGGGGAATACGGCCATACCGTTTCCATGAACAATCCTGCTGAGACTAGCAGCAACACCATGGGTTTTACATTTGATAACATCGGAACCCCGTTTACACTCGATGCAAAACTCAGTGCGATGGAAGAACAGGACAATGTTAAAATCGTGTCTTCTCCCAAAATAGCAACCCTGGACAACAAGGAAGCCACCATAACCCAGGGATCTGAATACCCCTACCAGACAGTGGAAGACGATGATGTCAACGTAGAGTTCAAGGACATAGATTTGGAACTGAAGGTGACTCCGCAGGTCACCCCGGACGAAAGGATTTCGCTTCAGATCTATGTGGAAAAAAACGACATAGCAGAACAGACCGATGAAGCCCCTGCCCTTTCAACAAACGAGGCTGAAACCGAACTGCTTGTGGACGACGGCTCCACCATAGTTATCGGAGGCATAAAAAAGGATACCACCAATGAAAGGGTTGTGGGATTTCCTGTGTTAAAGGACATCCCGATGGTGGGATGGCTTTTCAAGCGACAGTTCACAGAAAATGAAAAAAACGAGCTTCTTATATTCATGACCCCGCGCATTGTACAGCTTGAACAGCGTAACATGGCAGCGGACTCAAAAGATTAAAAAGAAAATTGACAAAAGGAAAACAGCAGTGGAAACATTTATTTTAATAATTATAGTTGTAGCCGTTTGGGCTGCCCTTCAGCTCTGGATTCTGCCGAAAATGGGCATTTCCACATGAGCAAGGCAGGCCTGCCGGACGGCGGGGACGGATTCGCAGAAAAGCGGAGAAAACCTGGATACGGAGCAGGACAGATCCGCGGAATAGGAAAAGAGGGATGAAAAAATGGCGCGCGGAGTCAACAAGGTAATTCTTATAGGCCACCTGGGAAGGGATCCTGAAATAAGATACACCCAGGACGGTCAGGCAGTTGTCAACTTCCCCCTTGCAACCACCATGGAGTGGCGTGACAAGTCATCAGGGGAAAAACGCGAAAAAACGGAATGGCACCGGATAGTTGCCTTCCGCAAGCTCGGCGAAATCTGCGGCGAATACCTTTCCAAGGGAAAGCAGGTCTATATTGAAGGCCGCCTCCAGACCAGGTCGTGGGAGCAGGAAGGAACCACCAAGTATATAACCGAAGTGGTGGCCGCAGACATGCAGATGCTTGGCAGCAAAGGAGGGGGCAACAGCGGCGGATACGGAGCCGGCGCGGCTTACGCGGACGAACCTGAAGCGCAGTCTTCATCAGGCGGCGGGGCTGTTGACGACGATATTCCCTTTTGAGGTTTCTGAAAAAAGACCGCCTGATCTTTAAGAAAAATCAGGCGGTCATCAAATTGAAATAAGCCGGGTTGTTTGCTCACCCGGTTTTTTATTTGTTTTGTTTTTCGTTGTCCGTGTCTTCGATCTTTTCGTTTTCAGATTCATCACCTGAAACAGATTTCTTGAAATTGCGGATTCCCTTGCCTATGCCTGATCCTATTTCGGGCATCTTGCCGGCGCCGAAAACAATCAGTATAATAACAAGAATAACAATTAATTCAGGCATGCCTAAGCCAAACATTGAACGTAATCCTCCTGTTCTTCGGTTGTGTAAGCAGTGCTGGCGGCAAACACATTATTATGGTCACTTGATATTAGGCAAATCCCCCCCGGCTGTCAATTGCTTAATAGCACGCGGCGCAGCAGGGGTGAAATTTTTCCCGGAAATACCCTTGTCAATGTTTTTAAAATCAATTATTGTAATTGTTTTAAGGTATACAAGCAGTCTAGTCAGTTTGCAACAGAAAGCATAAAATTTGGAAAGGTTCCATAATGAACACTGAATTCCGGCCGGGTGCACTGGCCGCCTGGATAGGCAGCCTGCCGTTGAATGATCATCAGGAAGCCGTCAGGATCATGCTTGAATACACCCCGGATATACCCTTGTGGGTTCAACTGCCAGGGTTTGCCGCAGAAGGCATGGTAGCACAGTTTGCAAGGGGAATGCCAGGGTTGACTGTCAAAGACGGGCGCATGTTCGTTGAGTCTTTGGAAGAAAGCTTTGATGCGGAAATGCTGGCTTTTTTTGAAGATTACATGGCGGTTTCCGACGGCAGCCAGGACATATCCGATTCCCGGTTTGCTCTGCAGCAAGAGGATGCCCCGGGTTTTTTCACCTTCATGCACGAGCTTGACAAGGGTGCATGCAGCCCTGCCGCGGTAAAGGGCCAGGTAACAGGGCCTTTTACCTTCGGCACCGGCCTTGTGGATGAACAAGGCAGGGCCGTGTTTTACAATGAGCAGCTGCGGGATGCGGCTGTAAAGCTAATTGCCATGAAGGCCCGCTGGCAGGTCCGGCAGCTAAAAAAATACGGCGTGCCGGTGATCTTGTTTCTTGATGAGCCCGCACTTGCGGGATTCGGTTCTTCCGCATTTATCAGCGTATCCAGGGAGGATATTGATCAGTGCTTTGCCGAGGTCGTCGAGGCAGTGCACCAGGAAGGCGGGCTTGCGGGAATACATGTATGCGCAAATGCCGAGTGGTCGGTTATACTGGAGTCCGGCGCTGACATTGTAAGCTTTGATGCTTATTCCTATTTTGACAAGTTCATGCTGTATGCAGAGCAGGTCCGCATGTTTTTAAACAACGGCGGTCTTCTGGCCTGGGGAATCGTTCCCACCGGGGACAAAGAGGCAATTGAAAACCAGAGCCCCGAATCCCTGCACGAACTGTGGGAAAAGGAAGCCGGCAAGTTGGAGGCCCTGGGGATTAGCAGGGAAATGATTGTCTCCCGGTCGCTTGTCACCCCGAGCTGCGGTACCGGTTCTCTTTCACTGGAACATGCCATGAAGGTAATAGAAATGAACCGCCGGCTCTCTGAGCTGATCCGCGCAAACCAGGCCGGCTGACCGGTTTTAAGGATCTTTGGCAGGATATAAATTTTTAAAAAACAAATAAGAAACATCAGGATTATTGGCTTATGACACAACAAAAAGATACAGGGACCGGTTTTACCGGCGCCCGGCGCTATGTTCTCGACGACGAACTTGCAAGAATTGTCAACATTTCAATGTCACTGGAAATGCCCCTGCTGCTGAAGGGCGAGCCGGGAACAGGCAAGACCATGCTGGCTCATGCAATTGCGGAAAACCTGAGTATGCCCTTAATAATTTTGAATGTTAAGTCCAACATGAAGCTCATAGATGCGCTCTATCAGTACGACACCCTGACAAGGCTCAATGACAGCCGCTTCGGGGATTCCACGCGCGACGTGAGCAGTATAGAGGACTACATAAAGATGGGCAAGATAGGCCAGGCCTTTACCGCAGAAGAGCGAACGGTTTTGCTCATCGACGAGATTGACAAGGCTGACACTGACTTCCAGGATGACATGCTCGACGTGCTTGACCAGATGGAATTCGATATAATCGAGACCGACAAGACCATAAGGGCAAAACACAGGCCGGTGATAGTGATCACGTCAAATGCGAAAAAAGACCTTTCTGACCCGTTTCTTGGCAGGTGCAATTTCCATCACATAGCCTTTCCCGACCCTGAAATGATGCGCAGGATTATAAGCGTTCATTTTCCTGAAATCGACAGCGAACTCATGAACAGGGCCATTGATACCTTCTACCAGCTAAGGGAAATCGGCACTGTGGAGAAAAAGCCCGCCACAAGGGAGCTGATAAACTGGATCCGGGCCCTTTCAATGGATCCTGACTTCAGGCCGAAGCAGCTGGCAAAGGGCGAAGTTCCCTACCTGGGAGTGCTTTTCAAAAAAAGCCAGGATTACACGAATGCTGCAAACCAGGTTCAGCGCAAAAGAAGGTTCTAGGGGCATAAGGTCATGTTTGTCGATTTTTTCTACAAGTTAAGAGAGGCCGGTATACCTGCAACGCCCACGGCCTTTCTGACCCTGCACAGGGCTCTTCAAAAAGGCCTCATAATGTCGCTGTCTGATTTTTATACCGCCTCCAGGGCAATACTGGTGAAAAGCGAGCGCTACTTTGATCTTTTCGACCAGATTTTCGCGCATTTCTTCGAGGGAGCGGAAATGCCCGATTTGGAGAGTTTCGAACTGGACGAGGTGGCAAGGGCCCTTCTGGATCAGTGGCTTTCAGACCCCCAGACAGTTGCGGACGCGCTGGGCGCAGATGCAGCGGAACTGCAGAAGCTTTCCCCGGATGAGCTGATAGAGTATTTCAAGGAACGGTTAAAGGAGCAGACCGAAAGGCACGAAGGAGGCAACAGGTGGATCGGCACCGGCGGGACCTCGCCTGTCGGACATTCGGGGTATCACCCTGAAGGCATGCGAGTGGGCGGACAATCCCGAAATAAGTCTGCGGTCAAGGTTGCAAATGAGAGGCGTTACAAGGATTACTCCAGAACCGGCCCCCTTACCCAGGCCTCAATGGGAGAGGCGCTAAAGCGCCTGCGAAACCTGGTGCCCTCAGGGCCCAAGGACCAGCTGAATGTCAGGGAAAGCATATACCGGACCATGAAAAACGCCGGCGAAATAGAGATCGTGTTTGACAGGCGCCTGAAAGACAGGCTCAAGGTGATTCTCGCCATAGACAATGGCGGTTTTTCCATGGATCCGTATGTTCCCATCGTCCAGACGCTTTTCAATTACGCCAGGTCGCAGTTCAAGGAGCTCAAGACCTATTTTTTCCACAATACAATCTATGACACGCTGTGGGAGGATCCTGCAAGGTTCCGCAAGCCCAGGCCCGTGATGGAATTCGCCCGCATGGACCCGGAAACCCGGCTGATACTTGTCGGTGACGCCAGCATGGCCCCGTATGAGCTCATGGCCAGAGACGGATCCATCTATATAAGTGAGCGAAGCGGCAGGGCGAGCATAGAACAGCTTCGCTTCCTTGCCGAGACATTTCCGCAGAATGCATGGTTAAATCCCGTGCCTGCGCAGATGTGGCCCTATACACGTACCATAAACATTATACGCCAGATATTTCCGATGTATGAACTCACAGTCGACGGCCTGGAACAGGCAGTTGACCAGCTTATGGCTGCATAGATATTCAACAGCAGGAATATGAATGAATAATTTAAAAACAAACTCAAAATGCTCGACTGCATGTGTCTGGCTAATCTTTATGATCCTGGCGGGGGCATCGGTTGCGTCAGCTCAGCAGAAAATGGCGGTATCAGCGGATGTTGCAAATATCCGCGCTGGACCTGGCACGGAATATGAACAAATCATGCAACTGGAGCGCAATACCCCTGTAAAGGTGCTTGATTCGGAAGATGACTGGTACTTTTTCGAGGATTTCGAGGGGATCAAGGGCTGGATTCATGAAGACCTTCTGGATGATAACGATACTTTGATCACAAAAAAAGGACTCATAAATATACGAGAAGGTCCAGGCACTGATAATGACGTGGCTTTCCAGGCTGAAAAGGGCGTGCCTTTCAAAATACTCGAAAAAAAGGGCGACTGGTTTAACATAGAGCACGCAGACGGTGAAAAGGGCTGGATTCACAGGGCGCTGGTATGGTAAAGCGCTGCTGCGCTGGCATGGCAGGTTTTAGGGCTCCATCATGGATTGGAAAAGAAAGGCAGCAAAATATGACGATTTCATTTGATCCGGATAAAAAGACGATAGTATGCGTGGGATCCGCGCTTGTGGATATACTGGCCCATGAAGAAGACAGCTTTCTTGAAGTTGCAAAAACCGCCAAGGGCGGGATGACGCTTGTGGACAGCCAATACATTGACGACATGGTTTCCAGGACCGGCAGTCAGCCGGTAACCGTCTCGGGAGGATCCGCGTGCAACACAGCGGCAGGCGTTGGTATGCTGGGCGGATCTGCCCGCTTCGTTGGCAAACGAGGCGAGGACAGGTTCGGAGAGATTTTTGAGGCGGATGTTGTGCGCCACAGCGTGGAGCCTTATCTTTTCCGCTCCCAGGCCCCAACGGGCCGCGTGCTTTCTGTGATTACGCCCGATGCCCAGCGCACAATGTTTACCTTTCTGGGCGCTGCCGCTGAAATGAAGCCCGGAGAAATTGGCCCGGAATGCTTTTCAGGCGCCGGAATCGTACACGTGGAAGGCTACCTCCTTTTCAACCGGGAGCTTATGATGGCCGTGCTCAATGCGGCCCGGCAGGCAGGGGCGAAAATAAGCCTGGACCTTGCAAGCTTCAACGTTGTGGAAGAATCCAGGGACCTGCTAAACAAGATAGTTGCTGACTATATAGACATCCTGATAGCCAACGAGGACGAGGCTTTTGCATATACCGGCATAAAAGACGAAAAAGACTCCCTGGACGCCCTTGCGCGGGAGGCTGAAATAGCGGTTCTTAAAATCGGACCCAGGGGCAGCATAATCAAGGGACACGGCGAAACTGCAAGGGTCGACCGCATGGGCGACGGCAGCGCAGTGGATACAACCGGTGCCGGAGACCTCTGGGCGGGGGCTTTCCTATACGGCCTGATAAACGGATTTGACCTGTACAAAAGCGCTTCCCTCGGTTCAGTCTGCGGCTACGAGGTCTGCCAGCTGGTCGGCGCCAAGATAGAAGATGAAGGATGGAAGCGGATAAGAAACCTGCTGGATGAATAAAATTCAATTTTTGCCGGAGCACGGAAAACAATATGGCGGATGAAACGACAAAACGCGGAAAACCCGAGCCGGACGAGGAACCCCTGGATCCTCTCCAGAGACTGCAGAACAGGGTCAGGGCTTTTGCCCTGGCATGGAAAAAGCAGCTTGCAGCAGCAGCGGCAATAATATGCGTAGCAGCAATAGCAGGTGGAGGGGTGTTTTATTTTTTGGAACGTGCCCGGGAGAATGCCTCGGAGATGCTCATACAGGCAACAAGGCATTATGACAGCCTGGGGCAGGATCCGGGTGAAGATGAGCTTGAAGGAGTAAGGCAGGACTTTGAAAACCTCATAGACACCTATGGATACACCGGGCCGGGAAAGACCGGGCTTCTGCAGTATGCCGCAATATGCTACAAAGCCGAAGACTACGACCGGGCACTGGAGCTTTATGAAAACGCTCGGGAATCATTCGGAGAAAGCTCCGGGTTCGGCCGCCTGGCGTTAAACGGCATGGCTCACAGTAATGCTGCAATGGGTGAAAACGAAAAGGCGGTTGCGCTTTTTGAAAAACTGCTTGAAGACGAATCGCCTGCATTAAAAGACCAGGCACTGTTTAACCTCGGGGAGCTCTACAGCCGAAGCGGCGATACAGAAAAAAGCCGCAAGTATTATCAACAGCTCGTATCGGAGTTTCCGGATTCAATCTTTGCCGAACCCGCCGGAGACCGGCTTCCCGGATAAGGCGCGGCAGCCGGCTACGGCGCCGAAAACCCACCTCAGAGATACCCGGACGACATGGCCGATGCCCCTGAAGACAGCGTAACGATTTTTGGCCAGATCGAACGCGTGACTTACACCAACCCTGAAAACGGCTATACAATTGCACGGGTGCGCGTAAAGGGGCGCCGCAAGCCTGCCACAGTGGTGGGCCGCTTCATGGAGCCCACACCCGGCGAGGTCATGGAATTGACCGGCAGATGGAAAATACATCCCACCTACGGCGAGCAGTTTGAAGTCTCATCATATACCAGCAGATCCCCCTCCACTATAAACGGCATCAAGAAATACCTGGGCTCCGGCATGGTAAGAGGTATCGGCCCGGTCATGGCAGAGCGGATAGTTGAGCGTTTCGGCAAGTCCTCACTTGAAGTGATCGAAAACTCTCCTGAAAGGCTGGGAGAAGTCGAGGGCATAGGTGAAAAGCGAATAGAGATGATCCGCGAGGCCTGGGGTGAACAAAAAGAAATCCGCAATGTAATGCTTTTTCTTCAGTCCCACGGGGTGAGCGCAGCCTATGCAGTCCGCATATTCCGCCAGTACGGCCAGGAAGCCGTGGAAGTGGTTACTGAGAACCCTTACAGGCTTGCAACGGATATTTCAGGGATCGGGTTTCTTACAGCCGACAGCATCGCGGGAAAGCTGGGTTTTGACAAAGACCATCCCCTCAGGATACGCGCGGGGATCCTGTACGTGTTAAACCAGCTCGCAGAAGAAGGCCACGTATATTATCCTTATAAAGCCCTTATTGAAAAATGCCTTGAGATCCTGGAGACTGAAAAAGACCGCGTTGAAGCGGCGATAAGGGAGGCGGAAAAAAACAGGGAAATTGTTACGGAAGATATAAATTCTTCTGACAAAACAGGTGAATCCTTTACGGCAGTTTATCTCACGCGCTTTTACGTATGTGAAATCGGCATAGCCCAGCATTTTCAAAGGCTGGCTCACGCCCCGAAATCATTGCGCGACATTGATACGCAGCGCGCCATTCAATGGGTCCAGAAAAGGCTTGAATTTTCCCTGGCAGACAGGCAGAAGGAGGCTGTGCGCGGCGCTGCGGAAAACAAGGTCATGGTTATCACCGGAGGGCCCGGCACCGGGAAAACAACCATTATACGAGCGGTTCTCGAGATTTTCAGGCAGCTTAATTCAAGAACATTGCTTGCCGCGCCCACCGGCCGGGCGGCAAAGAAAATGAGCGAAGCAACCGGGCATTCCGCAGGCACCATCCACAGGCTGCTGTCTTTCAACGCCCAGGCAGGAGGATTTCAGAAAAACCAGGACAATCCCCTGAAGTGCGACCTGCTCATTGTTGACGAGGCCTCAATGATAGATACGGTGCTGATGTATCACCTGTTAAAGGCAGTGCCGCCTGCGGCGACCCTGGTGCTTGTGGGGGATGTTCATCAGCTTCCCTCTGTGGGGCCGGGAAACATTTTAAACGACGTTATCGCCTCGGGCAGGGTCCCCGTGGTTACGCTCACGGAAATCTTTCGCCAGGCGCGCAAAAGCCGCATCATTGTAAACGCCCACGCCATCAACAGCGGTATTATGCCAAAGCTGGATGCCGGGGCGAAAGACAGCGATTTTTTCTTTATCGAGCAGCAGGAGCCGGAAAAAGTTGTTGACATTATAGTCGAGCTGGTGTCAAAACGCATTCCCCGCCGTTTTTCCTTTGACCCTGTAGACGACGTGCAGGTGCTGTCGCCCATGCACAAGGGCGTTGCGGGAACCGCAAATCTGAACCGCCTGCTCCAGGAGGTTCTCAATCCGGGAAAAATACAGGTAAGCGCAGGAGGATCAGCATTCAGGCTCAATGACAAGGTAATGCAGATCCGGAACAATTACGAAAAGCAGGTGTTCAACGGAGACATGGGGCGGGTGACAGCTGTGGAGGCTGAACTAAGGCAGGTTACGGTAAGCTTTGAAGGTCGGCTTGTTGATTACTCTTTTTCAGGGCTTGACGAACTGGTGCCTGCATACGCGGTATCGGTGCACAAATCCCAGGGCTCGGAGTTTCCGGTGGTTGTGATGCCGGTTCTGACCCAGCATTATATAATGCTGCAGCGCAACCTTCTATATACCGGAGTTACAAGGGGAAGGCGGCTGGTGGTTCTAGTCGGGACAAAAAAGGCCATGGCCATTGCGGTTAAAAACGACAGGCCCGGGCGGCGCTATACGCATCTTGCGGCCAGAATGCCCGGGGTGGGCCCCGGAGCTTAGGGTTGACACTCAAAAGGAGCCATTGAAGTGAAAATAATCATAGTGGGCGCCGGTGAAGTCGGCTACCATATCGCCAACCGCATGTCTTTTGAAAACAAGGACGTGGTGGTGATCGACCGGGATCCTGATGCGATAAGGCGCCTGGCTGACAATGTGGACGTGGAGGCGGTAAACGGTTCCGGCAGCAGTCCCAGGGTGCTAAAAGAGGCGGGGCTCAAGGAGGCTGAAATCCTTCTGGCGGTTACCGACAGCGACGATACCAATCTGGTTGCCTGCCTGATGGCGGATGTGATCTCGCCGACCACAAAAAAACTCGCACGCATCAGGGAAGGCGACTTTGACGCCTACCACCAGGTGCTCCATGACCAGTCACCTCATATTGACACGGTTATCAACCCGGAAATTGAGGTGGTAAAGAGCATTGAGCGGTTTTTGAGTATTCCCGGGGCCGTGGATGTAAGCGACTTTGCCGACGGAATGCTAAGGTTCGTGGGCCTTTATTTGGATGAAAAAAGCAGGCTGGCGGGCATCCGGTTAAAGGAAATCCCTGAAAAGATAGGCCAGCGAATCCTTGTGGCCGCAGTTGTCAGAAAAGAGGAGCTTATAATCCCCGGCGGCAATGAGCGGCTGTATGCAGGGGACCTGGTTTATTTCATAAGCGAGGAAAAGGGCCTTGCATCGATTCTGGAAGCATTTGACAGATCCTCAAGGCCTGTGCGCCGCGTAATGATAGTGGGCGGCGGCCGCATAGGCACCCGGCTGGCAGAGGCAGTCGAGAAAAAGGGTATCAAGACCAAGATAATAGAGCGTTCCCCGCAGCGCTGCAGCGAGCTGGCTGCCAGGATGAAAAAGGCAGTGGTCATCCAGGGGGACGGATCGGATCAGCGCCTGCTCATGGAGGAAAACATCCGTGAGATGGATGCGGTGATAACACTTACAAACGACGAGGAAACAAACATCCTGGTCTCCCTTCTCTCCAGGCGCATGGGTGCGGAAAAAGCAATTACCAAGCTCAACAAGTTCGGCTACTTTCCCCTTATGCCCGCCATTGGAATCGAGCAGGTTGTAAGCCCGCGCCTTTCGGCCATCAATACCATTCTGCAGCATATCCGCAGGGGCAAGGTGCTATCGGTCCGTACTCTGACAGACGAGCAGGCAGAGGTGATGGAGGCGGAAGCTCTTGAGACTTCTGATATCGTGGGCAAACCGCTGAAAAAATCGGCATTGCCCAAGGGTTCACTGGTAATAGGCATTATACGCGAGGGTCTCGTCCTAATTCCTTCAGGAGACAGCGTGATAGAGCCTGGAGACCGGATCATTATTCTTGCAAAACGCCAGGTGGTTGCCAAGATAGAAAAAATCCTCACGGTCAAGCTGGAGTTCTTCTAAATGAGATGGGGATTCGTATTCCAGTACGTGGGCATACTGGTGTTTTTTCTCGGTCTTACAATGCTTCTTCCGGCCGGAGTGGGTCTTTTTTACGGGGACTCGAGTTTCCGGCCTCTTGCCTTGTCCGCGGCTGCGGCGATTCTTTGCGGCGGGGCTCCCCTGGCGGTTGCCGGCAGGAAAAAAAAGGACTACATAAGCCAGCGCGAGGCAATGGCCATTGTGGCCTTAAGCTGGACCGCCATCGGGTTTTTCGGTGCGCTTCCCTTTCATATGAGCGGGATTTTTCCAACTTTTGCAGACGCATTTTTCGAGTCTGTCTCGGGTTTCACAACCACCGGCGCCTCGGTGCTCACGGAAATTGAATCAAAAGCACGCGGCCTGCTGTTCTGGAGAAGTTTCATCCAGTGGCTCGGGGGCATGGGCATAATTGTGCTCACCATTGCCATTCTGCCTTTTCTCGGGGTGGGCGGTTTCCAGCTCTACAAGGCTGAAGTGCCCTCTCCTGTTCCTGACAAGCTCAAACCACGAATCAGGGACACTGCAAAAGCACTGTGGAAGGTGTACGTGCTGTTTTCCCTGGCGGAAGTGCTGCTGCTAATGATCGGGGGCATGAGCCTTTATGATTCCCTGTGCCATACGTTTACAACCATGCCCACCGGCGGCTTTTCCACAAAGAATATGTCAATCGCCCATTTTGAAAGCCTTTATTTTGATGTGGTAATCATGGTTTTCATGGTTCTTGCGGGGATCAATTTCTCTCTTCATTTCAGGATGCTTCAGGCAAAACCCTTATCCTACTGGCGCAACCCGGAATGCAGGTTCTTTCTTGTAACCCTGGTCGTACTTATTTGCGCTGTAAGCGCAAGCCTGTTCGGCACGGTCTATGAAACCGCCGGGCAAAGCCTGCGCTACGGGTCTTTCCAGGTGATTTCCATTCTGACCACCACCGGGTATGCAACAGCGGATTATAACCAGTGGCCCGCCGTGGCGCAGCTAATTATACTGATGTGCATGTTTGCGGGCGGCTCAGCAGGATCCACGGCAGGCGGTATGAAGATAATGCGGATCATGGTCAGTCTAAAGTTTTGTTACAAGGAATTGTTTAATCTGCTGCATCCGCATTCTGTTACCCATGTGAAAATCGGCGGCAGGCCTGTGCCTGATACGGTTATAAACGGGGTGCTGGGTTTCATGGCCCTGTATATAGGCATATTTGTACTCTGCTCGGTTTTGCTGGCAGCCATGGGAGTTGATTTTGTCACCTCTTTTTCAGCAGTTGCAGCCTCCATAGGAAACATCGGGCCCGGCCTGGCCATGGTGGGACCGACAGGCAATTACGCGGATATCCCCTATTTTGGCAAATGGCTGCTTTCCTGGCTTATGCTTATGGGGCGTCTGGAAATCTACACCGTAATAATTTTCCTGGTGCCGGAATTCTGGAGGAAATAGCACGAACACCTCAAAGGGGCTTTCGGTGGTCCCGGGAAAAACGGTTTGAAAAATTTCCCTGAACGTTTACTTTTAATGTTGACAATCGCCGCGGAAATATATACAAGGGTGACTTTATTGAGCGTGCTGGACTGGGCCGTTAACTCAGTTGGTAGAGTATCTGCCTTTTAAGCAGAGAGTCGTTGGTTCGAGTCCAACACGGCCCACCAAAGGTTGTTTTTATTGCGTCCCCATCGTCTAGCCCGGTCCAGGACACCGGCCTTTCACGCCGGCGACAGGGGTTCAAATCCCCTTGGGGACGCCACCAATTTCAAGGGGCCGGCAGAAACCGTAATTTGCTCTTGT
>JBKHES010000021.1:0-24119 GCA_046540695.1 Desulfobacterales bacterium
TTTTTTACCGGAAATTGCTGGGTTTGCTCAAAATAAATTGATTTTATAAACCGATTCTGGCATATTTAAATGTTTTATGAACAAAGTTGCAGCCTCCCGGCGGGATCCGGGGGCGCCTGCCGCGGTTACCGCGGCCTGCTGTTGTATTCCTTGTCATTATTGTTTCGAAAGGTTAAAAGGCCATGGACCTGGAGGTGTTGCGCAAAAAGCAGCCTGCCGAGGTGGATCTGGAACAGGTGGTAAACCTTATCTGCGGCACACAGAAAGGCGACGGTGAAATACCATGGTTTGAAGGGGGCAAGACCGACCCCTGGGATCACGTTGAAGCGGCCATGGGACTTTCAATCTGCGGTTATACGAAGCAGGCGCGCATGGCCTACCAATGGCTGGCAGACCGCCAGCTTCCAGACGGAAGCTGGTATGCGGCGTACATGAACGGCCAGCCCCTTGACACAACCCGCGACACAAATGTCACCGCCTATATAGCAGTGGGGGTATACCATTATTACCTTGTTACCGGGGATTTTTTATTTCTGGAACAAATGTGGGACACGGTACGCCGGGCAATAGACTTCGCGGTGAGCCTCCAGGCAAAAACCGGTGAAATCTACTGGGCTAAAAGCCCCGACCTTCAGATCGATCCCATGGCTCTTCTGACAGGATCGAGTTCCATATTCATGAGCCTCAAGTGCGGGCTTGCCATAGCCGGGAAAATGGGCATCCGGCGGCAGGACTGGGAAGCCGCGGCCCTTAAACTGCAAAGGGCAATCAACAGCGGGTATAACCTTTTCAACATAGCAAAATCACATTATTCCATGGACTGGTTCTACCCTGTGCTCTGCGGGGCCGTAACAGGAGAAAAGGCCGGGAAGAGACTTGATCAGTACTGGAAGAAATTCGTGGCAGAAGGCATGGGAGTGCTCTGCGTTTCAAACCGCCCATGGGTAACCATAGCGGAAACCTGCGAACTGGTAATGGCGCTTGCAGCAGCGGGCAATTACAGGGTGGCTGAAATAGTTTTCAGCTGGCTGCACGAAAGGCGTTTTGAAGACGGCACGTACTGGTGCGGATTCACCTACCCGGACATGGTGATATGGCCCGGGGAAAAAATCACCTGGACAAACGGGGTTGTGCTCATGGCAGCAGACGCTCTTTATGATATCACCCCTGCGGGCCGCATGTTTTCCCATGGATTCTGGGAAGAAGCCGGACTCCCGGCGTAAAACAATCAAATTTTTCGGATTTTTCAGTTGCGAAGAGATCACAGGCCTTACCCGGTAAAGCGCCTGGGCATAAAATTCCAGGAATTATACACGAAATATTTCTTAAAACCCCAGCTCGATTACCTGGGCACGGGATTTTTGTTCATCCACCCCTGGAACATAAAGATTTTCGGCGAGCCCATTACAATCGGAAACTATGCAAACATACTGACCACCTCCGACAACAAGGTCAGGCTGACGGTGTGGCCGGAAAAAGAAGGCATGGGTAAAATATCGGTGGGAGACTACTGCCTTATCTGTCCCGGTGTCAGGATCAGTTCCGCCGCGGAAATCCTGATATCTGATTCCTGCATGATAGCCAGCAACACGTTTATCACTGACGCGGACTGGCACGGCACCTATGACAGGGTGCGCACAATCGGTTACCCCGAACCCGTCTACATACGTGAAAACGTGTGGCTCGGCGACGGCGCAACCGTATGCAAGGGGGTTACCATAGGAGAAAACAGCATCATAGGCGCAGGCTCGGTTGTGGCAAAAGACATACCCCCCAACGTGATCGCCGCCGGCAACCCTGCCCGGGTGGTGCGCGAACTTGACCCTGAAAGGCGCATGGTCAAGCGGTCTTCCTGGTATGCCGACCCGGCGGGGCTCAAGCGTGATCTCGAGGGAATGGACCGCCAGAACCTTGCGGGAAACTCCCTGCTGCACTGGATGAAAACGGTTGTAGCACCGGGGAAAAAAGATTAAAATCTAAAAGGGAAAATACCGAAAGCTCAGGATAAAGAGGTTTTATGGCAGCGGAAAACGACATTGTACTGATTTACTATGAAGATCAGCCGGTTGTATTCGCCCGGGTGGAAAACATTGAGCCTGACGTGAAAAAGGACTGGTATCACATAAAACTGATGCTGCTTCAGCTTCCGGTACAGACTGTTACATGGATCCTCAGGGACGAGTATATAAACGGCGGGGAATTCACCATGGGCGGCAACCGCATGCGACTGGAAAAAATCGAGCCGCCGGAGCAGGATCAGAATCAGGATGAATCCGCCGGGGAAAACGAAAAGCAGAAAACAGAACCAGAACCCTCTGAAAACAAAGAATCACGAAAAAGCAGCGTGATATCATTAAAAGACCGCAAGCCAGGGCGTTATTGATCATTTAAAAACATTGCCCCATGAAAACCAGGACCGTAATATCTGCATCCCGGCGCACAGACATCCCGGCCTTTTACATGGACTGGTTCATGGCGGGAATCGAACACGGCGGCTTTACCGTCCGCAACCCGTTTAACGGGACCGACGCCAAGGTAGATGTTTCCCCTGATCAGGTCCACACAATTGTATTCTGGTCCAAGGACTTCGGAAGGTTTATAAACCGAAGCTTCGGCAGGGATCTTGCCCGCGCCGGCTACAACCTTTTTTTCAATTTCACTATAAACTCTGAATCGCGTGTACTTGAGCCCGATATTGCGCCCCTTGAAAAAAGGCTGGAACAGGCCGGGGAGCTTTGCTCCGTGTTCGGGCCGCAAACCCTTCAGTGGAGGTTTGACCCGATCTGTTTTTACCGGGAAAACGGGGTTGTCAAAAACAACCTGGACGATTTCCGATACATCGCGGAAAAAATGTCTGTCGCAGGCGTGCGCAGGTGCGTGACCAGCTTTGCGGATATTTACGCAAAAATGCGCAGGCGGACTGCCGGCATGGAAGACTTTCAATGGGTTGATCCTCCTGTAGCGAAAAAAGTGCGAATACTCAGAAGAATGGAGCGGGTGGTTGAAAAACTCGGCATGAACCTGTATTTATGCTGTGAAAACGAGGTTTTGCAGGCCCTTGGGCGGGATTGTAAAATCACCGGCAGTTCCTGCATACCCAACAGGTATCTTGAAGAGATCTTCGGCGGAAAGGTTTCCTTTCAAAAAGATGCCGGCCAGAGAAAACAAAAGGGGTGCGGATGCATGACCTCAAAAGACATCGGCGGATACGCACAGCAGCCATGTTATCACAGCTGTCTTTACTGCTATGCAAACCCCGCTGACAGGCGGCAAACAAGCGCCGGCATTCAAAAAAACCCTAAAGAACAACCAGTGAAATTAAAACCGTGAACAAAACTTTCAGCATAGGAGATATCAGTCCTGACAATCCAACGGTTATGGCTCCCATGGCCGGGGTCACGGATGCCGCGTTCAGGAAAATGGTCAAGCAGCGGGGCTGCGGGCTTGTATGCTCTGAAATGATAAGTGCGAACGGACTGTGCCACGGCTCTGAAAAAACCATACAGATGATGAACCACCATCCGGGCGAAAAACCCTTCAGCCTCCAGATCTTCGGCTCAAAGCCTGAGAACATGGCAACAGCCGCGCGCATGGCCAGGCAGGCAGGGGCTGATATAATAGATATCAATTGCGGATGTGCTGTCAAAAAAATCGTTAAAACAGGGGCGGGCGCGGCCCTCATGAAGAACATGAAAAAGGCCGCGCAGGTCATAAGCGCCGTGCGCGGGGCGGTAGACATTCCGGTTACGGTAAAGATGAGAAGCGGGTGGAACCCTTCGGGAGAAGATGCGGTGGCACTGGCACGCACCGCTCAGGAATGCGGCGCGGATGCCGTATGCGTCCACCCGCGCACCGCGGGGCAGAGATTTTCAGGCAGCGCTGACTGGCGAATCATAGCAGAGGTAAAAAAGGCTGTCTTTATTGCCGTGATCGGAAACGGGGACATCCGGAGCGCTGAGGACGCCCTTTTGATGATGAGTCAAACCGGCTGCGACGCGGTTATGATCGGAAGGGCGGCGCTGGGCGATCCATGGATATTTCAAAGGATCAGGGCCATGCTTTCAGGGACGGGCTTCGAGGAACCCGATCTTGAAATGCGGTTTTCCGCGATAAGGCAGTATGTATCAGACATGATTGAATGCTACGGAGAAACCCATGGGTGCAGGATAATGCGCAGCCGCCTGGGGTGGCTTTTAAAGGGGCTGCCGCAGGCCAGCAGATGGCGGGAATCCATTACCGGCATCACCGGGGCCGGGGATGCTTATGCAATACTTGACGCCTATCAGGATCAGCTTTCCGGGCTCCTGCAAACCACGGACTCCAGGAATCCGATGACAAAATCCGCGTAGGACTGAACCGAAACCTGCCGCCTGGTATACTTCCACCTCTTCAGGTACCAGTCCTGGAGCACGGCCTTGATCACCGCCGCGGTAAGAGTGGGGTTTTCAACCGCGAACTCACGTTTTTTCACCCCGTCGGAAAGAATCTGCACAAACATTTCCTCTGTTACCAGCTCGCTTTCTATGGCTTTTTTACGCTGCTCCCTGCCGAGATTCTTGGCCTCCATGTAGGAAAAATAAAACCACGGCTGCATGACCTCGGTGAGATAAAGGTGGGTCCGCATGGCAGCCCTGAGCTGAACAGAAGGCGGATCCCCGGGATTTACCCGCCTGGACAGAACCTTCAGGGTAATGCGCCTGCCCTGGTTCTGGATCATTTCCAGCAGTTCTTCCTTGCTGGCAAAGTACGAATACAGCGCGCCCATGGAAAGCCCGGATACCCGGCTCAAATCCCGCAGGCTCATGTTCTGGAATCCCTTCTCGTTGGAAATCCCGAGGGTGGTGTGAAAAATATTTACCAGGTTCCGTACTGCGACTGACTCTTTTTTGATCTTTATCCGGTGCTGGTTTTCGCGGAATATGTCCCTGCATATCTCCTCCATTGACAGCAGGGCCATCTGACGGAAATCGTCGAATTCTTCTGTTTCTGATACTGTCTGCAAATCCTGCATGGCCCTCCGCAGCCTCCAAAACCGGGGAAAATAAAACGTATGTCCCGGCAGCAAGGAAACCACATTGCCGGTTCATCAATATTTTCTACCCCTGCCGGCTCACTGTGTCAACAACAATAATATCGAGCGTTCGTTATATTTTCTGCAGCCCGGCGGGAAAAACAGGAGCTGTACTATTCGGGATAATTTACAGTCACTGTGGTGGATATTCCTCCCCTGGCTGTAAACTCACCGATAACAGTCATCTGCCGGGGTGCCAGGGAGGCGGCCAGGTCGTCGAGTATCCGGTTGACCGCGTTTTCGTAAAAAATCCCGACGTTTCTGTACTGTAAAAGATAGTACTTCAAAGACTTGAGCTCCACGATACTGTTTTGCGGTGTGTAACGTATGGTGATACAGCCGAAATCCGGCAGCCCTGTCCTGGGGCATACCGAGGTGTACTCGGGGTGCTCGATCACGATGTCTATATCCCTTTTGCCGGAATATTCATACGCGATGGGTTCAAGCATGTCCGTGCTGATTGAATCCGGGGAAAGCGGCGCCGGATCCTGGCCTTTATCCGCATTTTTATTCATCCGTGGGCCCCTGAAGAATTTTATAATTTTAAAAACAGGATAATTTCAGTCTCTGTTTAAATGATTAGCCCCCTGCTGTCAATCAGTTGCGGGGGCTGCCGCCAAAAATGGGTTGCATTTGATTTTCATACTGGATAAAAGACAGGCCAAAACTCTTTATTTAGCCAGTTTTATTGTTATATTGACAATGTGTTCCGCAAAAAAAAGAACTGCATTCTTTGCAATAAAAACGGACAATTTTACAAGGAGCCATATAAATGCACTATGAAGGAACGATCATACGGCCTCCGAGCGAGGCAAACAGCATACTGCTGCAGGTCACGGTGGGCTGCTCCCACAACAAGTGCACATTCTGCGGCACCTACAAGGGCGAGCGGTTCAAGATAAAACCCGATGAAACAATAATGGCTGACATCGATTTTGCGGCAAAGCACTGCAAAAACCAGAACCGGCTTTTCATCTGCGACGGAGACGCCCTGATAGTACCCCAGAAGCGGCTGCTCAAATACCTGAAGGCAATCAGGGAAAAACTTCCCTGGGTGCAAAGAGTCGGCCTGTACGCAAACACCAAGGGGATAAGCATGAAAAGCCCCGAAGAGCTCGAAGAGCTCAAAGACCACGGCCTGGGAATCGTGTACATGGGCCTTGAAAGCGGAGATGACCAAACATTGAAGGCGGTAAACAAGGGCGCCGCCTCGGAGAAAATGGTTAAGATGGGCCGCAAGGTAAAGGATGCGGGCATAAAGCTGTCTGTAACCGTGCTGCTTGGACTCGGAGGCATAGAAAGGTCCCGTGCGCACGCTGAAGAAACCGGCAGGGTGCTCTCGGAAATGGATCCGGATTTCGTGGGAGCCCTTTCCCTGATGCTGATTCCGGGCACGCCGCTGCACGATGACTACGAGGCAGGCCGTTTTCCTCTTTTAAACGCAAATGAAATGCTCAAGGAACTGCGCATTATGCTGGCAAACACAGAGCTTTCAGACGGTCTTTTCCATGCAAACCACGCGTCAAATTACCTGCCGATCAGGGCCAAACTGCCTGAGGACAGGGAAAAAACCCTCAGCCTGATAGATGATGCGCTTGCAGGCAACGTGGCCCTAAGGCCGGAGTTTTTAAGGGCGCTTTGACTGTTTTCACATACCACGGCAAATAAACCGGCATGCCGGCTTCAGGCAACCAGCAACCGACAGCCGAAAGGAGTATCCCATGACAAAATCACGTCCGGCAGAAGACATCAGCGATGCAGAGCTGTCAAGCATCAACACCATACGCGCCCTTTCCATGGACGCCATTGAAAAAGCCAGTTCCGGACACCCCGGGGCCCCCCTGGGCATGGCGCCAGCGGCTTATGCAGTATGGCATCATTTCATGAAGCACAACCCCGAAAACCCGGCGTGGCCCGACCGCGACAGGTTCGTTCTTTCCGCGGGCCACGCTTCCATGATGCTTTATGCTCTTCTTTACCTCACCGGCTACGACCTTGATATAGAGGACTTAAAACAGTTCCGCCAGTGGAAAAGCCGGACTCCCGGGCACCCCGAGGCGGGACACACCCCGGGCGTGGAAATAACAACAGGCCCGCTGGGCCAGGGAATTGCCAGCGCTGTGGGATTTGCCATGGCCGAACGCCACATGGCCTCGGTTTTCAACAGGCCGGGCCATGAAATCGTTGACCATTACACCTATGTAATGTGCGGAGACGGTGACCTCATGGAGGGAATATCTCAGGAGGCGGCCTCCCTTGCCGGCCACCTGGGACTGTCCAGGCTGATATGCCTCTACGACGACAACCGTATCTCCATTGAAGGAAACACGAATATCTCTTTTACCGAGGATGTCAGCAGACGATTTGAGTCCTGCGGATGGCAGGTGTTAAACGTGGAAGACGGAAACGATGTCAGAGGGATAAAAGATGCCCTGAAATCCGCAAGGGCAGAAACCCGAAAACCTTCCATGATAGTTTTGAGGACATACATAGCATACGGCAGCCCCAACAAACAGGGATCCGCAGATGCTCACGGCGCGCCGCTGGGAGAAGAAGAAGTGCAACTCACCAAGCAGTTTCTGGGATGCCCCGCAGACAAGACCTTTTGCGTGCCCGACTCGGCAGTTGCCCACATGCGCCGGGCAGTGGAAAAGGGAAGGCAGTCGGAAAAAGACTGGCAAAACCGGTTTGAAGCATACAAAAAGCAATACCCCGTTCTTGCAGAACAGTTTATGGCGCGCATAAAAAACCGCCTGCCTGAAAACTGGGATGCTGACATACCGCACTTTTCCCCCGGGGACGGCAAAGTGGCAACACGCAAGGCCTCGGGCAGCGTTTTAAACGCCATTGCCGGCCGGGTGCCTGAACTAATGGGCGGATCAGCCGATCTTGCCCCGTCAAACAAAACCCTGATCCAGGGTTCCCATGATTTTCAGAAGGACTCATACGACGGCAGAAACATCCGCTTCGGCGTCCGCGAGCACGTCATGGGAGCGATATTAAACGGCTTGTATCTCCACGGGGGAATAAAGCCTTACTGCGCGACTTTCCTGGTATTTTCTGACTACATGCGCCCGGCAATACGTCTTGCGGCACTAATGGGAGTGCCAGGGGTATACGTATTTACCCATGACAGCCTGGCAGTTGGCGAAGACGGACCCACGCACCAGCCGGTCGAACACCTGGCCGCTCTTCGCGCCATTCCCAACCTGCAGGTAATCCGCCCTGCTGACGCAAACGAGACAGCCGAGGCCTGGAAACTTGCCATGACAGCAAGCGACAGCCCGGTGGCGCTGATTCTAAGCCGCCAGGGCCTGCCTGTTATCGACCGCACAGAGTGCGCTCCGGCAGAAGGCCTGAAAAACGGCGCATATGTAATCTCTGAGTCCAAGGGCAGCCCGGATATCGTTATCATTGCAACCGGCTCTGAGGTGTACCCGGCAATTGAAGCAGGAAAAAAACTGGCTGAAAAAGACATAGACGCCAGGATTGTGAGTATGCCAAGCCTGGAACGCTTCGAGGATATGCCCGCGGATTACAAGAAAAAGGTTCTGCCGCCTGATGTAAAATGCAGGCTTGCAGTTGAAGCAGGCGTGAGCATGGGCTGGCACAGGTATGTGGGCCCTGAAGGAGCGGTCATAAGCGTGGATCAGTTCGGGGTATCAGGCAAGGGACCGGAGGTGCTGTCCAACTTCGGGTTTACAGCCGGGAACATAGAGCAAAAGGCCCTGGAACTGCTCGGGAAAACCTAGGAATTGATACGCTTTTTAAACCTTGCGGCAAGCTCCCAGGAAAAAGCAGGCAGGCAGGGCATTACAGCGTTATTTGTAAAAACCGGGTCGGATTCAAGATCATAGCGGGATGCGGCTTTTGCCGCATCCCACATTCCTGTGTTCGCAATTGGCGAATAATAGGCAATTACAGGGGTGATCCCGGCTTTCTTGACAATGTCTATGGAATTTTCCACTTCCGCGGGATCCTGGCCGGGCAGCCCTGCAAGCAGGTAGGCGCCGAGCTCGCGGCCGGAAAACCCCGCCTCCTTAAGATATGCCGCCGCCTGCTTAAACTCCTGTGCCCGTATCTTTCCGTCCATTTCCCTGCCCTCGAATTCGGCTGTTTCCACCCCGAGCCGGACCGTGTTCATGCCCGCCTGCCGCATTAGCAGTGCAGTCTGCCGGGAAATGTTTCTCACGTGAAGGGCGTTGGGCGTATGCAGGCGAATGTCCATGCCCGAATCCCTGAGCATGCAAAAAACCACATCCGCGTGGTTTTTTGCATCAAGCAGAAGGGCATCATCGTAGAATACAAAATCGCGCACGCCGAAACTGCTGTGCCAGAAACGGATCTCTTCAAACACTTTTTCGGGATCCCTGCGGCGGGCTTCAGGCTGCAGAAGCCCTGATGCGCAGTAATCGCACGAAAACGGGCATCCCTTTGACGTGAGCACGGGAACGTAAGGAATCTTATTCTGCAGGTCCAGGGCGGGATAGGCATACCCGTTAATGTCTCCGGGATCGCAGGCGGGCTCAATCCTCCTGCCGGTATATTTTTCCACCAGGTCGAAAACTTTCTTTTCCGCCTGCCCTGAGACAACCTCGTCCACATCCATGAAGCTTTTTGCGTGCCCCGGGTACAGGGTGGCATACACCCCGCCCAGGACCATGGGAGCGTCGGGATAAACAGATCGTATTATCCTTGCTGCTTCTGCTGCACCGGGATACCAGTAAGCCATCACGCAGGTCACCAGAACCAGGTCAGGCGCAGGGATTGATTTAAGATCGCTTATAAACCAGCCAGGGTCAATACCATATCGTGAATAGCGGCGCGGCACATCTTCCAGCCCGGCCGGCCTGGGGACAGGAGTTTTCCTGTAAGGACCGCGGCCGCACCTGAGTTCCGGGTCCTGCGGTTTTTCCTTCGGGTGAAACCTGTCCAGGCAGTCCACGTAGCTTACACTGCATCCTGCCGCCCGCAGCATGCCCGCCAGATACAAAAGCCCGAGGGGTTTTGCCCAGAAATCATAGGCTGCAAAATCATGAATCCAGGGATTGACGCAGAGAACTGAAGGCGAGGTTTTCATTTGCGATCAGAGCCGGGCATTTGGCAAATCAGTGTTTTAACCTGTCTTTACACTTCCGTGTCAAGTTCGTCTTCAAAATAAACCATTGAGGTTTTTTTTAATTCCCGGGTGGAAAACAAGAGGGTGTAGTCGCTGACCCCGGTTTTTTCGGAAAGCTCGCATGCAAGGGCCCGGCAAGTGTCCTCGTCCTGTGCGTGTATCATGGTATAGAGGTTATATGGCCACCTTTCTTCAGCCACCCGCCGGTAACAGTGGGATACCGCGGGGCTTTCCGCCATTTTTTCCCCCACCTCGTCCACCGAATCCTCCTTTACCCGCCAGGCCACCATTGCATTTGCTGAAAACCCTGATTTCTGGTGCCTGAGCGTGGCCCCGAAGCGCCGGATCAAACCCCTTTTGCAGAGGCTTTCCAAGACTTCAAGCACGGTTTCTTCGTCCGTGCCCACTCGCCGTGCAATTTCCAGATAAGGCCTTTGCGTTACCGGGATATCGCCCTGAATGGCTGCAATCACCTTTTTTTCCACATCCGTAAGCATGATTTCGTTCATTATCCGCCCTGCTGTCTGCTGATCAGGATTTTTCCCGGGCCGCGCCCCTGTGGCCGGGACCTGAAAAAAGTTTTTTTATCTCCGCCTCATCGGCCCGGCAGATGCCGCGCTCTGTTATAAATCCGGTAACCAGGCGGGCGGGGGTCACGTCAAACGCGTAGTTGGCAGCGGCACTGTTTTCAGGCATGAGCATGTTTTCCGCGGTTCTTTCAAATCCGGGCATGTATCTTACCTCGTCAGGATCACGCTCCTCTATGGGGATTTGCGATACGCCGTCTCTTATCTCCCAGTCAAACGTGGACGAAGGCAGGGCCACGTAAAACGGGATATTGTTGTCCTTTGCAGCCAGGGCCTTTAAATAGGTCCCGATTTTGTTTGCCACATCTCCTGTGTAAGTTGTGCGGTCAGTTCCCACGATCACTATATCCACAAGTCCTTTCTGCATAAGGTGACCGCCGGCATTGTCAGTGATAACTGTATGGGAAATTCCCGCAGCGCCGAGCTCCCAGGCTGTAAGCCTTGCTCCCTGGTTAAGGGGCCTGGTCTCATCCACCCATACGTGAACGGGCACAGCCCTCCTGTGGGCTTCATATACCGGCGCGGTTGCCGTGCCCTCCTCTATGCAGGCAAGGCAGCCGGCATTGCAGTGGGTCAAAACATTTACCGGGCTTCCGGGTTTTTCCGCAGCAATGGCCTCAATCAGGGAAAAACCGTACCTGCCGATCCTGCGGGAGTTTTCAGCTTCCAGCTCTGCTATAGCGGCGGCTTCGCGACCTGCCGCCTCGGCACGGCTGCCCTTCGGGGCGGCTTTCGCCTTTTCAAGCGTGCGGTCAACCGCCCAGGAAAGGTTCACTGCAGTAGGCCTTGCAGACTTGATCCGATCTGACTGTCTTTCAGGATCTTTCGGGTCCTTTCCCTCTTCATGGGCAACAAAGGCCAGGTATACACCGTACGCGCCCGTGACCCCTATCAGGGGCGCACCCCTTACCATCATTTCGGATATGGAGTATATCGTGTCATCCACAGTTTCCAGAACTGAAATCACAAGCCTTCCGGGAAGCTGCCGCTGGTCTATGATACGGATTTTTCCGTCATTTTCATCCCGCCAAATCGGGCGGGCAGGAAAGCTCTGGCCTGACATTTATTTTTTCCTTCTGCGATCTTCTATCTTTTCCTCGATATAATCGCTTCTTGCCTCACCGTCCACTGACCTGCCATGCGTCTTGCACCACCTTAATAACTCAGTTACGTCCACGTCCACGGTTTCCACACGGTAACCTGACTGCTGAAGGATCCTGTAGGCGTTTCCCGTCTTGTCTTTCCACAACTCATAGGTCTGCTCCATGCTGTCGAAATCCGGGGCCACCTGCCGCAGAAGCTCCCACTGCTCCCGGCTGTACCAGGCCAGTGCCACGGGGTGATCTTTTTTGTGCTTTGTCTTTTTTCTGTTGTGTTTCATGCTCTCAAGCATAAAACACCCGGGCGGGCTTTTCAAGCCCTGTTGCCCGGGTGCCTCTTATTTTTCGTATTTATGCCGGCTCAGTCTATTAATCGCAGTTTGTGCCGCTGCCTCCGGTACTGATCAATGAGTTCTAACTGATGTCTCAGGTCACGGCAGACAATCTTGAAGTATCTTGCATCTCCCTGCCTTTTGGGGTCTATGTTATTGCAGTAATATGCAAACAATGAATCAGAAGAAGTTGCGCTCAGCATTTCGAGCAGCCTGACTATTTTTGTAGCCACCCGGTGATAATCAGACACATCCACGGAACGTTCAAGCACCTCGTCTAGCAGTCGCTTGATCTCCCGGTATTCGGCGGGGCTCCCGGCAATGGCCTTTTCGGCCTTTTCCAGGGCCTGCTGCCTTCGCTGCCTCAAATCCTTTATGGTGGGCGGCATGGAATCGTCCACTTCAACCCCCTTTTTGCAGGGCAGGCCAATTTACATGGCTGACTCCGGATGAAAAACATTGACCTCTTTTAAATCCTCGCCCAGATAGGTTCTTTCATTGGGTCCGAGAACGCCCAATGCAAGGCAGATTATCGTCCAGAGGTGCACCACGGGGTAATGTCCGCCATAATGTTCACTTAACTCATGGATCTGGGCGTGACAGTTGTGACATGGAGCCACGCAGTAATCCGCGCCGGTAGCCTGTATCTGCTCGTCTTTTAATCTGCCGAACTCCAGGCGGGCGTCCTTGTAGCCGGACTGCAGGAACCCGCCTCCGCCGCCGCAACAATAATTGTTGGAGCGGTTCGGGACCATGTCAACAAAGTTTTCCTCGCCCACACAGGACTTGATCACGTAGCGCAGATCCTCGGCTATGGGATCGCCGTAGCTTTTGCGAACTATCTGGCAGGGATCCTGGGCGGTGAACTTGATACCAAGCTCCTTGTTCCAGTCAGAGCTCACCTGGAGCCTGCCTTCCCTGATCCATTTGGCATAGTATTCAAATATGTTTTTGACTTCAAAGCTGTGCTCGATGTTGTATTTCTGCAGTCCGGCCCGGACTGCGAAAGTAACGTGCCCTCACTCGGTGTTTAAAAACGTCTTGCACCCCAGCTCGTGGGCATGGTCTGTGGATGTCTGTATGATGCTGCGCCACGAGTCGTCATCTGCAAGAAACATGCAGTAGTTCTCACCGCCCCATCCCTTGGAGCCGTATGTCCAGTTGGCTCCTGCCAGGTGGAGTATCTTCCAGAGGGGAACCATTTCGTCAGGTTCCGTGACCGGCTCGCGCGAATTCTGGTTCAGGATGAACTCGGCACCCTGCTTGTCAATCGGGGCCTCCATATCGGCAAACTCTGGCTGGGCTTCGCGGTATTCCTCGAGCACGTCTTCAACCACGAACTCGAAATCCTCTGCTGTTGCACCCATTGCGCTGCAGGTCTCCACCTTAAGTGCCAGATCGCAGGATCCCAGTATCCCCTTCGGCCGCTGATCCCGCGGCCAGCTGTTCCTGGCGTAAAAAACCAGCTGGGGAATATTTATCTGCATGGGGCATACGTATATGCACCGCTGACACATGGTGCACATCCACACCCATGGAGTGCTGGTTACTTCCTCGTCCATTCCCAGGGCGGCCATCCGCAGAAATTTGCGCGGATCCAGCCCTTCAAGTCCCGTAGCCGGGCAGCCGGAAGCGCATGCACCGCAGGTAAGGCACAGATCAAGGTTGCCCTCCTGGGGCAGGATCTGCTTTACCTTGTCCATGAACATGCTTTTTCTGGCGCCGCCAAGCTTGATTGGTTTGTCTTCCATATCGGCAAAGCCTCCTTGAAATAAAATGGGTTTATATCCACAATTTAGTTGACCTTGTTTTGTCATGTCAAGGAATTTTCAGCATAAGCTCACAATTTTAACGGGGCCGCAGATATCAGGACAATATCAGGATCAATGATTGCAAAAACGCCGGGTTTTCGTTATAAAATTCAGACCACTGCATCAGGGCCCTGCAGGGGCTTGCAAACCCCTGCCTATAAACATTTGCACGCGGGATCAGCCGTCTATGAAAACCTTGCCGAAACTTTCATTTTGGGCAGGCCGAAGAGCTTTTGAAAAAATAATGGACTCGGGGCTGAGTCCGGGGGATATAAAGGTTATTGCCGGGGCCGCCGGGGGGCCCAAGTGGCTTGTTTTAAACGCCCTTGACCGGGCGGTTTTTTCCGGCTGGATTAAACCCAGACAGGACCCGGTTTTTCTCATAGGCTCATCAATAGCATCATGGAGGTTTGCCGCAGCAGCATGCGGTGATCACGAATCAGCAATCAATCGCTTCGAATCCTCGTATATCCGGCAGTCATACCGTAAAAACCCCCGGGCAAGCGATATTGACCGCGAACTGGAAGGAGTGCTCGACAGCCTCATGGGCCCTGAAGGCCCGGAAAAGATCCTTTCCCATCCCTTTTACAGGCTGAGCATAATGACAGTGCGCTGCAGGGGAATAACCGGAACCGATGACAAAAAGCTTCTTTTACCGGCCCTGGCCGCTGCTGCGCTGGCAAACGGGGTTTCAAGGCGTGCACTCGGGCTGTTTTTCGAAAGGGCGCTGTTTTACGACCCCCGCGATGTGCCGCCCTTTTTCGGTATGCGGGGCTTTCCCATCAAAAGAATCCCCCTTGATGCAGAAAACACAAAACCCGCGCTTCTGGCCTCCGGCTCAATACCCATGCTCATGTCTGCAATCCGTGATATCCCCGGAGCGCCTTCAGGTGCCTACCGGGACGGCGGAATAATAGATTATCACATGAACATACCCTTTTCAGAAAACAGCCGGCGCCACAAAGGTATTGTCCTGTTCCCCCACTACTGCGAACAGGTTGTGCCGGGCTGGCTTGACAAGCAGGTGCCCTGGAGAAAACCGGATTTGCGGGCGATGGAAAACGTGCTGATGCTCGCCCCGGCCAGGGAATTCGTAAAAAGCCTGCCGCTTGGGAAGATCCCTGACAGGAAAGATTTCTACGAATTTGCCGGAAGGGACGCTGAGAGGATGGGCTACTGGCGCAAAGTGGTTGAACGCAGCCGCGAGCTGGCAGAAGATTTCATGGAAGCAGTTGAAAGCGGCCGGATCAGAAAACGGCTCCGCCCCATTGATAATACGGTCGCAAGGTCCTAAAAAAGGGGGTTGAAATGAAAAATCTTTTCGTGTTTTTTACAGCAGGCTGCATAGGCGCCCTGGCAAACAGCCTTGTGGTCTGGTTTTTCGGGGACGCGGGCGTAACTGAAATGGCGGGGGTGGCAATTGCGCCAAGCCTGACTCTTCCGTGGCTTTATCCAAGAATAGTATGGGGCGGTATATGGGGGCTGCTGTTTATTCTGCCGATTTTCAAATCAAGGATTTTCTTGAAAGGCAGCCTGCTCAGCCTTCTTCCAACCCTTGTGCAGCTTCTGTTTATTTTCCCTGAAGCCGGAAAAGACATGGGAGGCCTCGCGCTTGGAACGCTGACCCCCGTATTCGTGCTGTTTTACAACTGGATCTGGGGAATAGTTGCAGCAGCCGCAATAAAGGCAGCCCGCTGAAACCGGGGCAAAAAAAATTTACCCGAGCAGTTCTAAGACCCGGCTCCATACGCTGCGCACGGCCTGGCAAGCCGGGGCGCCGGGATCGTATTCAAACAGGGTCTGTGCCTGAACCATGGACTTTGTCATTGCAGGGTCAAAGGGCACCTGACCGGCGCAGGGCACTGCGCGATCCCGCGCGAACCTTAAGATTTTATCCGTTGCAGGCTCGTTTAAGTCGTACTTGTTTATACATACCATGGCGGGTACGGAAAAATGCCCGGCCAGTTCCACCACCCGCTCCATGTCGTGGATTCCGGAAACGGAAGGCTCTGTTACTATCAACACTGCTGCGGCGCCGCCGATGGCTGCAATAACAGGGCATCCGACCCCGGGCGGGCCGTCTGTTATTACCAGGCTGTTTGCGTTTGAATCAGCCATCTTGGATGCTTCCCGGCGCACCAGGGATACCAGCTTGCCTGAATTTTCCTCTGCAATGCCGAGCCTGGCATGCACCATGGGACCGAACCTGCTCTCGGAGATATACCAGTGCCCTGAAAGGTTCTCCGGGAACTCTACGGCCCCTTGATCGCAGAAATAATAACACACCCCGCAGCCTTCGCAGGCTATTGGATCCACAACAAAATCAGGACTTATAGCCTGCCATCTGCACAATTCAATGCATTTGCCGCACTCATTGCAGCGCTGCTGGTCGATAAAGGCCGTGTGGCCTGCCATGAATTCATGGGTTTCTTTAACCTCGGGAGACATTATAAGGTGCAGGTCCGCGGCATCCACATCAGCATCGCACAGTACCGGGCGGTCTGCGAGCTGGGCCAGGGACGCTGTTATGCTTGTCTTTCCGCTTCCGCCTTTTCCGCTGATAACCACCAGTTCCTTCATCAGTCTATACTTTCTCTGCAACAAGCTGTTCTATGCGTTCATAAAGACCGGCAAACCTGCTTTTCCACTCCGGAAACGCCTCCACCAGCGGCTCGCCGCGGCAGTAGGCCTCGGCAATAGCTCTGTCATAAGGGATTTCCATTAAGACCGGTATATTTTCCCTGGCTGCGTATTCTGCAACTGCTGAGTTTCCTATATCCGAGCGGTTGATAACCAGGCCGCATGGAAGATCAAGGATTTTAACCGTTTCCACGGCCAGTTCAAGGTCATTTAAACCAAAGGGTGTGGGCTCGGCAACCAGCACAACGAAATCAGTGTCATTTATGGCTGCGATCACCGGGCAGGAGGTGCCCGGCGGGGCGTCTATGAAGGCTTTTTTATCCGGTATGATGCGGGAACGGACCTGCCGGATCAAGGGAGGTGCCATGGCTTCACCGATTCGCAGCCTGCCGTGGACGAAATCCAGGTTACTGCAACGGCCATGCTGGATGGTGCCTATGGTTCTTTTGCCCTCTTCGATCGCGCCCGCCGGACAGGCGGCCTGACATCCCCCGCACCCGTGGCAGAGCTCGGGAAACGTCATGATTGTATCGGCAATGTTGATAATAGCATTGAACTGACATATTGCAACGCATTCACCGCAGCCAGTGCACTTGTCTTCATCAACAACCGGCACTGGCATGGTGACGGTTTCCTCGCTTTCAAATTCCGGGGAAACAAACAGGTGCGCGTTCGGGGCTTCCACGTCGCAGTCAAGGAGCTGTACGTCCTGACCGGCTGACAGCGCAAGGCTTGCGGCCACCGTTGTCTTTCCTGTTCCGCCTTTTCCGCTTGCCACACTGACAATCATTAATCAAAAATCCCTTTCTTTAATGCCCGCCGCATTCATGCCCGCCCCCGCCGGAACAGGCATTTTCCCCGGTTTCAAGGGCGTTTTTCAGAAAACCGTTTACAAGAAATTCAGGATCGGCAACCGGTGCCCCGGTCACCACCCTGATGCCGTTTTGTGCCAGCAGGTCAATTGCACGTTTCCCCATTCCCCCGGCCAGCACCACGCTGACGTTTTTTTCAGCCAGCCACTGCGGCAGCACGCCCGGCTCGTGAGGAGGGGCAGCAAGGACCTCCCTGCTCAGGATCCTGTTGTCCTTGACTTCAATGAATGCAAATTCACAGCTGTGGCCGAAATGAGGTGTTAATTTTCCGGATTCCAGCGGTATGGCAAATTTCATATGCTCTCTCCCTGTCATGATATTTTCTACATCCAGTGGCCATGGACGCTGGGACCTTCTGAAGGATTTAATTCGCCTTTTTTGTATCTTTCAACAACCTCCTGCACCCTGCCTGAAGCTCCGGTTATCACCGGAATACCTGCCTGCTGAAGCACTGCATAGGCCTTGGGCCCGCAGTTGCCGGTGATAACCACCCCGGCACCCAAGTCTGCCACGGTTTTGGCAGCCTGTATCCCGGCCCCCTGGACCGCCTTTAAATTCTCATTATTCTCAATTACTTCACAAGACATGGTGTTGGGGTCAACCAGAAGAAAACAGGCCGCACGCCCGAATCTTGCATCTAGTTCTGAGTCAAGCGTCTGTCCTCTAGAAGAAACTGCTACTTTCATATCCTTTCCTTTTCTCTTCCATATTTTTCCCGCCTGCGCCGCCTTGCATGGCAGCACCCCGGCATAGTCATCTCGGCGCTTGGCAGGCGCCCTTTCAAATACGCCATGATAACCGATTCCACATCGCCTGAAATAAAACCCAGCAGGCTGATCCCGTTGGCCTCAAGAGTCGAGGCCAGCTGACGCGACACCGCCCCGCACAAAAGGACCTCCACTTCCATCTCTGCAAGCCTGCGGACCTTGTGCATTGGATGGTCATTTGAAAAATGTATACCTATCCGGTTGACTACACGGCCGTCCTGGACATCAATGACCAGAAGCTCGCGCGAAACGTCAAAAACCGGGGATATCCTCCCGTTCCATACTGCAAGGGCAACCTTCATCCTGTTTTTCCTCCGGGTTTTAAACCCAGAAAGCACAAAGCATGCCATTGCATCGTTTCGTTTAATTAATAATGTTTAATCAATGACTTATGCCCAAAAACGAGGGATTCGCCGCTTCAGTTCAGGTTGCAGCCAAGCAATGCAGTGCCCACACGAGCAATGCGTTTCTGCAACCTGCTATTCAGCCCTGCTGCGCCCGTCAGAATCAGGGAATTCAATGCCCAGGGCCTTCATTTTGCGGAAAAGGGTGGTTTTATGAATGCCCAGGCTGCGCGCTGTCTTTAATCTGTTGTAGCGATTTTCGCGCATGGCATCACGAATCAGCTGAGCCTCGAAGGCGGTTACCGCCTCGTGGAAATTTTTCTGCTGTATTTCCGAGGGATCGATCCTGCCTATGCCTTCGGGAAGATGGCGGGGCTGGATCCATCCGTCTTCGCACAGGACAAAGGCGTGCTCTATGCGGTTTTCCAGTTCCCGGACATTTCCGGGATAATCATGAGCCATGAGCCTGGCCATGGCTTCCGCACCTACTCCTTCCACCGCCTTGCCCTGGATCCGGTTAAAGCGCCTGACAAAATGGTCCACAAGCAGCGGAATGTCTTCCTTGCGCTCCCTGAGCGGGGGGATGTCTATTCGTATCACGTTGATTCGGTAAAAAAGATCCTGGCGGAACCTGCCTTCTTCCACCATTTTTCCAATATCGCGGTTTGTTGCGGCAACCACCCTCGCGTCAGCTGAAACAGGGGACGTAGAGCCCAGGGGTTCTACCTGCTTTTCCTGCAGCACCCGCAGCAGGCGGACCTGGAGGGCCTGGCTTATATCGCCTATCTCGTCGAGGAAAATTGTCCCCCCGTTGGCCTGTTCGAATCTTCCCGGCTTGTCGCGATTCGCCCCTGTAAAAGCTCCTGCCTTGTAGCCGAAAAGCTCGGATTCGAGAAGAGTATCGGGCAGCGCGCCGCAGTTTACGGCAACAAAGGGTCTGTTGCTTCTAGAACTCTGGTCATGAAGAGCCCTGGCCAAAAGCTCCTTGCCGGTTCCTGTTTCCCCGCAGACCAGCACAGTGCTGCTGCTTGCTGCCACCTGTGGAAGCAGTTCGAATATCTGGCGCATGGACTGGCTGCGGCTGACCAGGTCACCTATCCGGTAATTTCCTGTCAATTCCTTGCGCAGAGCCTCGACTTCGCTTAAATCCCGGAAGGTTTCGGCACCTCCTATGATATTGCCGTTTTCGTCCCTGAGCAATGCAGTGGAAACGCTTATGGGAATGCGGCGGCCCTCTGCGTCAACAATGAACCCGGAGCGGTTTACCACGGATTCACCGCTTTCCATGGTCCGCTTCATTGCGCAATCAGCTTCACACATGCTGGCCCGGAAAACCTCGGAGCAGGGCCTGCCCACTGCCTCCTGTCTTGAAACTCCTGTAATTTCCTCCGCAGCCCTGTTGAACTCTGATATGCGCCAATTTTCATCTATTGTAAATACACCGTCGGAAATACTGTCCAATATGGTCACTGCAGCCTGAGGTGAAATAGCCTGTTTCATCTGCAACCCCATAAACTCTGATATAAATTTTTTAACTGCGCATGACCTGGATGCGCTTTTGCTTCCGGCTGTTTTCCGGAATATTTATATTGAGAATATGCTCATAATTTGCAGAAACGCAACCCTTTTTTTAACATTGCAGTGAAACAGTTAAATATTACGGGCCGGGTTATTCCGGCCCTGATGAAAGGTCCGGCTATTGCAGCCACTGGCGCAGGTAAAGGGGGGGGAAATGAGGCTGTTTAGATTGTTTTACCACGCAGAGATGTTTTTTCCTGCTTACTGACAAGGGGCGGCTACTCGTCCTCCTTTGCAAAGGTCACCAGAATGTCCCCGGATTCCACAGCCCTGCCTTCTTCCACTTTCACTTCGTCCACGATTCCGTCCCTGGGAGAAGCCACCCCGCTTTCCATCTTCATGGACTCAAGGATTACGACTTCCTGGCCGCGGTATACCCTCTCGCCGGGCTTGACCCGGACCTCGACCACCTGGCCTGGCATTGGGCAGCGGATCGCATCCTCTGAAACCCGCTTCCTGGGGCTGGGCATGTGAGTGGCAAGTTCCCATTCCCGGGGCGTGTATATTTCAAAAATCCGGTTGAGCCCGCAGTAGGATCCTGAAATGAAGTTTCCGACAAACCTGATTATAAAGCGGTGCACCCCGCCGTTTATGGTAAGCTTAAGCCTTCTGCGGTAAAATTCAAAAGGGGGGTGGGTGACATCGTATTCACGGCCGTTGATGGATATGGTCCAGGTGCGTTCAGCGGAGTTGCCGTGCAGCACAACCCGAAACACTTCATCGCCGGATTTTGCCATGTATTCGAACCGTTCCTTGTCCGTCAGCCGTGATCCTATCTCTGATACCATGGGTTTCAGGGATTCGCGCACCAGGGCATTTCTGCAGTGATAAACCAGGCTCACCGCCATTACCAGTCTGTTTACATGCTCCTCAGGCGGATCTTCCTTTGCCTCCGCCCCGTCGAAATTTTCCGGGATAAAATCAGTGCTCAGGCGGGCGTCTGAAAAAGCGCTCAGATTCAGTATCCGGTTTACGAAATCTATATTTGTTACAACGCCTTCGATGTGATATCCATTCAGGGCGTTTACAAGCCTCCTGCGTGCTTTGTCCCGGGTCTTGCCGTAGCAGATGAGCTTTGCGAGCAGGGAGTCATAAAAAACGCTTATAAGGCTGCCAGCATGTACGCCGCTGTCAACCCGTACATTCCTGCCCCTGGGCTCTGCATACCTGGTGACAAGGCCGGTGGCAGGGAAAAAGCCCTTCTCGGGGTCCTCGGCACATACCCGGGCCTCAATTGCCCATCCCTTTATTTTAATATCCTGCTGGCTCACGGGAAGGGGCTCTGCGGATGCGACCCGGAGCTGAAGCTCCACGAGGTCCATTCCCGTAACCATTTCTGTGACCGGATGCTCCACCTGCAGACGGGTATTCATTTCCAGAAAGAAAAATTCTCCTGAAGCCTCCATTACGAATTCTACGGTCCCTGCATTGCAGTAGCCGGCCTGCAGCGCCAGTCGGCAGGCCACATCGCCCATTCTGGTCCGCAAATCCTCATCCACGCCGGGCGAGGGGGCTTCCTCTATTATCTTCTGGTATCTGCGCTGAATGGAACACTCTCTTTCGCCGAGATAGACCGCGTTACCGTATTGATCAGCCATAACCTGTATTTCTATATGCCGCGGCCTCGTTATATAGCGCTCGATAAAGATGCGGTCGTCGCCGAAAGCCTTCTGAGCTTCCGCCCTGCTGGCTGACCAGGCTGACTCGAGTTCATCGGGACCGTTTACGATCCGCATTCCCTTGCCCCCGCCTCCTGCGGCCGGTTTTAAAAGCAGGGGATAACCCGTTTCCTCTGCGGCACGTCCTGCTGCGGAAAAATCGGCAAGCGGCTCTGTTCCGCCCGGAATAATAGGAACACCGGCTTGTTTTGCAATATTGCGCGACGAAACCTTATCGCCCAGCAGCCTTATTGCAGAAGAAGGCGGGCCGATAAACACAAGGCCTGCATTTTCAACCTTTTCGGCAAACACAGGGTTTTCCGAAAGAAATCCGTATCCGGGGTGTATGGCCTGGCAGCCTTTATCGCCGGCAATGCGGATTATCTTTTCCATGTCCAGGTAGGATTCGGCAGCGGTGCTGCCTCCAAGAAAAACCGCCTCGTCTGCTTCCAGTACGTGCAGGCTCCGGGTGTCGGGCTCGGAATACACCCCGACAGTTGCAACACCGAGATTCCTGCATGTCCTTATTATACGCACGGCTATTTCGCCGCGGTTTGCTATGAGAATCTTTTCAAACATGAGCGCCTCACAGGGGAATGTTTCCGTGTTTTCTGTCCGGCTTTTCCACCTTTTTGCCCTCTAAAAACTGCAGGGCCCGGATAAGCTGATGACGGGTATCGCGGGGGAAAATCACGTCGTCTATATAGCCGCGCCTGGCAGCCAGAAAGGGGTTGGCAAAACGCCTGCGGTAGTCTTCCATGCGTTCACTAAGCACGGCATCCGGATCATCGGCCGCCTGAATTTCTCTGCGGTAGATCACTTCCGAGGCTCCCTTGGGACCCATAACCGCTATTTCCGCAGACGGCCATGCATAGTTTATATCGCAGTGTATATGCTTGGAGTTCATGACCAGGTAGGCGCCTCCGTAGGATTTGCGAACAATGAGTGAAATCCGTGGTACGGTTGCCTCTATAAAAGCATACAGCAGCTTTGCCCCGTGGCGTATAATGCCTCCGTGCTCCTGTTCAGGGCCCGGCATGAACCCGGGAACATCCACAAGGCTGACCAGTGGAATATTGAATGCGTCGCAGAACCTTACAAACCTGGCTGCCTTGGTGGAGGAATCGCTGTCTATAACGCCTGCAAGCACGGCAGGCTGATTTGCAACCAGGCCCACGGTCTGGCCTCCGAGGCGGCCGAAACCGCAGATGATGTTTCTTGCGTAATCCGCATGAACCTCCATGAATTCGGCGCCGTCGAGTATGCTGTAGATCAGCACGTTCATGTCATAGGTCTGGCCGGGGTTGGGAGGCACCAGGTAGTCAAGTGCCGGGTCGGTTCGCTCCGGGGGATCGCTGAAATCCACCAGGGGAGCCTTCTGCCTGTTGTTTGAGGGCAGATAGTTCATAAGACGCCGGACCTCGCGCAGGCACAGAATGTCATTTGGCAGGGAGAAATGCGCCACACCGCTTTTGCTGCCGTGCACATCCGCACCGCCCAGGTCTTCAGAGGTAATATCCTGGTGTATAACCGTCCTTACGACATTGGGGCCTGTTACAAACATATAGGACGAGTTCTGAACCATGAAAACGAAATCCGTCATGGAGGGGCTGTATACCGCCCCGCCCGCGCACGGCCCCATGATGCATGAAATCTGGGGCACCATGCCGCTTGCCTTGACGTTTCTGTAAAAAATCTCGCCGTAGGCCGCAAGCGCGTCAACCCCTTCCTGTATCCGGGCTCCGCCCGAGTCGTTTAAGCCGATGATCGGGCAGCCCACGCGCTCGGCCATGTCCATGACCTTGCAGATCTTCTGGGAATGTGCCTCACCCAGCGAGCCGCCGATAACGGTGAAATCCTGGCTGAACACGCAGACCTCGCGGCCCTCCACTGTGCCGTGGCCCGTTACCACGCCGTCCCCGGGATATGTGCTCTCGTCTCCGATGGCGCTTCCGCGTCCGGTTTTCAGCATGTCAAATTCCTCGAAGGAACCCTCGTCGAGCAGCAGTTCAATACGCTCGCGCGCGGTGAGCTTTCCCTTGAGATGCTGGACCTCGATGCGTTTTTCACCCCCGCACTGCAGGGCCTCTTCCCGCAGCCTTTCAAGGGTGGAGATGTTTTCCTGAAGCGCAATATCCATGGCATCCACCTCGCAATAAATCGCTTGTTTTTATGCATCCGTCATCAACCCTTATACCCTATCAAAAAATAAACCCGAACGCCATGGGAAAAGGGGGAAA
>JBKHES010000022.1:0-23723 GCA_046540695.1 Desulfobacterales bacterium
TTATAATTTAAAATCTATAATAAAATAAAAAAAGCATGTAAAGCCTTAAATGCCTGCTTTCCGGCAGGAACCGGAAGTGTTTTACCGATCAGGCCGCGGCTGCTCACAGTACATTGTCCTACCGGAGATCCGGGTTAAAATTACGGGTTATCATGTATAGTCTGATTAACACGATTCGGATAAATTTATCAGAAAAAACATCAATCCTAACCATCGAGAAGGGGGGATTTCATGTGTCCTAAAAAAGGAGATGATGACAAGGAAAGACAAAACGCCGGGCTTTCGCGACGCGGTTTCATGCAGTTCGTGGGAGCGGGAGCAGTGGGAATTTCAGTGGGCGCCGCAATCGGTGCCCGCAGCGCAGGTGCGGAATCAGCACCAAAAAAATACGGAAGCGACGGGGAGATGGTAAAGCTAACCCTTGATATCAACCAGAAATCCCGCAGCGTATTAGTGGAACCGCGCTGGACGCTTTTGTATGTGCTGCGCGAAGTCATCGGTATGACAGGCACGAAGATAGGCTGTGACCGAGGGGAATGCGGGGCATGCACGGTTCTAATAGATGAAATCCCTCGCTATGCATGCATGACGCTTGCCGTGGAAGCAGAGGGAAAAAGGATAACCACCCTTGAAGGTCTCATGAACGGTGAAGACCTGGGAACGGTTCAACATGCGTTTGCCGAAGAGGACGCTTTTCAGTGCGGCTACTGCACACCGGGCCAGATCATGGCTGTGGAAGGACTGCTGCGGCAGAACCCCGAGCCTTCAATGGATGAAATCAGAACCGGGGTTTCCGGAAATCTTTGCAGGTGCGGTGCTTACACCCACATCTTCCGGGCTGCTCAAAAGGCAGCCGGATTGAAAAACAAGGACTAGGAGGGGCAATGTCAAACAGCGACGGTATATATTACACTGAGGGACTGCCTGTTCCGGAAACGCCGGAGCCGGGAAAGGAACCCGACTTCTGGGAAAAAACAGACGTGGTCGGAAGACGCATGCCAAGGGTTGATGCCTATGAGCGCGTCAGCGGAACCGCGGTTTATCCCGCAGACATGAAACTGCCCAACATGATCTACGGAGCCGTGGTGAGATGCCCTCACCCCAGCGCACGGGTAAAATCAGTTGACACCTCGAAGGCGGAAAAGATGCCCGGCGTAAGGGCAGTTCTCACAGGTGAATCAAAGGAGGCAGAAGGCGTCAGTTGGAGATATCAGGATACACAGACAAAGTTGTTTGATCCGGAGATACGCTTTGAGGGAGATACCGTGGCAGCAGTAGCTGCAGATTCATGGTATCAGGCAAATGACGCGGCACGGGCTGTTGAGGTTGACTACGAGGTTCTTTCGTTTACCTCGGATATCAACAAAGCCCTTGATGACTCTGCGCACAAGGTCCACAAGGAAGGGAACCTGATTGACAGGAGCACTTCCGAGCGGGGCGATATCAGCAAGGGCTTTGACTCGGCCGATGTCGTGCTTGAGCAGGAGTATGAAACCGCCTGCGAGGTGCACACCCCCATGGAGCCTCACGGATGCGTTGCAAACTGGGAAGGCGACAGGGTTACCATCTGGGAATCCAGCCAGGGAGTATACGCAATACAGTCTGAGATAGCAGATTTGCTGGGAATTCCGCTGTCCAAAATCCGGGTGTCAGGCAATTACATGGGGGGCGGATTCGGCAGCAAGCTTGCACCGGGAAAATATACAGCCATTGCAGTCCTGCTTGCCAGAAAAACAGGCAGGCCGGTAAAAATGCTTCTTACAAGGGAGGAAACCTTCCTTTGCGTTGGTAACCGGCCGGCAAGCACCATGAAGATCAAGGCAGGGGTAAAAAAGGACGGCACCCTGACGGCACTGGATTTTGAATGCACAGGCGCAAGCGGCGCCTACCCGGCAGGAGGCTCCGCCCTGATAGACTGGCTTATCCGGGATCTTTACAAATGCGAAAATGTCAGGACCACCGCCAATGATGTATACATAAACTCAGGCCCTGCAAGGCCTTTCCGGGCTCCCGGCCATCCCCAGGGTTCCTGGGCGCTGGAACAGATGATGGATTCCCTGGCGGAACAAATAGACATGGATCCGGTGGAACTTCGCCTTAAAAATATCCCTGCCGTCAGCCAGGGACGTGAGGGAAGCCCGGAATACACCACCACGGGCCTGAAGCAATGCATTGAAAAGGGAGCGGAAGCTTTCGACTGGACAGGGTCACTGGACCGGGTTCGCCGGCACAACAAGGAGAATCCGGTTATAAAAAAAGGCATCGGCATGGGGGCGTGCGTATGGTTTGTAGGCGGAGGAGAGCCGCCTTCCACTGTTGTGGTAAAACTCTACAAGGACGGATCAGTGAATCTAAACATGGGGGCCAGTGACATAGGCACGGGCACCAAGACTGTCATGGCCCAGGTGGCAGCAGAAGAACTCGGCATTGAACCGGAAACAATCCAGATAGAAAACGCGGATACAGCAACCACCCGGTACGCCACGCCAAGCGGGGGAAGCAAAACCGTTCCCACCGAAGCCCCCACGGTGCGCAATGCCGCCATAGATCTCAAGCAAAAGCTTCTTGAAATGGCTGCCAGTGACCTGGACGCAAAACCGGAAGATCTTCAATTCCTTGGCAAAAGCATCTCCTTAAAGGAGGACTCTCAAAAATCCATACAAATCACGGAAATCAGCAGGCTTAAAAAACAGGGAGAGGTCTCGGGCACCGGCTACAGGGGGCCCAATCCGGAAAACAAAAGCGTCAATCCCTTTGCCGCACAGTTCTGCGAAGTGGAGGTAAACACGAAGTCAGGAGAGATAAGGGTACTGAGGTTTCTCGGGACAAACGAAAGCGGGCGTGTGATGAACCGCCTTACCTATGATAACCAGGTGTTAGGGGGGATAGTCATGGGAATCGGCTTCGGGCTCACTGAATTCAGGCAGCTCGACGAAAAGCAGACCGGAAAGATGTGCAACCGGAACTGGCATGACTACAAGCTGCCCACAGCCCTTGACATACCTGAGGACATGAGCAGCATGCCGGTTGAAATAGATGATCCGGAGGCAAACAACACCGGCGCCAAGGGCCTGGGGGAACCCGTGACAATTCCAACCGCAGGCGCAATTGCAAACGCGATATACATGGCCACAGGAATCCGGTTTCACAAGACACCGGTAAACCCCATTGCCATGTGCGGCAAGCTTTCTGACCAAAAGGAGGGTTAAATCATGCTGCCTCAGTTTTCCTACGTCAGGCCGGACAATGTCGAAGAAGCGGTAAAGCAGCTCAACCACGAGTCGGCCGCGGTTCACGCCGGCGGTACAGATCTTCTTGGATGCCTGCGGGAACATATCATTGGCCCGGACAAGGTAGTGAGCCTAAGCGGCATAAAAGATCTGCACGGAATCAGGGAAGCCTCAGGCGGTGGTGTGATAATAGGCGCCCTGACCACGATCACTGAAGTCTCGCAAAGCCCAGTGATACAAAAAAAATACCCGGGTCTTGCCAGGGGTGCATCCGAGGTTGCCAGCCCCCAGCTCCGCAATCAGGGGACCCTGGGCGGAAACCTTTGCCAGAAACCAAGGTGCTGGTATTACAGGGGCGAATTCGAGTGCCTTAGAAAAGGCGGCAGCAAATGCTCCGCGGTTAACGGAGAAAACCAGTTTCATGCAATCCTGGGCCACGACGAAATATGCTACGCAACGCACCCTTCCGACACCGCGCCTGTACTTACTGCACTCAATGCAAGAGTCAGGGCAACCGGCCCTGAAGGCAGCAGGAAGGTACCGGTTGAAGACCTGCACGTGCGGCCTGCAAAAGATGTTACAGCCGAAACAGTGCTCGGCAGCGCTGAAATAATAACCCACGTAGAGATTCCCGCGCCTGCACGGAGTCTTTACTCTTCCTATAGGAAAGTAAGGGCCAGAAGGGCCTGGGATTTTGCCCTTGCAGGCGTGGCGCTCGCACTTGAAATGGACGGGGATACAGTGAAAAAAGCCCGGGTGGTGCTGTCAGGCGCGGCCCCGGTGCCCTGGAGGAGCCGGGAGGCTGAATCCGAGATCAGCGGCAAAAAACTAGACAGCTCAACCATTCGTGAAGCTGCCAATGCAGCCGTTGCAAAGGCAACCCCCCTTTCAGGCAATGAATACAAAATCGATATGTTCCGCGGAGTCATAGAAGAAGAACTGGAAGCTGCGCGCGGCTGAAGAAAGGCATGCAGATATTGACAAATTGTACCTATCGACGAAATAGGTACAATTTGTCAATAAAATCAAAATTTTTAAGCCTGTTACTCTGTCTTATACTTGAAGGATAGTTTTACAACTGCCCGAAACAACACCACTTTGCCATCTTCTATTTTTACATCAAGGTCCTTTACTTCAGCAACGCGTGTGTCGCGCACTGATTTGGAGGCTGTCTCCACTGCATTTTTCACGGCATCCTCCCATGATGTCTTGCTTGTGCCAACCAGCTCGATGAATTTGTAAACACTTTCACTCATGGCTTCCCTCCTTGGTTTTGTTTTTATCAGATAAGCAATCTTTGTTTATTATAAGAAACGTGGTTGGGTTTGTCCAATCCAATTTATTTTATATACAGGTTTTCCGTTAATGCGGCGTGCCCGCGTACAAAATTGCTCTGCTCTTGCATTTGCCCTTCAAGTGATTATTTTATAAGCACTGACACAGCCGGAAAAACAATATTTTCAAGACATAGAGGCGTTATGAATACCAAAGATATGAATATTCCGAACCCTCAGGAAATCGAAAAAGAAATATCGGATTTTCTGACAAAAAAATACGGCAACAGGGTAAAGGTTGTCTCTCCCATAGTAATGCCTGACGAGGAAGCATCAGGAGACGAGGCTGAAGGCGGCAGCTATGAGCACAAGGTCGATTTCAGCCTGAGGCCCGAGGAATTAATCGCCCATCTCGACCAGTACATAATAAGGCAGGATCAGGCAAAACGGATCCTGTCAACAAAGATCTGTACTCATTTCAACCGGATCCAGCACCAGGAATCTTCCGGAAACAAAGATGAGTTCGAGGGGAGGATAAAAAACAACATTATCATGATAGGCCCCACAGGCGTTGGCAAAACCTACATGATAAAGCTTATTGCAAAGAAAATCGGGGTTCCCTTTGTAAAGGCTGATGCCACCAAGTTCAGCGAAACCGGTTACGTGGGCGGAGACGTGGAAGACATGGTCCGCGAACTGGTGCGGGAAAGCGACAACGATATAGAAATGGCCCAGTACGGGATAGTCTATATTGACGAAATCGACAAGATTGCCGGCAGCAAGCAGCATTACGGTGCAGATGTTTCACGTGCGGGCGTGCAGCGGGCCCTTTTAAAGCCCATGGAGGAAACTGATGTGGAGATGAAGGCTCAAAACGATCCCATCTCCATGATACAGGAAGTGGAACAGTTCCGGAAAACAGGTAAGCGTGAAAAGCGCTCTATCAACACAAGGAACATACTGTTTATTGTCAGCGGAGCATTTTCCGAACTGCCTGAAATCGTGAGAGAACGCACCACTGACAGTTCAATAGGATTCGGGGCGAAAATCAACGAGAACCGTTATGAAGAAGCCACTCTTCAGCAGGTAAAGGCAGAAGACCTGGTTGAATACGGTTTTGAATCCGAGTTCATCGGCAGGCTGCCTGTAAGATCGGTTTTCGAGCGGCTTTCAAAGCAGGATCTTTTCGATATCCTGAAAAACCCCAACAACCCGATTATACTGAGCAAGCGCCTGGATTTCGCCACCTACGGCATTGACGTGCGGTTTTCAGACGATGCCCTGGAGCTGCTGGCACAAAGGGCATACGAGGAAAACACAGGCGCCAGGGGCCTTGTAAGCGTTATCGAACAGGCCCTAATCCCGTTTGAAACCCGGCTGCCGTCCATGAATGTAAGGCGTTTTCCCGTAACAGCGGAAACAATAGAAAATCCGGGCAAGACCATTGAAAAACTGAATCCCGGACATGACAAAACCAAGCGGGAGGAAGCCTTTGCACTCATTCAGGAGCAAAATCGCAGCTATCTGATTGACTACTTAACCAATAACCGCAAGATGCTTTCGGAAAATTACGGTCTGCCGCTTTCCCAATACCGTATAGAACGGATTGCAGACTTCTACTGGGCAAACGTTGTGGAAATCGGCACTGCCATTTCCAGGATCAAAAACCACTACGACATTATCAAGAAAATAGAGATCAACTTCTATAACAGGCATGATCTCAACCTGGTTCTGGAAGAAGACGCAATTGATTTCATCGCGGAGAAGATGGCAACTCTATCATTGAATATAGATCAGATCTATCGTAAGATTTCCGATGATTTCGAATACGGGCTTAAACTGATACGGGACAAAACAGGAAAAAACCGCTTTTTCATATCAAAATACGCGCTGGAGCAGCCTGAGGCTTTCCTTGAAAACCTTATAAAAACCGAATTCGCCCGGCACAACATCACGCCGGATTTCGACGAGGACCCTGTCCGGCGCTAATCAGACGAGGATTAAATGATCGGGATTTCAAAGCTTTACTGCGGCACAGTTGAACCGTCCGATGCGCTGCGATACGGCCGCAAGTCAGGGGACATGCCCTCACACCTGCTGCAGTTTTCAGCTGACAAACGCCCCGTGGTGGTATGGAATGTCACCCGCAGGTGTAATCTCAAATGCATTCACTGCTACGCACACGCAAAGGCAGGCAAGCAGGAAAACGAGCTTTCCACCAAAGAGGGGAAAGCCCTGATAGACGATCTTGCACACATGGGCGTCCCCGTGCTTTTGTTTTCCGGCGGAGAGCCCCTGATGCGCCCGGATCTGCCCGAACTTGCAGAATACGCTGTCAATAAGGGCATGCGGGCAGTGATTTCCACCAACGGCACGCTGATCGACTCCAAGACTGCAAAAGTCTTAAAGGACATAGGTCTATCCTACGTGGGCATAAGCCTGGACGGCAATCAGAAGATAAACGATCGGTTCCGCGGGGTGGACGGCGCATTCGACATGGCAATGAAGGGCATTGAAAACTGCAAGGCAGCGGGAATAAAAGTCGGCCTGCGCTTTACAATAAACAGGTTCAATGCCGACGAGGTCCCAGGATTATTCGACCTTTTGGAGGAAAAGGAGGTCCCCAGGATCTGCTTTTATCACCTGGTGTATGCAGGCCGCGGCTCCAGCCTTATAAACGACGATGTCTCACATGAGGAAACCCGCAGGATTGTGGATCTCATCATGGACCGCACCAGGGATCTGCACGACAGGGGAAAGCCCAAAGAGGTCCTTACGGTGGACAACCATGCTGACGGCCCGTACGTATACATGCGCATGAAACGGGAAAATCCCGAGCGCGCCCGTGAGGTCTTAGAGCTTTTGCAGATGAATGAAGGCAACAATTCTGGACGCGGCATAGGATGTGTAAGCTGGGACGGAGAGGTTCACGCTGACCAGTTCTGGCGGCATCACAGTTTCGGAAACGTAAGGCAGAGACCGTTTTCAGAGATCTGGACAGATACTTCTGCAGATCCCCTCCTTGCAAAGCTCAAGGAAAAGAAAAAACACGTCACGGGCAGATGCGCCGGCTGCAGGTGGCTTGATATCTGCGGCGGCAACTTCCGGGTGCGAGCAGAAGCGGTAACCGGAGACATATGGGCGCCTGACCCGGCCTGCTACCTGACAGACGAGGAAATCGGGCAAAAATAGCATTTTCAACCAGAACCGAGCAAGGACTAAGCCATGCAGTTTCCTGACTACAGACCCAGGCGCATGAGGAAGAACGAGGCTTTCCGGAGGATGATACGCGAAACCCGCCTCAGCGTGGACAATCTGATAATGCCCCTGTTTGCCGTCAGCGGCAGGGACGTAAAAGAACCCATTGCTTCAATGCCGGGGCAATACCACCTATCCGTGGACAACGTGGTAAAAACAGCAAAAGAGGCGGCCGGCCTGGGCCTGCCCGCGGTTGTCATCTTCGGCCTTCCGGACAGCAAGGATCCTCTGGGCACGGGCGCTTATTCCAAGGACGGAATCGTTCAGAAAACAGTGCGAGAAGTAAAAAACAAGTGTCCTGATATTTCCGTTATTACAGATGTGTGCTTGTGTCAGTACACGGATCATGGTCACTGCGGAATGGTGGAAAAGGGAGAAATAGACAACGACGGAAGCCTGGACCTGCTTGCCCGCACGGCTGTATCTCATGCCGAGGCCGGCGCGGACATGGTGGCACCGTCCGACATGATGGACGGCAGGGTGGGATTTATCCGGGAAATGCTTGATGAAAACGATTTCACCAATGTTGCCGTCATGTCATATGCTGCAAAATACTGCTCGGCTTTTTACGGGCCTTTCCGTGAGGCGGCGCATTCGTCTCCGCAGTTCGGAGACAGAAGAACATACCAGATGGACCCTGCCAACTCACTTGAGGCTGTAAGGGAGGCCACACTTGACGTGGCAGAGGGGGCGGACATCATAATGGTCAAGCCCGCCCTGCCCTATCTCGACATTATCAGCCGGATCAAAGAGGAAATCGATCTGCCTGTGGCGGCCTACAATGTCAGCGGCGAATACGCAATGATCCAGGCTGCGGACAAGATGGGCTGGCTTGACGGCGCCGCGGTTTCCATGGAGATGCTCACTGCAATAAAAAGGGCGGGTGCAGACATGATTTTGACCTATTTTGCCATGCAGGCGGCACGGCAACTCAATTCCGGCTGAATTTATATTGAACGACAAAGAGGTTTTTCGTGAAAAATAATGAAAGCGGCCATCCTGAATCCACGGGAACTCCAGACAACCCAAGCGGCCCGGGCAACCTGCGGCTTGTGGCCTGGGAGACCACCCGCAACTGCAACCTGTCATGCGTTCACTGCAGGGCTTCTGCCACATGCGGGCCTTACACGGGCGAACTTGATACCCGGGCCTCATTCCGGCTTTTGGATCAGATAGCTGAAGCAGGCCGGCCCATAGTAATTCTCACCGGCGGAGAGCCGCTTTTGCGGGAGGATATTTTTGATATCGCTTCATACGGAACAAAGCTCGGCCTGCGAATGGTAATGGCTCCCAACGGAACCCTGATAGACAGGCAGACTGCAGAAAAAATGTCGGAATCCGGCATACAGCGCATAAGCGTAAGCCTGGACGGGGCATCAGCGGAAACCCACGACGGCTTCCGCGGTGTTTCCGGCGCCTTTGACGCTGCAATTGCGGGAATAGAAACAGCAAGGGCAGCAGGCATAGAATTTCAGGTAAACACCACTATCACCAAACTAAACAGCGGCGAAATACCGAAGATTTTTAAACTTGCGGAAAAACTCGGCGCTGTGGCGCTGCACATATTTCTCCTTGTGCCAACCGGCAGGGGAAAATACATTGTTGACCAGGGAATTACCGCCCGGGAATACGAGGAAACGCTCAACTGGTTCTACGACCAGAAAGACAAAACAAACCTTCAGCTAAAGGCCACCTGCGCTCCCCATTACTACAGGATCCTGCGCCAGCGCGCCAGGCAGGAGGGAAAAAGCGTGACTTTTCAGACCCACGGCATGGATGCCGTAACCAGGGGCTGCCTCGGGGGCACCAGCTTTTGTTTTGTATCCCACAGGGGAGTTGTACAGCCGTGCGGATTTCTGGATGTCAACTGCGGGGATGTTACAAGGGAATCGTTTGCAGACATCTGGCGGAATTCCGAAGTATTTCAGTCACTGCGGGATTTTGACAGGCTCAAAGGAAAGTGCGGGGCCTGCGAATACAAGAAGGTCTGCGGCGGCTGCAGGGCCAGGGCCTACGAGGCCACCGGAGACCTGCTTGAAGAAGAGCCCCTGTGCACGTATGAGCCTGCAGTGAAAAAGCGCAGTTCCCCGGCATGAAACAAACCGGACAGACCTTTTCAGCCCGGGGGATTCATGCCATGGAAATAAAGCAGATCCTCATTGCGGAAATTGACAATTTCAGCTGTACCGTAAGCGACCCGGCCTCAAATAAATGCGCGGTTATCGATCCGGTTACCCGAAAATGAAGCCTTCAGAACTCACCCTGCGCCAGATGGCGGGCCAGCGCATCATGGCCGGCTTTTCAGGCACCGGCCTTAACCCTGAGCTCAAATACCTTATAGACACCGTCTGCGTGGGCGGAATCATACTTTTTTCCCGCAACATAGAAAACCGGGACCAGCTTGCCGGGCTGTGCAGGGATGCACGCGCTTACGCCTGCTCCTGCGGGCAGCCTGAACCCATAATCGCCGTGGACCAGGAGGGCGGATCAGTGGCAAGGCTCAGGGCGCCGGAATTTTTCGAGCCCCCGGCGGCAGCTGAAATAAACGGTCCTGCGCAGGCCGGGGAATATGCAGCAATCACGGCCTCTGAACTCGCCTCTGTCAGAATCAGCATGAACATGGCGCCTGTCATGGACGTGGCAGACCCCGGGGGCAAAAGCGTCATGGTAGGCAGATGCTTCGGATCCGACCCCTGGCGGGTTGCTGAATCCGGGGCTGCGGTGATAGAAGGGATGCAGAAAAACGGCGTTATGGCCGTGGCAAAGCATTTTCCCGGCATAGGCCGCACTGTCACGGATTCACACCTGGATCTTCCTGAACTTGACACCTCCTTCGGGCAACTTAAAAGCCGGGACCTGGTGCCGTTCAATCATGCAATCCTGGCCGGCAGTGCAGGGATCATGCTGTCTCATATACGCTATACCGCACTTGACAGCAGGTGGCCCGCAAGCCTTTCCACGCGGATTGCCAAAGATCTCCTCCGGGGCCGCATGGGCTATGGAGGGCTTGTGATCACAGACGACCTTGAAATGGGTGCCATAGCAAATCACTACACTATACCTGAGGCCGCCTCCAGGATACTTGAAGCTGAAATCGACATGGCCCTTATCTGCCAGAGCCCCGAAAAAGCCGAGGCTGCCCTTGAAAACCTTCTTTCGGGGCTTACAGACCCTGATCTGCTTGAACGTGCAGCCGGGTCAGTATCGCGGATACTGGAGTCCAAAAACAGATATCCTTATTGAGCAAGATCCTCGAGAATCCGCTTTCTCTGGGACTCGTATTCAGGCTCCGTGATCAGGTCATCTTCGTAGAGTTCCTTTAGGTATTCAAGTCGGCTGCGGACTTCGTCCCTGCTGCTTTCAACTTCCTTGTCAGGCGTCTTTTCAGGCTCCTCTGCCGGGGAGTCCTTGTCCTGTGCGGGTTCGTCCTCCTGCCGTTTTTCAGGCCCGCCGGTGTCTTTTGCAGCATCCATGAGACCGTCCATATCCGCCTTTATCCACATGGGAGCGGATTTTCCGTTTTCAAGCTCCGCAGTGGCCGCGTAGTCGACATCTGCAGAAAGGCTCTTTGAGGAATTTACTATTTCAACGGCTTCCCGTCTTCCGCTCTCGCCGGCGGTCTCCGGCTTGTCATCCAGGTTTACAGGCTCATTTATCCATGAAAAGGCTATGTTTAATTTATCCTCCTCGTCCACGAATACAACTCCCCGGGTGATCCGCCGTTTTTTGAATAAAAACTCCCTGCCGTAATTAAATGACGTGAAATATACGCGCCTGGAGGAATCGGCTTTTTCAAGCGCCCTGGAAACCGAGGGTGCAAGCCTTTGGATTTCATGGTCCTGGAAAACAGGGCTCCGATCCACCCCTCCGAGAATTCCGGACTTGTGAGCATACTCCAGATCACGCAAAAACCTTTCCAGCACATCAGGGTCAATATCAGCGGGATGATTGTAATTTAGCTCCACCGGGCGGTTGTCTTCTACCCTCTGCTGAAGCTTTACGGAAACCCCGTCCTCATCGGAAATTTCACTTTCCTGCCAGCGCGCGGAACCGCATCCTGAAACAAAAAACGCGACAAGCACGAGCGGCAAAATAATTCTGGATTTCATGTGCTGATTTCCTTTCCTTGAGATGTGGATGGACTGAAGGCCGGTTTTTTCTGTTTTTATCCTTCCAGAAATCCGTTGCCTGCCATTTCTGATGTACGATAGACCTCATAGGCCTCTTCGTCCAGGGGATAATCCCAGCAGCCGTGGCGGTGGAGCATAAATCCCCCGAATCCCGCCTTAAATCTGTAGAGCCCGTACATTGGATGCACCGGATCCGGGGTCGGGGATACCCCGAAAAGATCGTATTCACTGCATCCGGCCTTGTGGGCACGGGAGATAGCCTCCCATTGAACGGCATAAGGGGCCATCAGGTTTCTGTGCTCCCACGATGACGCTCCGTAAAGATAAGTTGCCCTGGCACCGGAAATCGCAAGAATAATACCAGCCACGGGTATGCCCCCGCATTCGGCAAGCAGAAGGCGTACGCTTGCAGGCGAATCCACGTCGCGATTTCTGACCCGGAACACGGATTCAAAATACTGCATGTCATTCAGGCTCATTCCGTGTCTTGCGGCCGTCCGGCGGTAGAGCTCGTACCATGCAGGCAGCCCTTCAATTCCCGCATCATAAACCCGGACGCCCTTTTTAGCCGCCAGGCGGATGTTGTAGCGGGTCTTTGGTTTCATTCGCTTAAGTATCCCGTCCCTGTCCGGCGTAACATCCACCATCACGGTATCCGGCGGAAGCAGGTCCGTTGGTGCTTTTCTTAAGTTCCAGTGTTCCGTGTCAAAATTCATGCGCATTTCCTGGACCCTGGCCTTGGGGGCACCTTTCCATTGATTGTCTGCGGTGTAGCGATCCGGCTCGTAAACCCAGGGAGACTGCCACGGCAGGTCATAACGGATAAAAACGCAGTTTCCAGGAAGTCCGGGCCTGAGCTCCTCGGACAGCTTTTCCAGCCAGGGGCCGCGCCGCGTGCCTTCCGGCAGCAGCTCGGGGCCGAACGGAACGTAGGCCATGCATGAGTCATGGCCTATGGAACGCATCACCACCAGCATATCTCCGTGATACGGCTGCTGTTTTCCGGCTTTAATGTCAAAAGCCCTGGCCTGCCTGCCCTGATGTTTTTTAAGCCTGCCCCAGTAAGCAGTCTGCTGAAGATGAAGGCCCGGCTTTACGTGCCTGGTCTGTTTTGAGGTCAGCGAAATGTCTATTTCCCGATCGGTGGTGGATGTCTGCATGGGTGTTTCTTTACGTTTTGCTTTATTTATTTTTAAACCGGTCTTATAGTTAAACAAAATGTCCGCCTCGGGTCAACCCCTCGTTCGAGGTTCAGGAAATTTTTCGTGAAAGGAAAAGAGCCTGGACATCCGGGAATTGCCGGCAGGGTTTTGGCTACTTACCGTGAAGGACCAGGAGGAGAATATGCAAAAATGGATGCAAATTTTTTATTTCGGTGATATATTTTTTTTGCGCAATATTTAGTTGGAATTGCAGTCGTTTTGTTGTAATCATAATATAGTTGCGATTTAACAACCACTGGAACAAAGTTTGCATGGAAGTTTATTTAAAATAATCCACATGGGATCGGTACGCACTATCCTGTTTAACTCATAAAACTTTTCATCACATCAATTACCTGCATAAGGGAGGTCCGATATATGGCGGCAGAGCAAATTTACAGCATCTGCGGTATGTGCACCGTCAGATGCCCCATGGTGGCCGAAGTGGAAGACGGTTCAATCAACTTTTTACACGGAAATCCAAATGTTCCCGGCATGAAGGACTCGCTGTGCCCCCGCGGTGTCGCCGGAAAAGCACTGATCGAGGACAACGAGCGGATAAGACAGCCCATGATCCGTGAAGGAAAAAGGGGCGAGGGTAAATGGCGCACTGCAACCTGGGAAGAGGCACTGAACCACGTGGCCGAGAAGCTGCAGGCCGTGGTGGATGAACACGGAGCACGTGGGGTTGCACTGTCTGACAGGGGCGGGCCTTTCAGGGATTTTCACAGGGCCTTTCTAAGGGGGCTCGGTTCTCCCAACTACGTCAACCATGACAGCTCATGCGCCAGAAACGTTCAGCATTCAGCCCAGTCACTAATGGGCATGGGCCGCAAGGGAGTGGTTTATGACCTGAGAAACGCCAAACACGTTGTGCTGCAGCTTCGCAATATATTCGAGTCCATAAGCGTTGCTGAGGTAAACGACCTTACAGATGCAATGCAGAACGGATGCAAACTCACCGTGATAGACATAAGGGCCAATGTTTCCGCATCAAAGGCGGACCGGTTTTTCATGATCAGGCCGGGAAGCGACTATGCCTTCAACCTGGCGGTGATCCATGAACTTCTGGCAAACGGTCTGTATGACAAGGACTACGCACGAAAATACATTCAGGACATTGAAGCCTTAAAGACCTTCGTGCGCGACTATACACCCCAATGGGCTGAAGAAGAAACCGGAATCCCGGCCAGGGAGATCTCGCGGTTTGCCGCACAGCTCGCCAAGGACGCCCCCAACGTAGTCTGGCATCCAGGCTGGATGATGGCCCGCTACCAGACAACGTTTTATCTCTGCCGCTCAATCTACATAATAAACGCCCTTCTCGGGTCCGTGGGTGCCAAGGGCGGGCTTGCATTTGTAAACAAGCCCAAGGACGTGGGACGATCAGGCCTGAAAGCATTCCAGGACCTGTTTGAAAAGCCGAAGGAAAAGCGCGCCGACGGGGTCGGCTGGAAATATCCCCAGTTCGAGCAGGGCCCGGGCCTTGCACACCTGCTTTATGAAGCCATGGAAACAGGCGATCCCTACCCTGTCAAGGCATACATAGCCTTCAGGCATGACCCCTTGATGGGTTATCCGGAGCCCGACCGGTTAAAGGAGATTTTCGACAACCTGGACCTTCTGGTTTCAATCACCTTTACCTGGTGTGATACCGCCTGGTACGCAGACGTAGTTCTTCCCATGTCTCCCTACCTGGAACGGGAAAATGTACTCGCTGCCAAGAACTTTCTTTATCCCTACTTTTTCATGCGCAGGCGCGCCCTGGAACCCAGATTCGATACAAAGGCTGACTGGGAAATATTTGCCGGTCTTGCCCGCAGGATGGGCATAAAAGAGCTGGATTACCAAAGCATAGAAGACATCTGGAACTTCCAGCTTGAAGGAACCGGGGTTTCCATAGAGGATTTCAATAAAACCGGTGTTGTGAACCTGGCTGACAAGCCTATATACAGAAACCGCGAAGAACTGAAATTCGGAACCGAAAGCGGCAGGATCGAGATAATATCAAAGAAGCTCGAGGACCAGGGGCTGCAGTCTTTAAAACCCTACGAAGCTCCTGAAAGACCGCCGGAGGGCCAGTTCAGAATCACCTTCGGTCGCTGCGCACTTCACACCCAGGGACACACGGTCAACAACCCTGCCCTCAATGAACTCATGGCGGAAAACGTACTTTGGATCAATGAGGAACCTGCGGAAAAACTGGGAATTTCAGACGGCGATCTGGTCAACGTGTCCCAGAACGGATACACGGAGCAGATCACCGCAAAGGTCACAGAGTTCATTCATCCTGAGGCAATTTTCGTGATCCACGGCTTCGGTCACAGGCTGCCAGTTGAAAGCCGGGCTTACGGCAAGGGGCTGGCGGATCACCACTTCATGTCAGGGACCCTTAAAAAATGGGATCCCGCAGGAGGAGCCCTGGCGTATCAGGAAAACTTCGTGAAAGTGAGCAGGGCTGTATAAATACTCGCCGGGACGTTTTTTCGGGCTGTGTGAGCTATTCAAAATATATAACAAACAAGACACCCTGCTCCATGCCTGCGGCAGGGGCCGGCGTTTTGCCGGCCCCTGACCGGCAAAACGCCGGCAAACCCGCCTGCTGCCTGCAGCCAGGCAGTCCGTATTGAAAAAAACCTCAGATAGTGGTATATCTTAAATCAGCTTGTTCCTGAAAGTCACGCCTTAAAATGAACAATGTTCAAAGCATAAGTCAGGAGGCTTTCAATGTCGCTGCTCGATTTTGACCAAAACATTTGCCTTGCATGTGAAACCCGTGACTGCCTTACCAGGTGCCAGTACATGGACCTGGATGAAAAACAGGCAGGAGAGGAAATCCAAAAAATAATAAACCGGGAGGAATCCCGGGTTCTGCACGACTGCCGGACCTGCTATGCATGCGAGGAATACTGCCCCGCAGGCAACCACCCGTTCTATCTTATAGTCAGCCGACAGGAGGAACTGGGCATAGACCCGCTGCCTGCTCCCATCGTTAAGCAGGGCGTACAGGTGGGTATCCCCTTCAGGGGAGAGCCGGAAATAGAGGAGATAAACGGCCCGGTATTAAACATGGGCGTTTTCAGCCCTCTTTCCCGCATGGCCCGGGGCAGGCTTTTCGAAGGCCTTACCCTTATATCAACTGACAGCAGGAAAATGCATCATTTTTTCTGCCAGCTCATGTATCTTCATTTTGCAAGAATCTCCGTGATCAACCAGCGGCTGCCAGGGGTCATTGAAACCATAGAGGCATACAAGCCAACCGAGGTTGTTCATTTCCATGACGAATGCTACGGCACATACACGTCATATGCCCCGGCTTTCGGTATCGAGGTGCCGTTTCGATCCATTCACCTGTTTGAGCATTTATACAACCGCTTAAGCGAGCTCAAAAGCGATATACAGCCCCTGAACTACAAGGTGGCCTACCAGCGCCCGTGCTCCTCAAGACTCTCGCCTGACGCCCACGGATTTGTTGACGGAATATTTGAAATGGTCGGCGTGGAGCATGTTTCGCGCAAATACGAGGATGAAAACGCCCTTTGCTGCGGAAGCACCATAATTTCCCAGAAAAAGGAGGGCAGCCGCAGGTTCTGCCTGGATCAGCAGAATAAAAACATAGAGGACATGAAGCAGGCGGGCGCCCAGCTCTGCATTTTCAACTGCCCCGCATGCATGCAGACAATGGGAAAACAGGTGGCTGAACACGGAATAATGCCCATATGGATGAGCGATCTTTGCAGAATGGCAATCAGGGAATTACCCGCGTAAGGGAGGTATGAACATGGACTCGATATACAGGGCGCTTGCAGGAATCGTCGGCGAAGAATACGTCTCGGACAGGAAGGAAGAACTGTTTACCTATTCCAAGGATCTCGGAACATCAGAGCCTCAATGGCCTGACTACGTGGCTGCCCCGAAAACCGCCCAGGAGGTGAGCAGCATAGTAAAAATGGCAAACGAGCACCAGGTGGCGGTGGTGCCCCTTGGCGGGGGCTTGTCACTTGCCGGTCTTGCCCTGCCCCTTAAAGGCGGAATCGAACTTGATTTAAAACGAATGGACCGGATCCTGGAGTTAAATGAAAAAAGCCGCTACATGATTGCCGAAGCCGGGGTTTCGCACGGCAAGATAACCTCCTGTCTGCACAAAAACGCACCTCACCTTATGCATTCCGAGCCTGGCGCACCTCCTGCGGCCACAATAGGAGGCAACCTTGCAATACACGGCCAGGGCGATCTTGCTCACCCATACGGGTTCAACTCCGACATGATAAACGGCATGGAGGTGGTGCTTCCCACAGGGGAGATATGCAGGTTCGGCTCCTGCGCGCTTGGTAACGACTGGTACACCATGCACCCTCTTCCCGACGTGAACCTTTTTATGGGCTGGAGTGGCAGCACCGGAATTATCACAAAGGTCTCGCTCAGGCTGTTTCCGTGCAAAAAAATTCGGGAGCAGGACGTATTCGTTGTGGAAAACGAGGAGCTTGTCCCTGAAATTCTTTATGAAATCACGCATACAGGTCTTGCAGAAGACATAGTGGTTGTCAGCCAGGAAATCCCGCCGCCCTTTAACAGGCTGCACTACATCCTTATCAACGTTACCGGGGACTATCGCGAGGAGCTTGAATTCAAGCGCCAGTTCATATTCGACTACAGGCTTTCAAAATACATACAGGAAGGCACAGGCGGAATCGGTGCTGCAGGCCAGGATATAGAAAGGCCTGTTGTGAGCAAAACCTCTGACTGGAGAAAAGGCGGTGGATTCGAATACGTGGGCTCCATAGTGCCGGTTTCAGCATATCCTGAGTGTTACCGAAGGGGGGTTGAGATATCAGCCAGGCACGGAATCCCCTACACGGTTCTGGGAAGGGTTATAGGCGCAGGCCACGGCATGATGTTTTCATTTACCTACGCCTTTAACAGGGCTGACGAGGACACGGTCAAACACGCGCGCCAAGCCCTTCACGAGACAGACGAGGTGGTGCTCGAACTCGGGGGTACCCTGTGGAAGCCCGCAGTGTTCGGGCAAAAGCTTCTAATGGACCGGATGGATCCAAACACGCTGCAGATAATGAAAAAGGTCAAGGACATGATGGACCCCAACGGCATTATGAACCCCGGAAACTGGGAGGTGGCCTGATGGAGCAGACAGACTACAAATACATGGATATCATCCATCGATGTTTTCGCTGCGGCTACTGCAAATTCCCGCTTGACTGGCAGGACGTGGACAACTGCCCGTCTTATGCCAGATACCGCCTGGAGAGCTATTCAAACGGCGGCAGGCTCTGGCTGATACGGGCCTGGGTCACGGGCGAGATGGACTGGTCTCCGCACCTGGCCGATATAGTGTATTCCTGCGCATCCTGCAAAAACTGCGAGGAAAAATGCCCGCTTTCTTTTTCAGATGAAATTGTCAACATGGTAACAGCAGCCAGAAACATCATGGTGGACCAGGGACTGGTGCCCCAAACAGTGAGAAAGTTCCTTGAAAACATCCAATTGCACGGAAACCCCTACGGCCTTTCAGCAAAAAAACGGAGCGGATGGATGGAAGGTCTCTCAGTTGAACCCTTTGACGGCCAGGAATATCTTTATTACGTGGGAAGCGAGGGAAGCTTTGACACCCGCGCGCAGTCTGCTGCAAGGGCCCTTGCAGAGATTCTGCAAAAAGCGGGGGTGTCATTCGGTGTTCTTGGAAACGACGAGACAGACGACGGAAACGAAGCCGCACTTCTCGGCGAAGACGGCCTGGCTGAAATGCTTGCTGAAAAAAACATATCCAGGTTCAAACAGGCAGGCGTCAAAAAAATAATCACGCTTTCGCCGCACGCATATAACGCCTTTAAAAATACTTATCCCAAACACGGGGGCGATTTCGAGGTCTGTCATTACACCCAGCTGCTTGCCCGGCTCATAGGAAAAGGCAGATTAAAGGCTCCCGAACTTGAAAACAGGACGATAACCTTTCACGACCCCTGCTTTCTGGGCCGCTGGAACAATGAATACAATTCGCCGAGGAAAATTCTGAAATCCATCGGAGGCGCAAACCTTGCGGAAATGGAGCGCAGCCGCAAAAGCGCCCTTTGCTGCGGTGGCGGGTCAGGCAATTACTACACAGATCTCCTGGGCGGAAGCCCTGACAGCCCTGCAAGGATCAGGGCAAGACAGGCCCGCGGGACCGGGGCTGACATTTTGGCGGTGGCCTGCCCCAACTGCCTGACCATGCTAGAGGACGCGGTAAAGGTGGAAGGCCTTGAATCCGAAATTGCGGTCATGGATGTCTGTGAGATTCTGGCCGGGGCCTGACAGGTACTCAGCACCGGGATATATTTTTATTTCCTCAAACCTCAGGGCACCGAAGATACTCTCGTATCCGCTCTGCTGTGGCTAATAATGCGGCATGTTCCTTTCCACGTATTCAGAGATACGGAATTTCCGCTCAAGGCCTGCTGCATTCATGTAGCGGATTTTCCCGAACACGGGGCGTTCTTTCCAGGGCCGGTCGTGGCGGCCGAAGCACCAGGCAACGCCTGCAAATCCGTTGGGGTCCCTGCCGTCTAACTGCCATCGGTTGTTTAGATCAAGCATTATGCTGTAGGCCTCCGCGGGGGAACGCGACCACTCGATGATCTTTTTGCCCCAGTACATGCGCATGTAATTGTGCATGGTTCCTGTGTTTACCATCTCCGCCTGGGCGGCATTCCAGTAAGGGTCATGGGTTTGACCAGCCTCGAGCTCGCCGGGGGTATAAACATAGGGCCGCATGTCGTTTTCATGGTCAGCAAGGCTCCTGCGGGCCCAGGCCGGAACCGCGCCCTCATACTGATCGTATTGTGAATTGTAATAAACGAAATTCACTGCAAGCTCGCGGCGTACCAGGACCTGCTCGACAAAGGCTTGTTTTGCCTCAGCAGGAGCGTTTGAGTCCCGCACCCGCCGTATTATCTCCACGGGCGAAATCTGCCCGAAATGCAGATACGGACTCAGGCCGGACCTGCAGTCTGCTGCAGGGTCCCGGGCAAGTTTTCCGTAATCCTTCAGACCGTAATTTATAAAATTTTCAAGACTTCGCACTGCGGCTTTCTGTCCACCCTTGTGACTTATTTTTGCTGACCCGTGCTGATTTTCCGGTTTTATTCTGCAGGCAAGCATTTCCGGGTCAATCGGCCGGGAGAAATCATCAGGCCGCTTTACGGCGGGTTCAGGATAAAACGGGATTTCCACGGAATCGAGAAAAGAATCAAGCTTTTTCATGAGCTTAGGCCTCAGGGTACGGGCAGCGGACTCCTCCCTGTCTGAAGCATGAGCTACGGGCACCACAACATCTGTTTCAACCACGGTAAACGGACAATAAAGCCTGGCTGCCATCTGCTCGCGCCATCTGCGCTGGATTCTCAGGTATCCCGCATCTGTTACAACCCATGCCGCCTGATCTGCCAGTTCAATTACCCCGCCAATCATGTCGCCGGTTTTTAATATAAACGCAATATTTAACCGGGAGAACTCGTGGTCTAAGTCAGCAATGCCTTCTAGCATGAATTTGTAATGCCTGAATCCCGCCTCCGGAAAATCAGGAGTGAGAACAAATCCCACAACAAGCGGCAGCCTGAGATGCTTTGCTTTTTCATAGGCAAATGCAAGGGCATGGTTAAAGCGGGTGCGCTGGGACTGCTGCATCCAGTAAAGCACATATCTTCCGCCTGCAGGCGGCACTGCAATAAAATGCCTGATTCTGGCTTCATGTATCATGGGTTATACTATATCCATTTTTAAGATAATATCCACCAATGCACGAAATGCGTTAACAAAACTTGAAAACATGGTTTAACCACTTTAACTTTGTTTTGGAATATGTTATTGTCTGTGTTCTCATTAAGGACAATACAAACCCAACAACCCGTTTAAGAAGGAGTAGTGTTATGACAAACGCTTATGATGCCGCTTATCAAAGATCCATGCAGGACCCGGAAGGCTTCTGGGGTGAAATCGCGGAAGACTGTCACTGGTATAAAAAATGGGACAAGGTCCTTGATGACTCCGCAAAACCGATTTACAGGTGGTTTACAGGTGGTAAAATCAACACCTGCTACAACGCCCTGGACTACCACGTGGACGACCGGGGCCGGGGAGAACGCACCGCGCTGATTTATGACAGCCCGGTGACGGGTACGATCAAAAAGTACAGTTATGCCGAATTGCGGGACATTGTGGCCACGTTTGCAGGAGCCCTGAAGAACATGGGCGTTGAAAAAGGCGACCGTGTTATCATCTACATGCCCATGATTCCGGAAGCACTCGTGGCGATGCTTGCGTGCGCGCGCATCGGGGCTATTCACTCAGTGGTCTTCGGCGGTTTTGCCGCAAAGGAACTTGCCACCAGGATAGATGACGCAAGACCGAAGGTTATCGCCTCTGCTTCCTGCGGTATTGAAGGCCAGCGTGTAATCCCCTACAAGCCCCTCCTTGACGAAGCCATCCGCCTGTCTATATCAAAGCCTGAATCATGCATCATTTTCCAGAGACCCCAGGAGCATGCAGAGCTAACCGAAGGCAGGGATGTGGACTGGCAAGAAGCGGTTAAAAAGGCCTCGCCCGAGCCCTGCCTGCCTGTGGATGCAACAGACCCCCTTTATATCCTCTACACCTCGGGGACCACAGGCCAGCCCAAGGGAGTTGTACGCGACAACGGCGGTCACGTGGTGGCTCTTAAATGGAGCATGAAGGCCATATACGACATAGACGAGGATGACGTCTGGTGGGCCGCATCAGATGTGGGATGGGTTGTTGGACATTCCTATATAGTATACGCGCCTTTGTTTAAGGGCTGCACCACAGTACTCTTCGAGGGCAAACCGGTCGGCACGCCTGATGCAGGTGTTTTCTGGAGGGTTATCTCGGAGCACAAGGTCAAGTGCATGTTCACGGCCCCCACAGCATACCGGGCCATCAGGCGCGAGGACCCCCAGGCAAAGCTTCTGTCGGAATACGACCTTTCCAATTTCGAAATTCTTTTTCTGGCCGGAGAACGCGCAGATCCAGCAACCATCCAGTGGTCTGAAAAACACCTTAACGTCCCTGTCATAGATCACTGGTGGCAGACTGAAACCGGATGGGCCATAGCAGCAAACTGCATGGGCCTGCACAGGTTCCCAGTAAAGTACGGTTCACCCACCAAGGCCGTTCCAGGCTGGGAGGTACGCGCACTGGATTCCTCCAACCAGGAAATGCCGAGAGGGGAAATCGGTGCACTGTCAGTAAAGCTTCCGCTTCCTCCCGGTTCCCTGCCCACGCTCTGGGAAAATGACCAGCGTTTTATAGATGAATACTTAAAGGAGTATCCGGGCTATTACAAGACGGCTGATGCTGGATTGATAGACGAAGAGGGCTATATTCACGTCATGGCCCGGACCGATGACATAATCAACGTGGCCGGGCACAGGCTTTCCACCGGTGCAATGGAGGAAGTGCTGTCATCTCATCCCGACGTGGCAGAAGCGGCCGTACTCGGCGTGCATGACGAGCTCAAGGGCCAGGTTCCTGTCGGATTTCTGGTTTTAAACGCAGGTGTTGAGCGCGACGAAAATGATATTATCAAAGACGTTGTAGCGCAGGTGCGCGACCAGATAGGTCCGGTGGCGGCGTTCAAAAAGGCGGCGGTTGTAAAACGCCTCCCCAAGACACGATCCGGCAAGATCCTGCGCGGCACAATAAGAAAGATGGCAGACTGCCAGGAGGTAAACACGCCCGCAACAATAGATGACCCGGAAATCCTGGATGAAATCCGGGAGGTGCTTGAAAAAATCGGCCTGGCAAAAAAATAACACCAGAGAAAAGGCTATTGAAAATACAGCCTTGACAGGGTTTCAGCAATACAGGCAGGTTTTTCGCTGCCTTCAACTTCGATAATAACGCGCCAGGTAAGCTGGATTCCGCCCGCGACGTCCTCTGCAGCCAGCAGGGTGACTCGCGGGCGGATCCTGTTTTCCGCGGGGACCGGAGCCGGAAAGCGCACCCGGTTAAGCCCGTAATTGACCGAGATCTCTGCCTGCGGAAGTATGACCGTGTCATACATGAATAAAAACGAAAACCAGGCAGATACCTTCCGGCGCCTTGTAACCCCTTACTTGAACACTCTTTATAAAACAGCCTTCCGGCTGACCGGAAGCAATGAGCAGGCAGAAGACCTGGTCCAGGATCTTCTTGTAAAGCTTTACCCCAAAACAAGTGAGCTGGAAAATATCCGGCATGCCGGAATTGACTTTCTTGTTTCCCCTGAACTGGCTTTTGTTTTTTACGGCCAGTACAGGAAAAGCTATTATCCTGACAAAAACACGCCTGCTGATGAAAAACGCGAAGATGACCGGGTCCTTATCTCGCGCGGGGGGAATACGAGCTATTCAAGCCCCTTGATGCCTTTCTGCAGTACACCCGTATTGACAACGATTCCAGCCTGCCTGAATACAGCTACGAAAGCAATCGTGTCATGCTGGGATTAAAATATATCTTTTAATCCCGGTTTATAGCCCCGGACCCGCCCCCTGCTGTTTTCATAAAATTTTTTAAAGGATCTTGACAGTTAAGTACAAAAAGTTTATTTGAAAGAGTTTGTGTACTGACATGTCAGTA